>JAUIEA010000006.1 GCA_030429045.1 Bacteroidia bacterium | reverse complement strand
GGCGTATTGCCCTACCTGACCAAGGGGATGAAGTACGACAGCAAGCCGATGACCACCGCGCTGAAACGGATTCTCGGGGATACACTGATGGGTGATCAGGAACGGATTAAAACCGGATTGTGTATCGTGACCAAGCGGGCGGATACCTTCAGCACCTGGCCCATTCTCAATCATCCGGAGGGTCAGTTTTATGCGGAGAATAAAGATCTGCCCCTTTGGCAAGTTGTCCGGGCCAGTACGGCGGCACCGACCTATTTCCTGCCGGTCATCCTCAAGGTAGGCCAGGAAGAAAAAGGTGCCTTTATTGACGGAGGGATCAGCATGTTCAATAATCCTTCCCTGCAACTGTTCCTGATCGCGACACTCAGGGGGTTTCCCTTCCATTGGCCGATGGGTACAGAAAATATCCTCCTGGTCTCTTGTGGGACGGGAGCGATCAATCATATCTACGAGGTGAAGGATATGAAGAATCCGAGCCTGATGTCCTGGGCTGCCCTGTTGCCGGAACACTTCCTCTCCGATGCCAACCACTACAACCAGTTGATCCTGCAAATGCTGTCAGACTCGCCGACGGCCAGGGAGATCGACAGCGAGGTCGGCGATCTGAAACATGACCGCCTGAACGGTCAGCATGTCCTTAGCTACCTGCGTTTCAATGTCGACCTTGATCCTGAATCGCTGACCGAACTCGGATTTCCATCCGACCGGAAACGAGCGCTGGCCATCTCCAAGATGGACAACCCCAAAAACATCGGCATCCTGTCCGAGATTGGCGAGAGGCATGCAGAGCAGGTTCTATCACCGGGTCTCTTCCCCAAACGATTTGACCTGACCCGGGATCCCGTTGCAGGTGTCCTGCGATTCACGGCTGGAAAAAAACACAAGCTCCCGTTCGAAAAGGTGATGAAGAAACCGGTCATTGTGAGTGCTGTCAAGATTGACGAACCCTTCGAAGTGGAATCCCTGGAAGGGGTCATGAAGGGAAAGCCGGGTGACTATCTCATGCGTGGGGTGGAAGGCGAATATTATGTCTGTGATCAATCGATCTTCAAAAAGACCTATAAAAAGGCAGATCCCTCATGAGTCAGGCCCATCCGCGGATTTATATTTCCCACGCCTGGGGCGGTGAAAGTGAAGATATCGTCCAGGGAGTGGTCCGTGTGTTTGATCGGGCTGGATTGCCTGTCATCTATGACAAAAAAGACCTTGGATATCGCCAGAGCATCCAGGAGTTCATGGTCAACCTGGGCCAGGCGGATATCATCATTATCGTAGTCAGTAACAAGTATCTGCATTCCGAATACTGCATGTTTGAGCTCCTGCAGATCTATGACAACAACCGGGTCCTCGACCGGATCTTCCCGATCGTCCTGGAAGAAGTGGATATTGCCAAATCCACCCAGCGCCTCGAACTGGTGAAATACTGGGAACAGGAGACCAAGCAACTGGAACAGAAGATCCGCGAGCTCGAATCCATCACCTATATCGAGGGGATCTCGGAAGATCTCAATCTGTACCAGACCATTCGCAATCGGATCGCCCGGCTGACCGCCATCCTCAAGGATATCAATACGCTGAATATCCAGCTGCACCAGGAGAGTGATTATACGGACCTGCTTGCCGCTGTTCGTCAGAAACTGGCAGCATCCAGGGAGAGCGCTGCTCCGTCATCATCGACAGGTCAGCCTCCTCCCATTTATCATCGGGAGGAACCCTCCCGAAAGCGCCGATTTCCGTGGCCCTGGATCCTCACTGCGGTGATCGGCATCCTGGCCCTGTCACTGTCGGGTTGGTGGCCCTTTGCCGGTGAAGAGCATTCGGATTCTCCGGCAGAACTGGCTCAAATGGATTCAGGTTCGGAACACCTTCCGGAGGAAACTGCTGAGGATCAAGGGGCCCCCACACGCACGCAGGAGATGGCCCGGAATACACCTGAGCAGGTGGGAAACACAGCCCTGGAACAACCAGTCCGCACCACGCCGAGCCAGAAAAAGGTCGACTTTTCCCCACCACCGGCTGAACAGAAAAAGGAAGTTCCTCCTCCCGTAAAAAAGCCTGTGCCCTCACCAGAAAAAACCTCCGCCATGCCGGTGGAAGAGTCCGCCACGTCGGACCTCCAGTCCGGCAACGAATCACCTCCACCCAGGGCATTGGATATCACCATTCCCCGTCAGATGATCCGGGTGGTACTGGCCACGACGATCAGTTCTGACCGAAGTCGAACCGGGGATGAGGTGCAACTGACTTCTCTGGATGAGGTCCAGGTCGGTCCACATCAGGTGATCCGTCCCGGGGCAATGATCCGGGCGGAAGTCACCCGGGCTGAATCCTCACTGAATAAGGTGAAAGGTGCTCTGGCATTCCGGATCAAGGATGTCCAAACCACAGACGGACAATGGCTGGATCTGTCCTATCCGGAATACAGTGATTCGAGGAGAGGGGAAGTGGTCTTTCCGAAAGGCACTGAACTTGCCAACGTTGTTTTGAAAGAAGCCAGGATATTATGGACACCAGACCAATGAACTATTCACGCAGACATTGTTTCTTCCTGATGACGATCTGTGTCGTCTTCCTTGGCGGCAATGGTCTATCGGCGCAGGGCATTCAATCATCGACGGCGGGCTTCAGCGTCAGGGGTGGTCCCATCTGGGAGACCTGGTCGTCCTCCAGCTATTATCTGGGTGACGTCGATGGCGAGGCATTTCTGGGCGGATTTCTGGGTGTCTCCTACGGGTTCGGACAGCAAATTGAAGGGTACACCAGTTACCGGTTTGCGGGTGGATACACCCAGAAAGACTACAAGTCCTATCGCTCCCGGACATTTGTTTTGGGTGCGCGTACCCATTTCGGGGGGACCCTCCACAAATTCCGGCCCTGGCTGGGAGCCGCCTTTTCCTGGCAATCCCTGCAGCTGGAGCCCATCTCCTATTTTGATGATGCCGGAAATTATGTAGGCGAGTTTTCCATGGTCACCCGGGGTGCCGGTTTTGAAGCGGGACTCGGTGCCCAGTATTTCATGTCGCCTGTCCTGGCCCTCGATCTGGGATTGAATGGCAGGTTCGGTTCTTTTTCGACCATTCGGATCGGTGGCACCATCGATGATCCGGAGGAACGGGTCGGATTCCGATTCCTGGGTCTGCGACTGGGCCTGGCCTATTACCTGGCTGGATAAGATCAGGGAACCCTGACCAGTTTGACCTGCTGACGATGCCCGTTCTCCGTCTGGATGAATCCTGTGTAGAGACCGGGCCTGTCCGGAAGGGTGATCGGGTGGTTGCCCGGGCCAGGGATCGCTTGTTCCAAAACCTGTATCCCTTGCATGTCATAAATAAACAGGCGACCGGACTCCTGAATGGGCCAATTCAGGATCACGGGTCCTCCGTGCGAGGGGTTGGGGTATACCCTGATAGATGATGTTGGGTCGGATGGATCACGGGTTGAAGTAGTTGAACCACAATCTTCCTGGTAGTCTACGAGGGCCTCATATTTGGGGAAATACTCGTCCGGACAAAACTGGCATTCCAGGCTGCCGAAGCTGCCATACTTCTGGCTGGGGACCCCGATATAGGAGAAGTGCATGAACAGGCCCGGGGTCTGGATATTGCCCAGGGTACTGAGAGAGTCCAGCCATTCCCGATACAGGGTGTACATCCCTGAATCCCGTTGTGCTGCCACCATGGCGGGCCCATAATTCTGGTCTGTACCCCAGGGATCGGGCGTGAGGTGCTGGCCGCCTTCGTAATAGAGCATGGGAATGCCCAGTTCATCTGCGATCGAAGATTGCTGGCTGAGCGTCCAGGTCCAGGCTTCTTCCAGCATGCCCTGTCGTGCCCAGGAGAGGACTTCATTGACAGGTACATTGCTTCCCAGTGCCTTGAGGGCATTGTGCCCCTCGCCGGGGATGTGGAAATACGCTGCCGGTGCAAAAGCATCGAAGGAGCCCGGTTCCATGTTGAACACCACCCGATTGCTTACGTCCTGCCAGGAATGCTGGACGCCGACCACACGAACGATGCGGTCCAGATCATTGGCAAAGACATCCGACCAGATATCCAGGGCGTTCTGGACAAACGGCACGGTGCGCTCCGGCCAGGGGGTGTTCTGGTCTCCCTGGTCATTGAGATAGTGGGTTTGTTGAAACAACCAGTTCCAGGTCTCATTGGAGTATTCCACATAGAGCTTGCGATCCGGCTCCAGTTCATCATGGAATAGCTGTGCCATTTTCTGGATGTAGTCGTCACTGGCCAGGTGGGGGATGCAGACCCAGGCGTCCTTGTCCAGGTCGTTGCAGGCCCGGATCATCAATTCGTAGGGCATTCCTACGTCCGTATAGACATAGTCCGTCAGTTGTGCGCGATCCGTCCACTCTTCAAGTGGTGAATTATTGGTATACCCCCAGTCCATGAATCGCAGTGCAGAAAATGGGGCCAGTTTCGCCATCCACTGGTCACACCAGATCTGCTCCTGATATGTTTCCTCGGTTCCGGGCATCAGCAAGCGGATATTGCGAATATGATTGGCGGGGTTGGTTTCGTTGATCTCCAGGGCCATGATATTGGCGACACCGGGTGTGACATTGACTTCCATTCTTCCCGGTTCGGAGTTGATCACCTGGGCATCCCACCGCAAGGTGAGGGTGCCTTCTCCCTCGTAGAGGAGGATATAGGTCCCCGCGGGCAACACTTCCGTATTGGCCCAGACGGTGAGGACGATTTGCGGGGCTTCGGTGCCGGGAATGTCTTCGACGGGGACCTGCATTGGCCAGCCGTTTTCATCCAGATCAAAAGAGGAGAGGACCTGGGTGTCCCAGGGGTTGACCCCACCGCCGACCCAGTAGGCATTGTGGGTCGTCCAGGTCCGGGCGTATTTCATGATGTCCACCAGGGGCCATTCACTGCCGTAGTCGGCAGGGCCGGCCAGGTTGGTACCCACCTGCAGGGGGCAATCGTTTTGAGCAGTTGACAGGTCCAGGCAGCCCAGGGTGAGGATCATGAATAAGATAAATCGCATGGAAATGGAATTTTTTCGAAATAACTCAATAACTCAATAACTCAATAACCTCTTTTCAACCATAGAAGCAATCGCCGGGAGCATCGCTGCCTCATGCACCTAACGTGGTCATCAATATCTCGGGTACGTCTACTACTTTCCGATGGTCATAGTCAAAGGCGACCATTCCCGTTTTGGCCAGAGCCAGGATCTGATCGCCCTTGTCGGGTAAGGTGAGGCGATAGACGAAGTCCCAGCTTTTTCGCGTCCAGTCGGAAGTGCCAACTGCGATGGTGATCCGGTCGCCAAAAAAGCCTTCCGCCTTGTACAGGACTGCGGAGTCCACCTGCAGAAATCCCACTCCGAAGGCCTCCAGTTCGGACAGGCCGACGGATGCCAGCCATTGTACCCGGGCCTCTTGCAGATAGGCCAGCAATCGATCATTGCCCAGGTGGTTGCCGTAGTTGAGGTCGGTGATGCGCACTACGATCTCGGTCTGGAAGGGTAGGTGTTCGGGAATGTCGAGTTTGATACGAGCCATGGAAGCAAAGATAATTCGCATTGGGTACACGCGATTATTCGCTATTCGCCCTTCGCCCTTCGCATGTTACGCCAGTGGCTGGCGCCACTCCGGCATCAGGCTTCCGCTAGGCCGGTAAAGGGTAAAAGGTAAAGGGCCCAACATTCAGTCCTCAGCCCTTTTGAATCACGAAATATAGAATCGGTGATTCGTCGCTCGGAGGCATCCCTTTCTCATTTCACATTTTGACTTCCTTATTCCCTATTTCCCGTCCTCCTTCCCCGCGGACAGGCATTCCTGATCCCTCATCCCTCATCCCTTGTTCGAAATAACTCAATAACGAAATATCGCAATATCGAATCGGTGTTCGGCATTCGGAGATATCCCTTTCTCATTTTACATTTCAACTTCCTTATTCCTCATTTCAACTTCCTCATTCCTTATTCAAAAAAAGCCGGCCCCTGGGCGGGAGCCGGCTGCTTTACCAAACTTCAAAGCTTCGTTACTTAATCTCAATGGTGCGTCCCTTGGGGGTAATGGTTGCCTCGTCCTTTGGAAGATCGATGGTCAGGACACCATTGTCGTAGGTGGCCAGGATCTTTTCTTCCTGGATGTGCTCCGGCAGCTGGAAGCTGCGCTTGAAGCTGGCATACTGGAACTCCTTCCGGGTGTAATTGTCAGTTTGATCCTCCTCGCTTTTCTGCTTTTCGGCGGAAATGGTGAGGATATTGTTCTCAACTGCCAGCTTGAAGTCTTCTTTTTGCAAGCCGGGAGCAGCAACTTCCAGATGGAAGTTGGTCTCTGTTTCCTTGATATTCACTGCCGGGGTCGTGAAGAAATCGTCTCCACCAAACATGGATGTCATGTTCTTGGGCAGGAGGTCATCAAAGAAGCCTTTAAATACGGGGCTGAATGGGCGATAGATACTGGGTTTCATGGTGATTTTGGTTTTAAGGTTGAAGAATCTTTTCTGGTTTACGCCACTGCAATTTCGCGGCGGATGGGTTCGATCAGGCCAATGGTGACATGCAGGATGCCGTCTTCCACTTTGGCCTGGATGGTATCTTGATTCACACGATCGGTCAGCTTGAACCGCTTTTCAAAAGGTGCAGGTCGGAACTCACGGCGGACATAGCCGTTGATCTCTTCCTGGCGGGGTTGACCGGTAATGACCAGATGCTGGTCATCGACCTGGATGGTCAGGTCTTCCCGACGGAAGCCGGGTACCACAAACTGGAGTTCGATGTTCTGGTTCTCTTCGCGAATATTCATCGCGGGACGAACGCTTGCTGCCGCTGTGCGGCTCTGTGCTGGAGAATACGAAATCATTTTCATGAGGTTTTGCTTTTGCCTCATCCAGTACAAGCCTTGTTCCAAGCCGAATTTTCTGTCAAACCGACATTTTTCACCCTAACCAGCATGCCATAATGGCAAAATAGTTAAAATGAGCATGACAGAATGGCGCCTGTTGGATTGTCAGGCTGATTTGTGAGTCGGAACTGACTTGGTAAGCGGATGACATTTGAGCATATTTTCCTCTGTTTCAGCCATGGAAGAAAGAAATTGATGGTCAAACTCGCGACATGAATTGCACAATGCTCCCTGCCAGTCGAATCATTTCATGCTATCTATCTATTATTCTGATGTGTATTGCGGCACAATGGGTCATCGGCCAGGATTCTCCTTTACTGGATCTCACTCTGGCAAAGCGGTCATTGGCGGGAAACGACCTTCTGGTGACCATGGCCCCAGGTCGACTGGTTATGAGTGGGCCAGCCATGCTGCGGAAACAGGGTTATGATCTTTCATTTAATTGGAAGAAGGGGATTTGGATTGGTGGTACTATGCCAGGAGGCAATCCAGTTGTGACAGCAATCAGACAGCATGATGATCAAATTTCACAAAATCAATTTGGTCCTCTGGATCCGGCAACGGGAAAAGCCGATCCGGAATTAACCAGGCCATTCAGAGATAACAGTTGGCGGGTGACTTATGGAGAATTAACAGCATTTTGGACCGACAGAAATGACGGTGTGATCAACCCGCTTCAACACCCTTCCATTTTTGCCTGGCCAGGCTATGGCAACCCGTATTTTGAAACCTTCAATGGATTTCCGTTTCCATATCCGGAAGAGATGATGGCACCATACTATGATCATGATAAAGATGGGATTTATGATCCGATGCAAGGCGACTGGCCAAAGGATTATGGTGATATGGAATGGGCAGTTAGAGAAGAAGTGATGTATACCATATTCCATATGGGTGATGCAGATGATCCGGCCTTGAAATCTGCCACACCCATGCCGTTGAATGTCCATGTTATCTCTTCGCCAATGCAATGCCCGGGAGAAGGGGCAAATGCCAACCGAGCCATCCTGACGCATTACCTGATTCATAATGTGAGCAAGCAACCACTGGATTCCATGTATGTCGGATTCTGGCAAAAACCGGAATTGTCCTGCCCGATGAAGGCGGGATTTGAACCGGATTACAACACCGCATATTTCTACACAGATCCGGACTCTTGTGATCAGAGCTTCATCTTCTATGATCATGTGTATGCTGTCCGCCCCGGTATCAACCCTTGGTGGGATGATGATGTTCTGGAGGGGGATGGTGCAATGTATTTTCTCAACCAGGCTTCACCCGGTTATCCATTCGCCATTTCAGCACCGATTTCGGCAAAAGAATATTATCGCATTCTGACAGGGAGCTGGAAAGATGGAACCAAATTGACCAGAAATGGTACCGGATATAACCAGTTGTCAGTGGACTATGCCAAGGCTCCTTATGATGGAGTTCCAGGATCAGAGGTAGACTGGACCATGCCGGATGAGATTTCTCAATTGGATTATACGTATTTGTATCGAGTAAAAGTGCGGGGTGAATTAAAGCCCGGTGCCTGGGCCCTTCTCGCCGGGGTCAGCGGCATGTACGAATCTCCGGTACCCGATGGTAAAGGCTTGCATGCATCCATCAAATCGTATGGAAAGCACTTGCAGAACACGTTGTATGATAACCGACCGGAATGCATGGACGGGATTACAGATCCAATCCTGCCCACGCGAACCTGGCCAGGGGATGTCAATATGGATGGGCAGGTAAATGGGGCGGATTTCATTGTCCACCGATACCATTTTGACCAGAAAGGGCTTTGTGAATTTGTGCCTCTTTCTTGGTCGGCTCAGTCAAGGACATATTGGAATCAAACCAGTATTGTCGGCCAGGATTTGGTCCACCTGGATATTTCGGGAAATGGAGAAGTGGATGAAGAAGATGTCTTTGGTATTGCCAGGAATTATTGGCACAGCCGATCCCCATTTAATTACAAGCCCCAGGATTTGATTGGCAAACAGTTGCGGTTGGTCCCCCATTCATTTTTACTAAAAGACACCCTTTGGGTGCACCCCGATGACACTACCTTTTCACTCTTTCCACGATTGGAAAGTGTAAAACCTTACGGCATTTGGTTTGGTGTGAAGCACCCAAAAGAAATTCAAATAACAGGTTCTCTGACGGATCACCCGCATTTGATTGCATCGGTTTTACCGACTCGAACCGATGTGGTGTTCACCAGTCAACAAAAAGAAGGCATTTGGTCGCCTTCATATTTAACCTTTAGCATGGACCAGGAAGCATTGTTTGACGAGTCACCTTGTCAGATGATGTGGCTGGTGGATGGCTATGCCTATGCCAAGGAGACACTGGTTGAAACGCCATTGTCCATGTCACCGGTTTGGATTTGTCTGGAAATGACAACATCAAGTGACCACTCGTTCACGGAACAAGCTGGTCCTTTGCTTTTCCCCAACCCGTCAACTGGCCAAATCTATATGCAGCCCGGCATTGGTCCTTGTTCCTTTCGACTCTGGAACTCGGTTGGGCAATTGGTTCTGTCCGGAATACTGGATCAGGAATTAAATCTGAACCAATTCAATCCAGGAATTTATCAGATAGAATTGAAGACATCAGGAGGTCAGGTGATACACGAACAGATTGTGATCATGCACTGACAAAGGTGAAAACTTGGCTGGAAATACTACTAACATGTTGACTTCGTTTTAAATTCGTCCCACCAAGTCAAAATCATGCCAAAAAAATACACCACTCTCAAGGAGTTCTACCCCTACTACCTCACTGAGCACCAGCACCCGACCAGTCGGGCCCTGCATTTTATCGGCACCGCGGGCTTGATTGCCCTGTTCTTTTTTGGCATGTTCGTCGGGCCAGGCTGGTTGATCGCCCTGGTCCCCATTTGCGGATACGGGTTTGCCTGGGTGGGGCACTTCTTTTTTGAGAAGAACAAGCCGGCCACCTTCACCTACCCGGCTTTCAGTCTGATCTCCGACTTTATTATGTTCTGGCATATCCTCACCGGCCAGCTTCCCAGGAAGATGGAAGAGGCGAAGAAGATTGTGGGGTGAAAACGCTATTCGCCATTCGCCCTTCGCCCTTCGCTTGTTACGTCAGTGGCTCGGGCCACTCTGGCAGCAGGCTCCCTCTAAGCCGGTAATGGGTAAAGGGTAAAAGGTAATGGGCCCAAACGAGGGAGTGCTACAAGTATAAAGCCCAGCCGTATAGGTTCCCCTCTCCTTGAAAGGAGAGGGGCTAGGGGTGAGGTTAACACGGCCCTTCGCCCCCGAGTCCTCGGGGCCATTCGCCTGAGCACGTCAGTGGCTGGCGCCACTCTGGCAGTTGGCTTCCTTTAAGCAGGTAATGGGTAAAAGGTGATGGGTAAAGGGCCCAACAGTAAGGCCCTCTACTCCGAAGCAAGGAGGACCCTGTAGGGGTCCAATACAATAGCCCCGGGTTTAAACCCGGGGTTTGAATGAATGGAGAACTCTGTTTTGGCGACATGTTTGCCGGCACCGCAAACAGGGTGACAAAACAACTTTGAACGGAATTGAAACCGAAGAGACGCCTCTATACAGTGGCGGAATCAATTCCCGCTCTTAGAAACGCTGTTCGCCCTTCGCAGGGCGCGTCAGTGGTTTTCGCCACCTTGGCAGAACACCGAAATCTGACCCCCCGATTGACCCACCGCGATTTCAACAACACAGCACCGGCGCATCTCCGATCGAGAGTGTCTTATTGCGCCCCTTCAGGGCTTGGAACAGGGTACTGAATTATCCCAGGCGATGCCTGGGGCTGCGAGATTTCGCCCCTTCAGGGCTTGACATGGAAGGCAGATGTCGCCGCATCTCCATAACTCCAATAACTTTTCTCCTCGATTTCTCCACGTAACTCATAACCTCATAACCTCCTCCACTCCTCCACTTAACTCATAACCTCCTCAACTCCTATACTCCCTCCTGAGCCACCAAACTTCTCAGCCATTCCCGCTCAGCGAGATATTCCGTTTTTTCGATGCGGGCCAGGAGTTTCTGTTTGTGCTGGTCCATGTCGCCTCTGGGGGTGATCAGGCTTCGCATGATCCGCACCATATTGATGAACATCTTTCGATGATAGCCGCCTTTTTTGTGTCGCCGCAAATAGATGTCGAAACTGTCCAGTAATGAGTCCAGGGCCTGGATTTCGTTCCGATCATAATAGATGCGGACCATCATTCTACGCACATCAAACTGTTCCAGTGTCTCGCTGACCTTGGCATCGCGTAGCAGGGTCAGGGCATCATCATAGTCCTGTTTGCGGAAATAATAGGTGGCCAGGTTATAGGTGTAGATCTGTTCCTGTTCACGGGGTGGCAGATAGGGCCGGTATTCTTCCAGGTAGGCCTTTGCCCAGACCCATTCCTCCAGGGCCAGGGCAATGTTCAACACATTGCGATACGTGAATTTGGAGAGATGCCCGTTTTCCAGGAAGACGCCGGCCTTCAACCCGGCCTGATAGATGGTAAAGGCTTCCCGGATATAGGCTTTGTCGGAGGCATTGATCCTGCGGATGCACACATTCAATGCGAGGATGTAGAGGTCTCGTAATTCTTCTTCTGGGAACAGAGGGGCATGTTTGGCGATACATTCCTTCAGTTGAAGGAATCGCTCACGGTTGTCGGGTTCGGAGAGAGCCTGGTAGCTGGCATACCAGGTGGTAACTGCGGGGCTGTCGGCGAATTGACCTTCTTCGATCAGGCGGACCGTTTCCTCCAGGTAGGGGATGGTGCTGTCGGAAGGGAAGAAGGAGGCCTGGGCCAATTTGGTGCACCCCTGCTGTAGGCTGATGATCGCGACCATAGTGCCGAAGTCATCAAAAAGCTGGCTGGAATGATCCGTACGTTCGCGACGCAGCATGCGGTTGTGATCAAAGATCAGGGCTTCGAGGTCTACTTTTTCACGAAAATGAGTCGCGCTTCGATCGGTCAATTTCTCCAGGAGGGTCCTGGCATGGGTGATCTCCTTGTCCATCAAAGTGTGCATACCCATTCGCTTCATGGATTGCAGGAGTTGCATGTGCACCAATCTGTCCTGGTCGCGTATTTCCAAAAAGGCCATGGTCTCCCGGATCAGGTCCAGGGTGTAGCTCATCAGGTGGCGAAACTTCCCGTCGTGGTAGGGTGGATGAGTTTCCTTGTAAACCACCTTCCAGGCGGCTTCTTTAGTGGGTGGTGGACCGCTGATCAACAGGTCGATCAGTTGGCTGACATCCTCCCGATTGTTAAACAGAGGGGATTGTGCTGCCTGGGCGACCTGTTGTTGGGTCGATTCAGGGAGTTCTGACCAGTATTTGTAGAGCAGACTGCTTTTCATGATTCGACAAGATATTGCATATTCTATTGAATAACAAGTGAATAGTGATAATTATAACTATAAAATAGCTGACAAGTGATGTATTTTGTCCTTGTTCTGAGAACCTATATCGTTGCATCTTTGGGAAAGATCGATGATTCAAAATCTGTTGACCATGAAATCCCTGCTCCTGACCCTTGTATTCTTGCTCACCTTCCTGTTCTCATCTGAGGCACAATCCTGTTTGCCGGATGGCATCACATTCACCACCCAGGGGCAGATCGACTCCTTTCCGATCAATTATCCGGGGTGTACCGAGATTGAGGGGGATGTGGTGATAAATAATGGAAACTATTTAAACTTGGATGGATTGTCATCAATAAAGAGGTTTGGAGGGAATCTATCAATTTTTGGAAGTTTCAATAATTACTCCGGATTGGATGGGATTGTTGATGTTATGGGCTCAATTGTGATAAATGTTTCTCCCGTTGTCGATGTATTCAATTTACCGAGTTTGGAAACTGTTGCAGGAAATTTAATAATTAACCACAATTTTGGAGTGGGTGTATACCCCTTTGATAAATTAAAGCATGTTGGAGGTGGACTCCAAATTAGTGCAACAAATGGAAAAATTATTGGATTTAATCAATTACAGTCTTTATTGGCAGGTTCCTCCCTTTCGGGGACTGAAATAGTTGGATTCAATCGTTTGAAAAACATGTGGGATGTGCTTAATATTTCTTTGCCAAGTGGAGGAATAATTGCAGCATTTGATTCTTTGAAGAATGCTGATCTAATAAATATTACAGGGTCAAATTTCACTGATTCAAAGATTTCATTATCTGGATTTGGTCAGTTGGAGACCTGTTTTGAGCTGGCATTTACGAATTCAGAGATAGACTTTAAAGAAAGTTCTTTTGAATCGTTATATGAGTTAATACTGGATTTGTCATTAATTTATGTGAAAATTGATACGCTGAACTTTTTACCTAAACTAAATCGAATTGGTTCTTTAGGCTTTAATATTTCAAATAGTGAAATAATTAGTCTATCTGGGTTGAGTTCACTGCAAGAGATAAAGGGGAGTTTAAGGATATATAAGTGTAGTGATATAAAAAGTTTGAACGGATTGGATGCACTAAAGTCAATTGGATCAATGTCAATAACTTATAATCCTGATCTAGAGACTTTGGGTGGTCTTGAGGCTTTAGTTGAAATAGGGGGCAATGTATCTGAGATTAAGTACAATCCCAAGCTTTCTTATTGTTCGATCGATGCTGTTTGTGATAAATTGTTTGAAAATAATGATTTGATGTTGATATCGAATAATTATGATAAGTGTCTTGAAAGCGGCGTGGTGGCTACATCTTGTGGAGGCAAGATTTTATTACCTAAAGTTGAACTTTTGGAATATAGTGATTGCAATTCTCTTCCCATTATAGAGATTTATTCTTTTAATTATACAGTAGAAACAGATGGAGATTTGTATAATTTTGGTTGCCAATTCGGTTCTCCTTGCTTTGGGTATTTTAAAAATAATGAAACTTTACTTGTCACAATAAGTAATCAATTGTTTAAGAATTGGAAATTCTGCGAGGATTCTATTTTCGTAAATACAAGTTTATATTTAGACACAATTCCTATTTCCTTCCGATTGTTGCCTTTAGGTGATTGTCCAGAATTGATAATTGATCTGGCTTTGCCATCATTTTTTCGTAATTGCCTGCTAGAAACCCCAGTTTCAGTATCCGTCCAAAATATTGGAACTATCCTCGCTGAAAACAGCATCGCTTCAATTGTGATTCCAATGGTTGAGATGGATGTCGTATCTTCCAATCCTTCACCCGCCTGGACGAATGGTGACACGCTCTTTTATGCCCTGGGTGATTTGGACATCTTCGAACGAGCGGACATCGATCTGATCGTTAAAACAAAATGCGATACTTTTCTACTGGGTCAGACCTTATGTGTTGAGGCCTTTGCTACACTTGATAATCCCTGTGATCCCGATCCACCCATCGGGTCAATCATCACCATCCATCCGGAATGCATAGGTGATACTCTGGTGGAATTTACATTGACCAATATCGGGGATGCACCGACCATGAATGATCATGACTATTTCATCATCGAAGATGAAGTCATCCTGAAAATGGCTCCCTTTACCCTCAATCCCATGCAACAGATGACCGTCCAGGTGCAGGCGGATGGTTCTACCTTCCGGATGGAAGCCACCAAATTTGATGATGGCACGTTGACTGCAGCAGCCATCGAAGGATGTGGAGGATTGAACCCCGGATTGATCAACGCTTACTGGGTCGATCAGGGTGAGGCGGCCTATGATATGGATTGTCGGGAAGTACGTCTGGCTTATGATCCCAATGAAAAGTCGGCGGTGCCGACCGGTGTGGGTCCCGAGCATTTGATGGTCGCCAATCGCCCCATTCAGTACACCATTGATTTTCAGAATACAGGCACAGATACGGCCTATCGAGTGCTGATCCGGGATGTCCTTCCAGCTCAGTTGGACGTGTCTTCCTTCCGACCGCTTTATGCGACTCACGATTATACCTGGCAGATCTATGGAAATGACACCCTGGAGTTTCTTTTTCAGCCCATCGCTCTGCCAGACAGTGCGGCCAGTCAGGAAGGGTCGAAGGGTTTTGTGACGTTTACCATCGATCAACTCCCCGACCTGCCCAATGGTACCATCATTCAGAATACGGCAGACATCGTGTTTGATTTCAATCCGCCGATCACCACCAATGTCGTCACCCATACCATCGGCGAGCTGCTGGTCCAGATCGCTACGCCAACAGCCGGTCTGGCTTCCTGGACTGTTTGGGGAAACCCTATGGGTGAATCTGCCTTGTTCAAGGGTCCTGCTATAAGCGAAGGCGCAAAGCAGTTCGAGTTAACCGACCTGTCTGGGCGGATCATCCGAACATCAACCTTCCTTGGAAATGAATTTGTGTTCCAGCGTCATGGTTTGGCTGGAGGTATGTACTTCTTCCGGATCACGGATGAACGTGGAGGTGTATGTGCTGGGAGGATTGTCGTGGCGGAGTAGGTAGAAATCGCCCTTCGCCATTCGCCCTTCGCTTGTTACGTCAATGGCTGCGCCACTTGGCAGTAGCCTTCCTCTGGGCCGGTCATGGGTAAAGGGTAAAAGGTAATGGGCCCAAACGAGGGAGTGCTACAAGTATAAAGCCCAGCCGTATAGGTTCCCCTCTCCTTGAAAAGGAGAGGGGCTAGGGGTGAGGTTAACACGGCTATTCGCCCTTCGCCATTCGCCCTTCGCTTGTTACGTCAATGGCTGCGCCACTTGGCAGTAGCCTTCCTCTGGGCCGGTAATGGGTAATGGGTAAAAGGTAATGGGAGCAAACGAGGGAGTGCTACAAGTATAAAGCCCAGCCGTATAGGTTCCCCTCTCCTTGAAAAGGAGAGGGGCTAGGGGTGAGGTTAACACGGCCATTCGCCGTTCGCCCTTCGCCCTTTGCCTGTTACGTCAGTGGTTGCGCCACTTGGGCAGCAGGCTCCCTCTAAGCCGGTAATGGGTAATGGGTAAAAGGTAATGGGCCCAAGCGTTTGTGCCCCTTTCTCCTTGGAAAGGAGAAGCCTGCCTGCCGGCAGGCAGGGGCGAGCCCAGACGATCCCGCACTGCGGGATGTCTGGATCCGGACATCCCGCTGAAGCGGGTTTGTCCGGGGATGAGGTTATTACGGATGCCAACCTGGTCCATTGCCGCCTCAGACCATCTATATCTAAAACGGCCGAACTCCGAAACCCGAATACCGGACACCGCAAATTGTCTATATCAGGATTCACAGGATTGTTGGATGAATAGAATGCGCCCTCAATTGCATGTGGCTGACTAATAGGACCCTTTCTTTCCCATAACCTCATAACCTCCTCGACTTCTCCACTCCTCCACTTTTCTCATAACCTCCCACCTCCGCAAAGGCTTCGGCGGGCAAAGCATAACCTCCTCCACTTTCCCATCTCCATGGAAAAGCAGTCAGATCAGGCCAGAAATATTCGGAAATCCCCCTTTTTTAATCTTTCTCTAACAAAATCCGCATACGAGGGAACGGAAAGGGGGCGTTTGAGTGTAAGATTAAAAAGGCAGCCCCTTTTCTTCTCATACTCCGTTTTTCTATAGTGCTCTAGGTTAAAGCACCAGGTTGATAAGGTTATTGTTGGTGGGGCTGCCTTTCTTTTTCTTAGAACGCTGCCACGTTTCCATCTGCTGCCTTTCGCTGCATCATTTTTCCACAAAGTACATTTCCAGTTTCCCCTTGCCCTTGGCTTCAATGGCTCCCCTTGGGGTGCAGGGTATCTCTTCCCTGACCAGGGCCCAGGTCACAGCGGACAGATTGATCCGCCCCGGTTCACTGTTGCTCTCCATCCGGGCTGCGGTGTTGACCGTATCCCCCCAGATATCATAGGCAAACTTCCGATCGCCAACGACACCGGCCACGACCGGACCGGTATGGATCCCCGCCCGCATGCGGAAGAATGGACGTCCTTGCCCTTCCAGTTCGATGACTCGCGCCTCCATCCATTCCTGCATCTCCATGGCCGCACGAACCACGTCCAGGGCGTGATGCTCCCGCTCCTCTGGCAGACCAGCTACACACAGATATGCATCCCCGATCGTTTTGATCTTTTCGATCCCGTGCCGGGCCGTAATGGCATCAAAGGCCCGAAAACAGGTGTCCAGCTCTTCGACGAGGTCCGCCGGTGCAAGCTTTGCTGCCGTAGCCGTAAACCCGGAAAAATCTGTAAACAGGACAGTCACAGAATCATAATGCCGGGCCCGGGCTCGCCCGGTCTCCTTCAATTCGCGGGCGGTGGTCGCCGGCAGAATATTCAGGAGAAGGTCGTCCGACTTCTTTCGTTCGGCATCGATGATGACATTCTTTTCAGCCAGGTCCTTGTTCGCCTTATTCTTGATCCGATAGCGATTGTACAACAACAGGGCAAGCAGTGCCAGGGCCAGTCCGCCGCCCATCAAAGCGCGTTGCCGGGTGCGTGCCTCACTCAGCCGGGCATCCTGCAATGCGAGCTCCTGTTCCTGCTTTTCCAGCTTGATCTGCTTTTTCAGGTCGCCGTACAGCACTTCCCGTCGCTCGTAGTCCTTGACCCGCTTGTCATTGAATTCCTCCCAGCGTAACTCCTCATACTGCTCATGACTGTGGAAAGCTTCTTTCCATCTGCCCAACGCCTTGTACACCCGGGCCCGGTCCTTCCAGCCATTCCGGATGTACTTGCTGTTGTTGATGGCCGTGGCCAGGTCGAAATAGGCATTGGTATAGTTCAATGCATCGCGATATCGTCCCTGCCGACGTGCCACATCCCCCAATCCGTTCAGGGTTTCGATCACCCCTACCTGATCGCCCAGCTCCTCCCGGATCGCCCGGGAGGCGGCCAGATGCTCCAGGGCCTGGATCCAGGCCTGCTCTGCTGCTTTGCGATCTCCGTTCAGCAAATAGGATGACCCCAGGTTTTTCTCCACTACCCCCCGATTATTGAGGATATCTGCTCGCCCGCTCGGATCGTCATTCTGAGTATAGATGGCATAGGCCTTGTCCAGCCATTCCAGGGCCAGGAGGTGATGGACGATGGCTGAATCGCCCTGGTCCTTGTCCTGAAACTGCTCGCCGAGGTTGTCCTCCGTGATCCCCAGGTTCTGATAGGTAATGGCCAGCGACCAGATATCATCCAGTTGCTCCCGGATGATCCGGGCCTTGTGATACCAGGTCATGGCCTCCTCGGTCAGTTCGATCTCGGATTTGATATTACCGATCAGGTTGTACCCCGCCGCGATCTCTTCCTTGTCATCCTGCGATTCGACATAGCCAAGAAAATCATACAGATGATTGAGGGCTTCCGGATAGTTGCCCAAAGATTCATGGATCACGGCCATACTATAGGTCGCCCTGGCGATCCGGGATGAATCACCCAGCTGTTCCATGATCTTCAGGGAGAGCTGAAAGTTGGCCAGGGCATCCAGGCCCTCACCCTGGTTTTCATAGATGTTCCCGAGGTTGTTGTAGATGGAGGCCATCCCTTTCCGGTCGCCCAGTGCTTCACGCAGTGGAAGGGCATAGGTGTAATACCGGATGGCATCGGCATATCGATCATGGATGGTCTCCAGGACTCCGAAATAGTTGAACGCGGTGGCTTCCCCACGCAGGTACCCGATCTTCTGGGTGAGACAGATGGCGTCCTGCAAGAGATGACGAGCCTTGTCCGGGTCGTCGAACTTGAGCTCCCAGGCCGCGTCGGCCAGGGTCAGCACACGTGTGGTGTCGTGGAGAGGCTTGTCCAACTCCAGGAGCAGGCTGTCCAGGAAAAGGTTTTGACCGACACCCGGAGTCAGTTGGGCCAGCAGAAAGAACAGGATGACCAGCGATCTCATCGGGTGAAGATAACCAACTCCTCAGGTTTGCCCGAAGATGTACGAGGCTGATCTAGCGCGGTGATTCGACGATCAGGACGCCCCACTTCTGGTTCAGGCCCATCACCGGGGTGGCGATGCGCCAGTGCAGGGAATCCTGCTGTGCTGTCTGCTTTTCGGCTCTGAGGAGCAGGGAATTGAGGAGGGAGGTCCCTTCATCCTTCTTATCTGTGGAGATGAGGATCTCTCCCGTCTCCGCATCGACATACTGCGCTTTGCTCACCCGTGCATCTCGGATGAACTGCAGGAAGAATTGATTGACCTGCTCCTGGTTGTTGCGGCTTACTTCACTCCGAATGGCCCAGGAAAGGACCTTTGCGGTCCGCTCCATTCCCTCCAGGTGGAGGGTATCCACCTCACGATGGAAACTGTCGATCAATTCGGTTTGCCGTTGATCAAAATCCGCTTGCATCGACCGCATCGAAAGCCATCCCCAAAGGAAGATCCCGCCGGCGATGAGGGCAAACAGCAGGGTAAGACTGTGTCGAAGGAGGAAGGTTTTCCATCCTGTTGGTTTTTCTTCAGTGGTCATGGGTCAAAAGGTTTTACCGGTTGTAAAAGAGGAATGAGGAGACAATACTACCAGGATTCGGCACAGAGAAGTGTCAATGGAGTGTGAATGATTCTCGTCCGGACCAAAATCGGTCAACCGGCTCGTGAGCACTGTTCAGCGATGGTCCGGCCATTCCTCTATTGCAGAAGGGAATTCAATGGTTGTCCTGGTGGTGGTGGACCTGAAAGCGGAGAGAGTCGTATCTTGATACCCTGCCTGAGCTGGGTGACGAATGTCACAAAAGCCTCTGTTTGTGATCCATAACTTTGACCAGTCAACTATTGGATCACCAATTTATCAACGAAAGAAATCGACTGTTTATGAAGATCGAACAAATCTATACCGGTTGCCTGGCCCAGGGCGCCTATTACATTGAAAGCAATGGGGAAGCCGCCATCATTGACCCCCTCCGGGAGACGGGGCCCTATATCGAGCGGGCCCATCAGGACAACGCGACCATCAAGTATATTTTTGAAACACACTTTCATGCGGACTTCGTCTCCGGTCATATCGATCTGGCCCGCAAGTCAGGAGCGACGATCGTTTATGGTCCGACAGCCAAGACCGAGTTTGACATGCATGAAGCCACCGATGGAGAACGATTTCAGATCGGACGTGTGACCATTGAAGTGTTACATACACCGGGCCACACCCCGGAGTCGACCTGCTACCTCCTCCGTGATGAGGATGGGAAGCCCAATGCCCTGTTCAGTGGAGATACCCTGTTCATCGGGGACGTGGGCCGCCCGGATCTCGCCCAGAAGGCGACGGGACTGACCCAGGAGGATCTGGCCGGTTGGCTGTTTGACTCCCTGCGCAACAAGGTCATGCCCTTGCCGGACAATGTGATCGTCTATCCGGCGCACGGCGCGGGTTCAGCCTGTGGGAAGAATATGAGCTCGGAAACCTGGGATACGCTCGGCAACCAGAAGCGAACCAACTACGCCCTTCGTGCAGATATAACCAAGGAGGAATTTATCCATGAAGTCACCAGCGGATTGCTGGCTCCTCCACAGTATTTTGCCAAGAATGCCGCTCTGAATAAAAAAGGCTACGAAAGCATCGATGTGGTCATGGAGCGAGGCGCTCATCCGCTGACACCGGACGAGTTTGAACAGATGGCCAATGATACCGGTGCGCTGATCATGGATGTTCGGGAGAACACCGAGTTTGTGGAAGGCTTCATTCCCAACTCCATCTTTATCGGAATTGACGGTGGATTCGCTCCCTGGGTCGGGGCCCTGGTCCCGGATATCCAGCAGGAGATCCTCATCGTCGCTCCGGAAGGTCGCGAGGAGGAGACCGTCATGCGCCTGGCTCGGGTGGGCTATGATAATGCGATCGGCTACCTGAAGGGGGGCTTTCCTGCATGGAAGGCTGCTGGCAAGGAAGTGGATACCATTGTAGCTATCGACACCCCGACTTTTGTGGAGCGTTGGAAGGCAGGAAAAGCAGAAAAGGTGCTGGATGTGCGCAAACCCGGAGAGTTCACTGGAGAACATCTGGACAAGGCGAAGTCCCTGCCCCTGGATTTCCTCAACCTGCAAATGGAAGAGATTTCACGGGATCAGGAATATTACCTGCACTGCCGTACCGGCTATCGGTCAACGGTTGCGGCTTCTATCCTGAAGGCCCGTGGATTTGACAAATTGATCAATGTGATCGGTAATTTTGACGACTTTGCACCCGCTGGCTTGCCGTTGACAGACTATGTCTGTCCGAGCACCCTGGTCAAGTAATATAGGGTCGCCGCCGGAAAAGTCCGGAGGCGCATTGATAAGAGAGATTGGATCTTCCGGCCCCGACAGACGGGGCCGGAATTCCATTTGGTTGGAGAAAACTTGCACTATGAAATACGGTTTTATCATTGACAATCGGAAGTGTATCGGTTGTCATGCCTGCACCACCGCCTGCAAATCCGAACACGATGTACCAGTCGGCGTGAACCGGACCTGGGTCAAGCAGGTGGAGAAGGGGGAGTTTCCCCATGTTCGCCGCTTGTTCTCGGTGATGCGATGCAATCATTGCACGGATGCTCCCTGTGTGGAGATCTGCCCGGTTGAAGCCCTGTACATTCGCGATGATGGAATCGTCGATTTCGACAAGGACCGTTGTATCGCCTGCAAGTCCTGTATGCAGGCTTGCCCTTACGATGCACTCTATATCGATCCGGAAACCCATACCGCAGCAAAATGTAATTATTGCGCCCACCGCGTTGATATCGGTCTGGAACCGGCTTGTGTCAATGTATGCCCGGAACACGCGATCATTTCCGGCGATATGGACAACCCGGAATCCGAGATCTCCCAGCTGCTCGGCCGGCAACAGGTGAAGGTGCGAAAACCGGAAAAGGGAACAGTGCCCAACCTGTTTTACATTGATGCCGATGATGCCTCGCTCAATCCATCCCTGACCGACAAGCAACAAGACTATATGTGGAGCCGCCAGGAAGGCGGGGTGGGCCACTTTGCCAAGGCAGCAGAACAGATGGCCTTCTCCAACCCGGATGTGGTTTCCGCACTCATGGAAGTGAACGGACAGGAAACCACCGCTGAGGAGGTAGCCCAGAATGGAAATGCCCGCTCTGTGGATCTCCTGATCGGTAAAAAGCCGAGACGTGTGTACGATGCACCGGATAAAGGCATTCTCTGGGGATGGGAAGTCTCCGGGTATGTCTGGACAAAAGCCATTGCGACGGGAGCCATCCTGGTACCCTTTATCGCATGGCTGCTGGGTGTGAGCGGCCCCAATCTGGCAGGTCAATACTGGAGTCTTGGACTGGGGATGTTCTTCCTGGCCGCTACCGGTGCACTGCTGGTCATGGACCTGGACCAACCCAAGCGATTTGTCTACGTGCTCCTGCGTCCACAATGGAAATCCTGGCTACCTCGTGGTGGCTATGCCATCACCTTCTTCGGCGGATTGATGGCGCTCTCCCTGGTGCTCCTCTATCTTGGACAAACAGTAGCCTGGGTACAATGGCTGATGGCGGGATTCGCCGTACTGGTTGCCGTCTATACGGCCTTCCTCTTTGCCCAGGCAAAAGGACGAGACTTCTGGCAGAGCCCCACCTTGCCCATTCACATGCTGGTACATGCCTTCATGGCCGGGGCCGCCATATTTGCATTGGTCAATTTGGTGACCGGTGCAGAAGCGGGCTGGACCCAATTCCTGATGACCTTCCTCATGATCGCCATCGGGCTGAACATCGTGGTCCTGATCTCTGAACTGGCCACACCCCATCCCACCCATGACACCCATCGGGTGGTAACCATGATCGTGAAAGGCAGCTATCAGAAACGGTTCTGGATCGGCACTGTTCTGCTAGGAAACCTCCTGCCCCTCGGCCTGCTCTATTTTGGCGGTGGTTCCACCATCGGATTTGTCATTGCCGCCCTTCTGGTTTTGGCCGGCATTTATATCACAGAACACATCTGGGTCGAGGCGCCACAGCGCATTCCACTCAGCTAAACGAACATCAGGCTATGACTAAGAAACCTGGATTCATTGAACGGATGGCCGAAAAGATCGGCCTGATTCCCGACCTGCATCAGGACAGGGAGCTGGACCTGCCACACTTGACCCAAACCACCGAACTGACCAATTTTCCGCCTCCGGAACAGTGGGATGACTGGGTGGAATATGAGGCAAAGGCTCATCCACGCCGGGAAAAGAAGCATTACCAGATCGTGCCCACGACTTGCTTCAACTGCGAGAGTGCCTGTGGTCTGACCGCTTTTATCGACAAGGAAACCGGCGAGGTGCGCAAATTCGAAGGCAACCCCTACCACCCGGCCAGCCGGGGACGAAACTGTGCAAAAGGCCCCGCAACCATCAATCAGATCACGGATCCGGACCGGATCCTCTACCCCCTCAAGCGAAAGGGGAAGAGAGGCTCAGGCGACTGGGAACGCGTGACCTGGGATGAGGTCCTGGATGATATTTCCGGACGTATTCGCAAGGCATTGCAGGAAGGTCGGAACAATGAGATCGCCTACCATGTGGGCCGCCCGGGGCATGAAGGGTATATGGACCGCATACTCCAATCCTGGAACATTGACGGCCATAACAGTCATACCAATATCTGTTCCTCCGGCGCCCGATTCGGATATGCCATCTGGTACGGATATGATCGCCCCAGTCCGGATCATACCAACGCCAAGGTCATCCTGTTGATCTCCGCCCACCTGGAAAGCGGCCACTACTTCAATCCGCACGCTCAGCGGATCATCGAAGCCAAGATGAAAGGAGCCAAGCTGATCACCATGGATCCGCGCCTGTCCAACACCGCCAGCATGAGTGACTACTGGATGCCGTCCTATCCCGGTTCTGAAGCTGCCGTCCTGCTGGCCATGGCCAAGATCATCCTGGACGAAGGCCTGTACAATCGGGCTTATATGGAGCAATGGGTCAACTGGAACGAATATCTGGAGCACATGCATCCGGGCACACCGGTCACCTTCGAGAATTATATCGAAAAACTGAAGGAAACCTATGCCGAATACACCCCCGAGTACGCGTATGAAGAAAGTGGAGTCCGGCCTGAAATGATCCGGGAGACAGCCCGGTTGATCGGTGAGGCAGGTGAGCAATTTGCCACCCACAACTGGCGCAGTGCCGGGTCAGGTAACCTGGGTGGATGGGCCGTTGCGCGGACCCTGCATTTCCTCAATGTTCTGACCGGTAGTGTCGGCACGAAAGGGGGAACAATGCCCAGTGAGTGGAACAAATTCAAACCTACCTTTTTTGCCAAGCCTCCAGCACAAAAGTTCTGGAACGAGCTGCACTTCCCCAACGAATACCCGCTGGCATTCTTCGAAATGAGCTTCCTCCTGCCGCACTTCCTGAAGGAAGGCAGAGGAAAGATGGATGTCTATTTCAGTCGGGTGTTCAACCCGGTCTGGACCTATCCGGACGGGTTCTCCTGGATCGAGGCATTCAGCGATGAATCCAAATTCGGACTTCATGCAGCCCTGACGCCGACCTGGAGTGAGACCGCATTTTTTGCCGACTATGTCCTGCCCATGGGGCTGGCCAGTGAGCGGCATGATATCAACAGTTACGAGACGCATTCCGGTAAATGGATCGCCTTTCGTCAGCCGGTCCTGCGCGAGGCAGCCCGGCGGAATGGCAAGCCGGTGACCTTCACCTATGAAGCCAATCCCGGCGAAGTCTGGGAGGAAGATGAATTCTGGATCGAACTGAGCTGGCGCATCGACCCCGATGGCAGCCTGGGCATCCGGGAGCACTTCCTGTCACCCTACCGACCCGGCGAAAAGGTCACGATCGATGAATACTACCAGTATATCTTCGAGCGTGTTCCCGGCCTGCCGGAAGCGGCAGAAAAGGAAGGGTTGAATCCCCTGGATTACATGAAGAAGTTCGGTGCATTCGAGATCGAACCGCATTGTTACCACCAGAATCTCAATGAAGTAAAACCGGAGGCCCTGGTGGGTTCCGAAGTGGATCCCAAGACCCAGGTCGTGAAAAAAGGTGGAAAAGCCATCGGCATCATGGTCGATGGGAAAGCCGTAGAAGGCTTTCCGACCCCATCCCGGAAAAATGAGTTTTTCTCCAAAACCATGATCGACTGGGGATGGCCCGAATACGCCCTGCCGACCTATATCAAGAGTCATATCCACAATGAGACCCTGGACAAGAGCAAGGGTGAATATGTACTGGTCCCCACCTTCAGATTGCCAACCCTGATCCACTCCCGCTCCGGCAATGCCAAGTGGCTGTACGAGATATCCAACCGCAATCCGATCTGGATGCATCCCCAGGATGCAAAGGTCTTTGGTCTGAAGACAGGAGACCTGGTGAAGATGAATACCGATATCGGCTATTTTGTCGACAAGGTGTGGGTGACAGAGGGAATGAAGCCTGGTGTGGTGGCCTGCTCCCATCACCTGGGACGGTGGAGACGCCCGGAAGACAAAACCGGCAACCGCTGGGCAACCAATACGGTCGCCATCAAGAACGATGGAAAAGGCGGATGGAAGATGTCGACCCTTTCAGGTGTCAAGCCCTTTGACAGCAAGGACAATGATTCCAGTCGGATCTTCTGGAGCGACGGGGGTGTCCATCAGAATATTACCTTCCCGGTTCATCCGGACCCCATTTCAGGAATGCACTGCTGGCATCAGCGGGTGCGGATCGAAAAGGCCGGACCGGATGATGCCTATGGTGATATCTTTGTGGATACCAACAAGTCGATGGAGATCTACAGGGAGTGGCTCAAGATGACGCGTCCGGCGCCCGGACCAGGCGGGCTGCGACGCCCCTTGTGGTTCAAGCGGGCCCTGCGTCCGGTAGATGAGACGTATTACCTGGATAATATGAATGAAAACGGATCACTCAAAGATGGCGTTGGTCAATAAAACAATGGTGCTTCCTGCATGAATGGTTCAGATGGCATTTGGCCAAAGATCTTTCCTTTTTTACAGTGGTGGCCCATGGTCACCAAAAAGACAGTAAAGGCCGATATGCTGGCGGCATTGACGGGTGCAATAATAGTATTGCCTCAAGGTGTTGCCTTTGCCATGATCGCGGGACTCCCGCCCATTTATGGTTTATATACCGCGATGATCCCACCGATCATTGCTGCACTATTCGGTTCATCCTGGCATTTGATCTCGGGTCCGACCACCACGATCTCCCTGATCGTATTTGCGACACTTTCAGTGTATGCCGAGCCCGGTTCGGAGCAGTACATCCAACTGGCTATTGTGCTGGCGTTTATCGCCGGTTCGTTTCGGTTGATGATGGGGCTTGCCCGGTTCGGGACGCTTGTGAATTTTGTTTCGAGCAGTGTGGTCATCGGATTTACAGCCGGTGCAGCCATCCTGATTGGCATCAGTCAGCTCAAACATGTTTTGGGTCTGAAAATGCCGAACGGACTGGCCTTCCACGAGACGGTTACCTATATTTTCAGCCACTTTTCTCAGATCAATCCGTGGATTTTTCTCATTGCTATGATCGCCGTTACCGTAGCGCTGGTGCTCAAGCGATGGCTACCCAAAGTGCCTCCATTCCTGAGTGGTATGATCCTGGCAAGTGTAGCCACCTATTTTCTGGGCGCAACGGAAAAGGGGATCACCCTGGTCGGGAGGATGCCTTCACATTTACCGCCATTTGCAGTTCCCGATCTCACCTTTGCGAACATTACGAAATTGGGCAGTAGCGGATTCGCGATTGCATTGTTGGGATTGATCGAAGCCACTGCCATTGGTCGTTCTATTGCCATTCGATCCCAGCAACGATTGGATAGCAATCAGGAATTCATAGGACAGGGGCTGGCCTATATGATCGGCAGTTTTTTTTCGAGCTATCCGGGGAGTGGTTCATTCACCCGTTCAGGTGTGAATTATGATGCTGGTGCAAAGACCCCGATGGCGGCGATACTGGCATCTCTCTTTCTTGTCCTGATCGTTTTATTTGTGGCCCCGCTCAGTGCGTATCTGCCTATTGCGGCAATGGGAGGTGTGATCCTTGTGGTCGCATACAACCTGATTAATTTCAAAGAAATAAAAAAAGTCATTCGTGCAAGTGGGAGTGAAGCGACCGTGCTGATCGCCACCTTTCTGGCCACATTGTTTTTTGAATTGGAGTTCGCCATCTATATCGGTATATTTCTTTCGCTTTTCTTCTATTTGCGCCGTACGTCCAAGCCCCATATCGCCATCATGGCCCCTAGCCAGAAAGATGTGCGCCATCACTTTATCAACACGGAACGAGTGGAGGATATTCGGGAATGCCCCCAGCTTAAAGTGGTCAGAATTGATGGCTCCCTGTTTTATGGTGCGATCGATCATATAGAAGGGTTTTTCAGCGACTTGAAGGTGGACGGGTTCAATCGAATCCTCCTGCTGGCCGATGGGATTAATTTCGTTGACCTGGCCGGAGCAGAATGGCTCCATCATGAGGCAGAGAAGTTGAGGTCTCTCGGCGGCGATCTGTATATCACTGGTTTGAAGATTGTGGCTCAGGATGTGCTTTGGAAATCCGGCCTCAAGGATCAGATCGGAGCCGACCATTTCTTTACCACCAAGAAACTGGCCCTTGCCGCGATCTACCAGAAACTGGATCCGGCCATCTGTGAAACCTGCACTGCCCGTATCTTTTGGGAGTGCCAGCAGGATGACCGGCTACCTGCCGTCGACATCCCCACCACGCCGCTGCTGAATCACTGATCGGCATCAGAGTTTTTCGTGACAGGTGTCACAATCAGAGCGTCCGTTTCAGGGTATTTTTACACTAGTGAACAACTGGACTGAGGTCTGCCCTCCAGTCCCATTAATCCTCGTGTAAAACAAGTCTTTATGAAAGTAGAACAATTGTATACCGGATGTCTGGCCGAAGCCGCCTATTATATTGAAAGTAAGGGAGAAGCCATCGTGATCGACCCACTGCGCGAAACAGAACCCTACCTCGAAAGAGCGAAAGCGGATGGCGCTCAGATCAAATACGTTCTGGAAACGCACTTCCATGCAGACTTTGTTTCCGGGCATCTGGATCTGGCCAAACAGACCGGTGCGACCATCGTGTTCGGACCGACAGCCAAGCCCAATTTCAATGCCCATATCGCCAAGGATGGCGAAGTCCTGAAAGTGGGGGATATCTCCATTGTTGTCCTGCACACGCCCGGACATACCATGGAAAGTTCATCCTACCTGCTCCGTGATGAAAAGGGGAAGGACCATGCTATATTTACCGGCGACACCCTCTTCCTGGGGGATGTCGGCAGACCAGATCTGGCCATCAAGACAGACCTCACCCGGGAGGATCTCGCAGGTTACCTGTTCGACAGTTTGCGCAACAAGATCATGCCCCTGGCGGATGATGTGATCGTCTATCCGGGCCACGGCGCAGGATCAGCATGTGGAAAGAAAATGAGCAAGGAGACCCAGGGCACCATCGGTGAACAGAAACGGGTCAACTACGCATTGCGGCCCGATATGACCCGGGAAGAATTTGTCCGGGAAGTCACTACCGGTCTGGTGGAACCGCCGCAGTATTTCCCCAAGAATGCGGTCATGAATAAAATGGGCTACGAATCCATCGATGTGGTTCGCCAGCGAGGTTCACAGCCCTTGAGCGTTCGAGCCTTCAAAGCCGCCTGGGAAGGCGAGAATGCCCTGGTACTGGATACCCGCGACCAGCTGAAATTTGTCAAAGGCTTTATTCCCGGGTCCATATTTATCGGGGTCGATGGCAGTTTCGCACCCTGGGTCGGCGCATTGATCACTGATCTGAAACAGCCTATTCTCTTTGTGGCCGATCCCGGTCGTGAAGACGAAGTGGTCGTCCGCCTGGCCCGGGTAGGCTATGACCATCCGATCGGATTCCTGGAAGGCGGGTTTGCCGCGTGGCAGGAAGCAGGAGAAGAGATCGACACCATGGAAGAATTATCCCCGGAAGAACTGGATAACGTTTTCGATGGAAAAAATATGAAGGTGCTGGATGTGCGGAAGTACAGTGAGTTTGCAGCCGAACATGTGGTCGGGGCAACCAGTTTTCCATTGGATTTTATCAATCGGAATATGAATGAGCTCAAGCCGGAAAACAAGTATTTCCTCTATTGTGCTACGGGTTACCGCTCCGTCATTGCAGGGTCCATTCTCAAAGCTAGGGGAATCCACGACGTGGTCAATATTCCAGGCGGGTTTACGGCATTGACAGAAACGAATATTCAACGGACCGAATTCACAGAACAGGAGACTGAATTATAGTTCATCTTACGGATGATCATAGCGGAAGGGAGTTGGCGGCGATTCGTCAACTCTCTTCTTTTGTGATATACATCACGGGAAGGGCGTTTGCAATGTCGGTTCTTTGCGTCTGTACAAGGGGCATCGATATCGGAGTCTCGGCCTTTCCGTATCTTTTGCTTCTCGATTTTCAACTGAATCATCTTTTCTGGGCGTTTAAATTTGAATCAATGACAATTTTGGAATGGATCAGTCAACCCTGGCATTGGGCTGTAGGAGGCCTGGCGATCACCGCAGTCTCGGTTGCGTTGACCCTCATGGGACGAAAATTCGGCGTCTCCTCCAGTTTTAAAGTCCTCTGCGCATATGCAGGCGCCGGGAAGAAGATCCCCTATTTTGACATCAATACGAAGGACAATCGCTGGCTGATGACCTTTGTCGCGGGGAGCGTACTAGGTGCCATCCTCGCTGTCCACTATCTGCGTAGCCCAGAACCTGTAGCCATATCGGCGTCCACCATCGACTATTTGAGTGGTTTGGGAATCGCCTATCCGGAATCAGACGAAACCGGGCTTGGATTCCTGCCGACCGTGATCTTCAGTTTTGCCAATTGGAAAGGTGTCGTACTGGCCCTGGTCGGTGGCTTTTTTGTAGGCTTCGGCTCTCGTTATGGTGAAGGATGTACATCCGGCCATGCGATTACCGGGCTGTCCCATTTGTCTCTTCCCTCCCTGATCACAGTGATCGGATTTTTTATCGGCGGATTGATCATGACCTGGCTGGTTCTGCCTTATCTCCTTCCCCTGATCCTCTAATCCCAAACGACACAGAACGATGAAAAATCTGGCCTTTTTTCTGATCGGCATCCCTTTCGGGATCATTATGACCAAATCGGAAGTGATTTCCTGGTTTCGGATCACGGAGATGTTTCGCTTTGAAGCATTCCATATGTATGGGGTGATCGGTGTGGCAGTAGTAGCTGGCATCATCGCCATGTATGTCCTCAAAAGTGCCCGGGTGAGAACCTGGGCAGGTACCGAGGTCGACTACACGCCCATGCCCCTGAGTATCAAACGCCACCTCCTGGCCGGTTCGATCTTCGGGATCGGCTGGGCGATCACAGGGGCCTGTCCGGGCCCGATGTGGGTCCTGCTCGGCAATGGCTTCTGGATCGTGCTGATCTTTATCCTGGGTGCCTTTCTGGGTACCTGGGCATATGGGGCTGTGGCCAGCAAGTTGCCACAATAAAAACACTGATTGAATATCCAGCGTCCTCTGTTCTAGTGGATTGAAGTGACCATTCATCGCCAGTCATGATGATGAGAATGATTCAAGTGGGGTTTATCCTCCTGCTGATAACAGCAGGCAAACCGGTGTCTGCTCAGGACTCCCTTGTGGATCTGCGGACCTACAGACCATCCAGGCCTGAATTCATCGCCATGTTCCAGATGTGGGGGACCTATTCCCCCCAGCATGACCGTTACTCTGATGGCGGCACCTGGCCGGGGCGGTATACCCCAACCTACAATATCTGGAACGTGCAATTACGCCGGGCCCGGATCGGTGTCAAAGGAGAGATCCTTCCCCGGCTGACCTACACCACCGTACTGGCATTCGATCAGGTGGGCCACAATCCAGCTTCCGGAACAGTTGGCGGAACCAACAACGGTTCCTTTCCATCGGTCGGATTGCTTGACGCTTACGTGACCTGGGGAATTCGTCGGGATGGAAAGGGCCCTCGTCTCACGGTCGGTTATTTCCGTCCTCAGTATGGCCGGGAAAGCATCACCAGCGGTTTTGCTGTGAATAGTATTGAGAAGACCATGGATCAGAATTACCTGCGGGAACATCTGGTGCATCGGAATCCGGGAAGAGCACCAGGCATCAATGCGGGGTGTCAGTTACGGTTGGGCAGTGATCGGGCCTGGCTGCGATGGGATGCTGGACTTTTTGGCCCTGATCGAAATGGGGAGACGAAACCGCCCGTTCTCCTGGTCGGTCGAGTGGTGGGCACCTGGGGTGACCCGGAGGCACCGCAATACAGTCTATCACACAAGATCAATGCCTTTGGCAAGCGCAATGGAATATCCCTGGGTCTCGGTGGTGCCCGGGCAAATGGCCTGGGTCCGGTCAGGCGTTCCTGGTCCTCTGGTGTCGACCTTCTGGTAAATCGCGGACCATTTCAACTGGACGGGGAGATCCACTGGCTGGGAACGGATCCTGTGGAATTTCCAGGTGATCCCATCTTTGAGGTCAAACAGTATATCATCCGGACCGGGCATTTGAGGGCCGGGTATAACCTCGCCGTCGACCATCTCGGGTTTATAGAGCCTACGCTGACCTATGCTTTTATGGCGGGAGGCCGGAGTGAAAATGATCAGCTGCTGGCGGACTCCATCGGCAAACCTTCCGGTCAGGAGTCATATGTTGAGGTCGGCGTCAACTGGTGGTTCAATCCCAAAACGGTGGTCCAGCTGCACTATACCTTCCGCCAGGGAGATCCGGGCTATGCCGGAGATGGTGCTGAAGTCAACAGCTATTTTACCCAGTCCGGTCTGGGGGCCATTCGGCGGGGAGACTGGGCAGGGTTGGCGTTGCGGTGGATCTTGTGAAGGAGCGTCAACGTGTATTTCTCTTTGTTCGAATGGGCAATTGAAATACTAACCGCAACGCCATCCAGTTGATGGAAATATGGACTATACCAACGCACAGGGCCAGACCTGGATACAGGGCTTCCAAAGTGGGAAGACTGAAGTGATAGATCGTCCAGTATATAACCAGGTAATGAAGCGTAGTAAACCTGGTGAATGCGCATAAAACGAACCAGAAGGTCAGGGCAATGAGTGTTCTGGCATATTGGCGAAATAGTCTTTGTCGTAAATAGGGAGCCTGTGTTTTCCCTATCCATATCCAGGAAGTAACGGAGGTTCCTAATGCAATAGAAATAATGGCAATGGTCCCCATGCGATCCAGAGGAATAGGAAGAATGTGTGCCAACCGAGTGGGACTGGCTATTGTTTCAATGACCTGCGAGCCAATACTAAACTAGGAGAAAAGCAGAATTGAAACCAGAGTTCCTCCCAGGATGCCGGCCTTCCACCGAATTCGCCCTACCGAAGAAGGAGTGAGCGTGGGGCGAAATGGAAAGTGGAAGAGAGGTGTTCCCATTGATGGGGTCAATATTTAAAGAAAGAGGGCTGGAATTCATGCTTCTTTACGGCTTGTTTCTGTGCCATTCCACTCGTGGTAAAACTGCTCCAGATAGGCTTCCATAAATCGATGCCGTTCTTCAGCCATCTTTCGCCCGGTTTCTGTATTCATCAGGTCCTTCAGCAGGAGGAGCTTTTCATAGAAGTGGTTGATGGTTGGAGCAGTACTGTGTTTATACTCCTCCACACTCATATGCAGATTTGGAGAGATGGCGGGATCATACAGCCCGCGGCCTTTGTGCCCTCCATAATTGAATGCCCGGGCGATACCGATGGCTCCGAGAGCATCCAGGCGATCCGCATCCTGGACGACGGCAAGTTCGGCGGAATGGAAGGAGCCATCCTGATGCCCTCCCTTGAAGGAGACATGTCGAATGATCTGGACCACATGATCGACAATGGGTTCATCTACGGCCAGGCTTTCCAGGAACTGCCGGGCTTTCCGGGGACCGACTTCTTCGTCACCACCATGGAATTTCGAATCGGCGATGTCGTGCAACAAGGCTGCAAGCTCGACAACAAACGAGTCCACTTCTTCACCTTCGGCGATATGCCGGGCGTTGGTCCATACGCGCTGGATATGCCACCAGTCATGCCCCCCTTCCGCCTGGGCCAGTGAGGTCTTCACAAATTCCAGGGTACGATCAAGGATGTCCCGTTTCGCCTCGGGGGAATAGCTCATCATCAGTCAGGTTGTACTTTGAGGTAAAGGCGGTTGATCCTGGAGAATTTTCAACAGATACAGACCGGTGATCGAACCCACACTGAGTCCTGCCAGAATGCCTCCCAGAGATCCGGCCAGGAGGATGATGGTGAGTGATGATTCTTCATCAGGCCATGTCGCACATGCAAAGATCCATATCATGCCAACCAACCATCCAAAAGCATTGGCCCGGATCCACTTGTTCGTTCTTCGAACATATTTTCGGAAGGCCAGCCATTGGAACCACCCGAATAACGCTCCCAGGATCAGGCCCATTGCCGCGGCACCAGCGATCACGAGCGCAAAGGGCGGTTCGATTGGGACACCCTGTGCCTGCTGGCCGGATGAAAAAAATGTTGGATAGACCATTCCCAGTATCCAGCCAAGGACAGCGACCAGCATGGTATAACCGATCCACATCCTGGCAGGCAGACTGGGAAACAATTTGCCAAGGATATGCCATTGGAATGTGGCCAGGATAAAACCCTCGAACATTCCGGCCAGAATGCCGATCAATATCTGACCTGTTTTTTCCCATCCCGTTTCCGGTTCGCCTACCCATTGGAGATAGGCAAAGGCCAGCATGCCAGCCACGCCGATCCCCAGAAATTCACCTGCGCCACAAGCCAGGGTCCAGCGTCTCCAAACGGGATGATTCCAGATCTTCATGGACGTTTTTTCGAAGGACGGAGGCGTTCCTCCAGAAGCGAAAGTAGTGTCCGGGCAGGCATAGTGAGGTGATCGGCCTGGATGACCACCGGTGTGCCATACAATTTGACATTGGTGTTCATCAGGTTTTGCTGGAGGGGGTTGCTGGCTTTTTTCTGCAGGTCTTTGGGTTTGGTGACCTCTACCAGGATGTGCTGATCCGACCGGCTGGTATCGATCCTGACCTGCCGAATCTCCTTCCACCGGATCAGGCCAGTCCCGAGATTGCTACTGTGATCGATGATCCCTTCGGGAGAGATCACCAGCCCAACGGGATTACCCAGGCCTTTTTGCAGATCATTCATCGCCAGGATACCGAAGACAAAAACCAGGACCCCGGCCATCACCTGGACGACCCAGGGGGTCAGAAAAGACTGGGTCGAAGCATATGAAAGGAACAGCCAGACACCGACCAGGGCCAGGGCGGCAAAGAGGCCACCCCGGAACAAGAATTTTTTTCGGTTGAGTGGAACTTCCACACGTGACTGATCCATGGCTTGCTTTCTCCCAAAGGTACGGCTGAACGAGTGATGTCCAAATCTTCTTCACGAGAGGAGCACCGATCGACCGGCCATCATCCAGATCAGCGCATCAGTAACAGCTCTCCCGAATACAACTTGGAAGTGGATGGCAGATTGGACAGGCTGGGTGGTGCAACTTCAAGCGTGTACAGATAGACGCCGGGATCCAGGGGTTTGCCATTCCGGCCTTCCCCGTTCCAGCCGGTTTGTGGATCGTTGGATTCAAAGATCAGACCACCCCAGCGGTCAAAGATCTGCATGTGATATCGTTCCAGTGGGCCTGCAGCGGCCGGGCGAAAGACGTCGTTGATCCCATCCTCATTGGGTGAAAATGCCGTGGGGACAAAGAGCTTGACATCCCAGGTGACAATGATATCCTGGGTCAGGGTGTCCGCACAGCCGAGCGCACCCGTCACGATCTGGGTGATCGGGTAAATGCCGGCATCCTGGTATTCGTGAGAGGGGTCGGAATTGGAGCTAGTGCCGCCATCACCGAATGACCAGAACCAGGACTGTGGATCTCCGCTAGAAGCATCATGGAATTGGACCAGGGGTTCCAGGGTGGAGGGTTGCTTGGGGGTGATGGTAAATCCGGCTTTCGGGGGCACCAGGATGTGCACAAATGAATCCTTGGTGAGTGCCGCCTTGCAGAAGTCAGAATAGTAGACTTCCAGGGTGACGGTGTACCACCCGGACTCGAAATAAGTCTTGAGCGGATCATTGAACGTGTTGCCTATGGTGCCATCGCCAAACGTCCACAAGACGGAGGCCGCCGGTGGAATGCTTTCATCGAAGAATTGCAGGGCATGTGGAGGGCAGCCGATCGGCTCGTCCACCGAAAATTCGATCACGGGAGCAGGCGTCACCTCGATCTCGACCTGATAGCCCAGGGCACAATCCCCGGAAGGCTTGAACTGGATCAGATGCGTCCCCGTGCCGGCCAGTCCGGGGTCGAATAAACCAGATCCTGGATTCGTAATACCGGGCCCCGACCAGAACCCCGCGCCAGCGCCGGGATCAATGACAAATGGATTGGTACTGGCACATACCGATTCTGAAAAGGGATTGATGGTATTGCCGACAACAGTGATGACTATGTCCTGGGTGAGTGCGCAATTCGTACCATCCAGGGTCCGAACGGTATAGGTGGTGGTGGTTTGGGGCTTGACCCAAATGCCGTCAATGGTGTCAACGAAGCTCCCATCCGACCATTCCACCGGAAAGTTGGATGTGGCGGAGAGGAAAATGCTGTCGCCCAGGCAAATGGTTTGATCATCCGATGCCGTGAGCAGGGGTTCGATCCGTTCGACTACGATATCATCAAACCAGGCATAGAATCCGATCTGAAAATCCATGCTCCAAGCGGTAAAGGTGGAGGTAGACACATTGCCCATATAGCCGACATACGCATAGGTATAGGCTTCTGTCGGGGTATACATGAATTCGACATAGGTCCAGTCCGTGCCATCATTGACCTCCTGGCAGGTCACAAACTGATCCGCCCGGGTGGCAAAATTGATGAGATTCGCGTTGAACGTCGGGATCATAGTCTCGGAAAAGAAGATCCCCCACTGGTTGGTCAGCATGGTGAAATTCGGATGGTCCTCCTTGTTCTGGACCCAATAGGACACCTTGTAGCAGGCTCCCGGGACCATGGGTTGCAGCAGTTCCGTTCCGGCCCATTCCTTGGTGCCATCCGCACCATTCCCTTTCCAGCAGCCCAGGACACCCTTACCGGAATGTGGAACGCCACATTCGGTATTCCCATTTCCAGTCGGGCATGGCAGCAGGCTGGTCAGGTTGCTGCCGGCCGGATTATCCTCATGATGGTGATCAGGTGTGCCGTTCGCTTCATACCAGAAGGTCAATGGTGCAAGGGTATTCGGTGGATTTCCTACCGTGCCATCCCAGTCCTCGAATCCCGGATCAGCGATCAGGTTTTGCGCCTGGGCGGAGGATGTCATTCCTGCTGTCAGCAAGAGTGCACCGATGAGCGATCCGAAGAAGCCGTAATAATTCATAAGCCTGAACAAAATGAAAACCGTCCGGAATCAGAAGTGGTTCCGGACGGTTGACTGGAGATACGATTAGTGTTTGATCAACAATTGTCGTCCTGCCCCGTCGGGTCCCTGGACGACGACGATATAGGTTCCCGATGCGAGATGATCGACAGGAATCCGATATCTGATCTGATTCGGGGCCAGTATGCCTGAGGCGACCTGCTGTCCATTGGTATGGAACAGAGTGTAGGTGCGTGCCGGGCCTGCGGGAACATCCAGTACCAGCTGGTCTGTAGCCGGGTTCGGGGAGATATTGAGGAGGATGGAAGCAGGATCATGTGTACTGCTGATGGTGCCATTGTTATAGCGAACGATCACGCAATCATTCCCTGAATTGGTTGCCGATGCCCCGGTGAGCAGGACGCGACCGTCGGCCTGGATGGCACAGTCGTTGGCAAATGCAAAAAAGTCGGATGTATTGGTGGTGACCATGCCGGTTCCTCCCCATGAGGGATCGATGATCCCGTCCTCATCCATGCGGACGGTAAAGTAACCTCTCGGGTTGCCCTGGAACAGGGTCCCTCCGGATTCGCCACCCGCAATGATCTTACCATCGTCCTGGACCACGATGAAGGCCGCATAGTCATTGATGTCATTATCCACGAGAACCACACCATCTGTACCAAATGTCAGGTCTTCGGTGCCATCGGCATTAAAGGCCAACACCACGATATTGTATCCCATACTGGTCAGGTCGGAAGCGGCCAACAGGATCCGGCCATTCGGATGGATCACCATCTCTCTGGCGACACCCTCATATGGGGCTTCCAGAAAGCCATTGATCGCAAATGAAGAGTCAATGCCGGCACCATCCGGGAGCAGTTTGTACAGGCAAGGTCGGTTTTTGCCGGCAGGGACATTCTTGCCACAGGTCAGCATGCTGCCATCAGCCAGCAACTCGATATCCCAGGTCTCGTTTGTTGTGCCGACATCATTCCATTCATAGAATCCCTGGTCGCCAAATGAAGTGTCAATAGTGCCATCGGTATGCAGGCGACCTACCAGGTGACTGTTGATGCTGAATCCGGGGACCGAGGTGTTTCCGGCAAAGAGGATCTTGCCATCCGGGGTAAATGCGAGGGCATGTACATATTCCTCACCTTCCCCATAGGGATGCAGGAAGACACCATCTGTACCAAAGGAGGGATCCGGAACGCCATCCGAGTCCAGTTTGATGATGACCAGATCCGTATTGGGAGCGGTGACGCCATACCCGCCAAAGGCGAAAATGGACCCGTCGGATGCCAGGGTCACCCCGTAGTTGAGGTCAGAGAAATCCGTAGAGCCATAGGCATAGATCCCCTTGTCCGCAAAGGTGGTGTCCAGGGTTCCGTTTTCCAGCAATCGGATGACCACGATATCAAAGTTGTTGACTACACTTCCGGACATACTGACGAGGATCTTCCCGTCCGGCTGAATGGCCAGGCCATGTCCGGTGTCTGACTTTTGATTGAGATCAAAAGCGAGAATGCCGTTATCGGCGAAGGTGGAGTCGAGCACGCCATCCTGGCCGAATGCGGCAAGGCAAAGTGTGCAAAGCATGAATAATGTGTAGAGTGATTTCATAGAGGGTTGATTTGGCGGAAGTACGGCGCTGTGAAAAGGAACGCCCAATCCTGTAAAAATAGGAAACCCTACCGTAAGCATGGGGGGCTTTCCATCGCAGGGCAGCTGTGGCCAGGGGGTCAATTCAGGAAGAAGCCCGGAGGGCGAGGGTGCCACCTTCCATGTAGGCGATGAGGATGAACCCTTTGGAGGCCATCCATTCGCAGACCAGTCGGCTCCGTTTTCCCGTATCGCAATAGACATAGTAGGGATTCAGCCGATCCAGGGATTCCATGGCTTCTTCGAAGGAGGTATCCAGGTAATCGAGATGCCGGGCATTGGGGAGCGTTCCATCTTCACGGATCTCCTCCAGGGTGCGGACATCCAGGAGGATGGCACCATCCGTGAGGGTGCATTCTGCCAGGAAATGGTCGGGAGCGATCGATCGGGTGGGGAAGGCCATCGGGGAAAGGGATGCATGCGAAAATCAAGAAGCCCTTTCGTTTTCGAAAGGGCTTCCTGGTCTTTGTCGATCGGTGTTATTGCACGATCACGACACCGTTGGCCATGAATTTGAGTTCCTCTTCTGGCTCTGTGATCGCGGCGATCTCTTCAGCCGAAAGACCTTCGTCTTCTGCATAGTGGCGCAGCTCTTCGACACTGGTAATGTCCCGATACGCATAGCCATCAATGACCACCTCTGATCCCGCAAGACCGAAGGGCATGAAGAATTCATAGTCCTTGAACTGAACAAAGATCTCAGGTGCTTCATCGGAGGTCGGTGCTTTCATGGTCATCCAGCATCCTTTGACCTGGCAGACAGAGGTCACCAGTCCGCGTACCTTGGTGGCCACACTGTCCGATTCATTGAGCCTGCCCAGGAGTTCATCCATGGTGATGGCACCATCAGGTGTGATGACTTCACCAAAATGAAGACTGTCAACAGCAGCTTCTCCGGATCCGTCTTGTGGGTCCGTACCGGCAGATGATCCGCAGGACCAGAGGCCAGCCACCAGGGCCATCAGCATGATTCCATATTTCATAGGAGAGATATTTAGGCCGTAAAGATAGTGGAGTGGCCGAAATATGAAGTGTCTGGCATCAATTGGCAATATTCGGGTTCTACGGATGGTTATATGGATTAAACCCCTGCTTATTGATCCAACCTTACGCTAAAGATCCTGCTTATGATGATCTGCGTCTGGTTATGCCTGTTGGGCTTTCTTCCTCCGACCACAGGAGGGGGATGTATGTCCGGTAATTGTATGAACGGTACTGGTGTATATCAGTTTGAAAGCGGCGCCCGCTATGAGGGGTCCTTCCAGAATGGCAAGCGACAGGGAAAGGGCAGGCTGCTCCTCTCCACCGGGTTGGTGTATGAGGGAGACTTCGTCCGCGACTACCGGGATGGACATGGTCAACAGACCAGCCCCGACGGATCCATCTATACGGGCCAGTTCATGCGCGACCGCTATCATGGCGAGGGCACCATGGTGTTCGGGGATGGAAGCGTGTACAAGGGGCAATGGCAAACCGGAAAAATGCATGGTGAAGGGGCCCTGACAAAGGCGACCGGCGAGCAATACATCGGATCTTTCCGACACGGCCTCATGGATGGTCGCGGGGTGTGGATCCGATCGGATGGCACCCGGATCGACGGCCAATGGTCGGAAGGAAGTCCTGTTCCGAATGAAGACCTTCAATCGGTCGACACCCCGATCCGGGAAGGGGCAGCTGCGGCACCCGAACAAACTGCTTCCATCGCACCAGCAAGCTCTCGCCCTTCTGCATCTATGTATGTTTACATGGATGGAAGCCGGTATGAAGGCACCATGGTTGGGGATCTGCCCGAAGGCACCGGCATCTGTCATTATGCGAATGGAGACATCTATTCAGGTGGCTGGTCACGGCACAGCCCGCATGGCGAAGGGACCCTGGACATGGTGGATGGTCGCCGATTGCAAGGGCAATGGGTGTATGGTCAACTGAAGCGGTTGACGGCACCCACACGGACCATGATTCGCCAGCAGTATTCGCCCGTCCGGGATGACCGGGTCAGGGTATGGGCGGTAGTGGCCGGGATTGCACCCTATGACCATATGCCATCGTTGCAATACCCGGATGATGATGCCTACCAGATGTATGCCTTTTTGCGCAGTCCGGAAGGTGGCGCAGTACCCGAGGATCAAATTCGATTGCTCATCAATGAAGATGCGACCCGGGATCATCTCATCCAGGCCATCCAGGAGATGTTCGGTTATGCCGATGAGAACGACGTGGTCCTTTTCTACTTCAGTGGTCACGGGCTGGACGGTGCCCTGTTGCCAGCTGATTTTGATGGATTTGACAATCGGCTGTTCTATCAGGAGCTCACCTCCCTGCTCGACCAGAGCCTGGCCCGGCAGAAGCTGGTCATCGCAGATGCGTGTTACTCGGGTTCACTGCTGGCCGCAAAAGGTGGATCGGGGATTGACCTGAACCTGTATTACCAGGAGTTGGAAAAAGCAGCGGGAGGCACGGCCATCCTGCTGAGCTCCAGGCAGGAGGAATATTCCCTGGAAGACAAGGGACTGCGGGCAGGTGTCTTTTCCTATTACCTGCGCCAGGGATTGAAGGGGGGCGCCGATCGGGATCAGGACGGTGTCATTCGCATCGGAGAGCTGCATGACTATGTCTGTCGAAAGGTTCGTGCACGCACAAAAGATCGTCAAACCCCTGTGCTCAAGGGGAGCTATGATGAAAACATGCCTCTGGCTTACCTGCGGCCCCGCGGATAGCTCTATCTTTGTCCGATGCGGATTGCCCTCCTCTTCCTATTGATGCTGTTCGGCACTGCGATGGTGCAGGCGCAGTGTATTTCCGGCGATTGCCGGAATGGCAGGGGGATCTACGTCTATCCCTCGGGTGCAAAGTATATCGGGGATTTCAAGGATGGCGAGATTCACGGGATCGGGACCTGCTATTACACCGACGGCAGCAAGTATCAGGGGGAATGGAAGCACCGGTATCCCCAGGGCAAAGGCACCAAGACCTATGCGGACGGGTATAAATACTCGGGCTTGTGGAACAAGGGCAAGCCGGTCGATGAAGCCGGACACCCGCTGGAGGAATATGTGATCTCCGACAAGGAGGAAGATAACGATGGCACGGATATTCAATCCGGGTGTATCGCCGGCGATTGCCAGAACGGGTTGGGGACGTTCGCCTATCCGGATGGAAGCAAATATGACGGCCAGTTCGTCAACGGGAAACTGCTTGGACTGGGCACCTGGTATTATGCCAACGGGGATAAATACGTCGGTGCCTTTCGCAACAACTTCCCTCACGGGAAGGGTACGCTGTACCCTGCAGAGGGAGAGATCACCCAGGGAGAATGGCGGGATGGCGAGTACATCGGTTCCGCATCGCCGGAAAAGATCAGCCTCGGATGTATTGAAGGAGATTGTCAAGAAGGGGTGGGCACCTATGTCTATCAGGATGGTTCTGCCACCTATAAGGGGGAATTCGAACGCGGCCGGCCTGCCGGGCAGGGATCGGTGGTCTTTGCCAATGGCGACCGCTATTCGGGAGAATGGGACGAAGGGCAATTCAACGGTCGGGGTACGCTGTACAAGCGGGATGGCACAGTGATCCGCGGTCAGTGGACCAACGGGCAGTACCAGATTCCGGAAGAAATGGAAGCGGAGCTCCTGGCCGAACGTGCCGTCGATACCGGTGCTGTCCAGATCAATGAGCCCAAGCTGCATGCGCGCCCGCAGAAAGTTTGGGCGGTCGTGGTCGGAGTGGCCGCATACAACCATATGCCGGCCTTGCGTTATACGGACGACGATGCATACCGGGTATACGCATTTTTGAAAAGTCCGGAAGGAGGCGCCTTGCCGGACAGCCAGATCCGGATCCTGGTGGATGAGGAGGCCACCCTGGATCATATCCGGGAAACCATCCAGCATCTGTTCTCCCAGGCTGGTCCGGATGACCTGGTGGTCCTCTATTTCTCCGGCCACGGTGTCAAGGGGGCATTCCTGCCCTTTGATTTTGACGGATACAATCGAAAATTGCATCATGAAGAGATCGGCGACCTGCTGCAGAACAGTCCGGCACGCTACAAGATCTGCTTTGCCGATGCCTGCCACAGCGGAGGCCTCTTTGCGGAGCGGGCTGTTGGAGTCCAGCCCGAGCTGGTAAACTTCTACCAGGATCTGTTTGCAGCCGCCCAGGGCACGGCCATCATCATGTCTTCCAAATCAGAGGAGACCTCTCTGGAATCCAGCGGTCTTCGGCAGGGCGTCTTCAGTCACTTCCTGATCCGTGGATTGAAAGGGGAGGCCGATTATAACGGCGATGCACTGGTGAGCATTCAGGAGCTGTATGACTATATCTATGTGAATGTCCGTGCCTATACCGGTATGCGCCAGAGTCCGGTCATCAAAGGGAATTACGATCCGCATATGCCGGTTTCCACGGCTAGATAATGCTTGGGTCCATTGGTGTTCAGCATATCTGATCTTCAAGAGGGATCAGGAAGCAGCAGCCTGTATTCGTGTATCTGTGAGGAGTCAATTGATCATCTATCCAGCTTTCCTTGAAAAGGGTTGGGATTGGCGTTCATGCTGGCTGGCAGATCAGGTGGATCGGAATAAAAATGCCACCCCATCTTTCGATGAGGTGGCGTGCTGAACTATGTAAAAACCCCTATTCTTATTGTTTGAGGACCCTCAGGGTCGAGATTGCACCGCCTTCTGGCTGGAGCTGCAGGAAGTAGATCCCTGCCGGCAGCGAAGGAACCGGGATCTGGATATTACCCGTACCTGGACCGGCAATGAGATTCTGGCTCTGCACAGGCTGTCCATTTACATCTACCAGGGTCATGGTGACTCTGGTGTCTTTCCCGATCTGAGTGCTGAGATTGATCACCTCCCGGACCGGGTTGGGCCAGATGCTCAATTCGCCCAGAACAGGGCTGACCGTAGAGGTGATGGTGCTGAGCGGAAAGGTAGTGCCATTTGCCAGGGCGACCCACAGTCCGAATGCCGGTGATTGCCCCAGGAATCCGGTCGCAAAGACGGTTGCTGAACCACCTCCCAGAGACGAGATGTCGGCATTATAGCTGAACAGGTTGTTGGTGTTGTCGTTTGCCGGAGTGATGTTCAACTGATACTCGCCTGCCGGCACGGTGAGATACCCGTTGAAGGTGCCATATTCCAGATTGTCCACCACGGGGACCTGCGAGTTGCCGATGGTCACGTCTACGGTTGGCGCATTCGGAGAGCCGTGGAAGACGAGCAGATCGACCTCGGTTGAGGAACCAGAAGACTCTCTCGCCTGGTCATAGATGGCAATATCAAACGGTGTCGTCATATTTCCAACGACGCCATGAGCCATGGCGATGTAGGTAGATCCATTCGTCAGCTCTACCGGGAAAGTTGCGATAATGTCTGCAGGAGAAGAACTTGGTGATGGTGCAACACCGATATTCAGTATCACTCCGGCAGGGACTTCCAGGAATGCGGTGGCGTCCCGAAAGGCGAAATCCGTCTTGAATGGTGCATCGTTGACCCAGATATCGACCGTGGGTGACGGTGAATTGTGGATGATCTGCAGGCGAGCGGCCTGGATGGCCGGCAAGGGCACTACAGTTCCGTCTGCCAGGACGGCAAAGAGGCCAAACATGGGATCCTGACCGAGATACCCGGACGCGATCACCGTTGCCGACTGACCCTCAAGGATCGAAAGATCGGCTTCAAAGGAGGCCACAATGGGTTGAGTGCCGGTCGCAGAAATGTCCAGGATATAGCGATCCGCAGGCACGGAAGCATAACCACTGCCTTCAGCAAACTGCAGGTCAGGAAACAGGGTCCCGACACCTCGAGCGCGGATATCTACTGAAGGTGCATCCGGTGAACCGTGAAAAGCAAGGATGTCTACCTGGTCCTCAGCCACTGCCCGAAGGCGGGCCATTTCCAGGACTTCCAGGTTGAAGGGTGTCATCATATCGCCGACCACCCCGTTTGCAATGACCTGATAATTTTCACCATTGGTCAAATTGACCGGGAAGGTGGCAATGATGTCACTTGGTGAAGAACTCGGGGATACCGCAATACCGATATTCAGCGTCACGCCTGCCGGTACTTCCAGGAATGCGGTGGCGTCCCGGAAAGCGAAATCCGTCTTGAATGGCTCATCGTTGACCCAGATATCGACCGTGGGTGAAGGGGAGTTATGGATGATCTGCACATGGGCGGCCTCAATGGCCGGCAAGGCTAATACAGTGCCATCAGGCAGGGCGGCAAAGACGCCAAAGGAAGGTGTGTTGCCAAGAAAACCAGAGGCAAATACAACGGCTGATGCTCCTCCTGCAGCAGAAAGGTCGGCTTCAAAGCTGATCACAATGGGATCCGTGCCGGCGGCAGAAATATCCAGGATATACCGATCCGCAGGAACACTGATATAACTTTCTGTGAAACTGCCAAAGGCCAGATCCTGGACCAGGGGAGTTGCGTTTCGCGCATCAATATCCACTGACGGGGCATCTGGCGAACCATGGAAAACAAGCAGATCGACTTGATCCGGATCAGTTGATGACTCCCGTCCCGCATCAAATACTGAAATACCAAATGGGGTGTTCATGTCTCCGACAACGCCAGAGGCCATAGCCACATAGGTCTCTCCTGCCAGGAGGTTGGCAGGCAAGGTGTAGATAATATCTGATGGATCGCTACTTGGAGAGGGTGCAATGCCGATCATCAGATCGGTGTTCGCGGGCACGTCAATGAATTCAGTGGCCTCACGAAATCCGATGCCCGTGCGGAACGGCTGGTTGTTTACCCAGACATCCACGGTCGGCTCGGGTGAGTTGTGGATGATCTGTAATCGAGAGGTGGTCAGTGCCGGAAGAGGCACGACAGTTCCGTCAGGTAAGGCGGCATACAGACCGAATTCGGGGCTTTTGCCCAGGTAACCGGATGTAAATACCATCCCTGCCTGTCCGCCCAGGCTGGTGAGATTGGCAGAAAAGGTGGCCGCTACTACGGAGGATCCAGCAGGTCTGACATCCAGGATGAAATCACCGGCAGGTACGGTCTGGTAAGGTTCAAAGGAAGCAAAAGGCAGGTCTTCGACCAGGGTGATGACCCGTCTGGCGTCCACATCTACATTGGGCGCATCTGGTGAACCGTGAAATATGCCAATGTCAACATTGCCAGGATTATTGCTGCTTTCGCTGGCACCCGGTAAAACTTCGATATTGAATGGAGTCATCATGTCTCCGACCACCCCATTGGCGATCGCTACATAGGTTTCACCTTCTGTCAACGTCACGGGAAAGGTGGCGATGATGTCGCCAGGTGATGAGCTGGGCGATACAGCGATCCCGATTTCAAGCTCAACTCCTGCAGGAACGGTCCTGAATTCTGTTGCTTCCCGAAATGCAAAATCGGTTTCATACGGAGAGCCATTCACCCAGATATCCACGGTTGGACTCGGAGAGTTGTGGATGACTTGTAATCGTGCGGTTTGAGCCTGGAGGCCGAGACCCACGAAGAACAGGATGAGGAGGAAGGTAAACTTTCTCATGAGTTAGTTTTTGATGATTGATGACGACATAATCATCAAATCGATCGTTTTGTTTAACAATGCAGATTAGAAAGTTCTAAATAGTTAAACAAAAAGAGCTAATTCCTTAAAAATCGGGCATTCGGTCATGAGTCATTCATCGCAGAATGGTGGATGAAGAGGGAACATCTGAATTGTATTACTTTGCAACTTCCCACTTGACCACTTCGTTAAAGAGTACAAATTCCCGGATATGCAAATTTCATGGCTGAACTGGCTTTCATTCTTCACTCTCACTGTCGGACTGACCCTCACCGCATCGGCTTTTCTGGACCCGGAAACGAGTGGTCCGGACAGGGAAATCAATGGCACAGGGCTCCCTCAGATGATCACCTCCGTGGCCACCGACAGGGCATTTACCTTCGCCGGTGAACAACTGGATATGGCCAATATGGATATTCGGGAGCGACTGGATCGTGAATTGATCGTCAATGCATACTATCATTCCAGTACGCTGCTGGTGCTGAAGAAGTCCAGACGGTATTTCTCGATCATCGAACCGATCCTCAAGGAAGAGGGTGTGCCGGATGATCTCAAGTATCTGGCCGTGGCTGAAAGCGCCCTGATGAATGGTACCTCCTCTGCCGGCGCAAAAGGGGTGTGGCAATTCATGGAGGCGACCGGAAAATCCTTCGACCTGGAGATCAACAGTGAGATCGATGAACGGAATCATCTGGAAAAATCCACCCGTGCGGCCTGTGCCTATCTCAGATCGTATTACGAGAAATTCGGCAGCTGGAAGCTGGCAGCATCCGCCTATAACATGGGTGGACCGAGACTTGCCCGGGAAATGGAGGTGCAACGGGCATCGACCTATGAAGAGGTCAACCTCAACAGTGAAACATCCCGGTATCTGTTTCGCATCGTCGCACTCAAGACCATCCTGGAGGATCCGGCTTCCTTCGGGTATCAATTGACCGCTGCCGATTACTATCCGCCTTTCCAGGAGTGCTATCGGATCGAAGTGAATGAACCGGTTCCGAACTGGGGCGATTTTGCGATCAAGTACGGCACAGACTACCGGACGCTGAAGGTGTACAATCCCTGGTTGAAGGACAATAAGCTGACCAATAAGGCGCGCAAGACCTATACGGTACTGGTGCCCAAGGTTCAGAAGTGATCAATAATGGATGTTCAATAAAAAAGGCTTCCCGGTGTCGGGAAGCCTTTTTTGTGTCACGGCAAATAGTTTCTTAAAAGAAGGCGATACCGACGTTCATCACCGTGAAGTCATAGGGCATGTCCTCCTTGAAGAGATTGTTGAGGTAGTAGTTGACATAGATGCGGGCCTTTTTATAACCGATCTGGCCGGTCACGCCGTAGAGGACATCGTTCAGGCCAAAGTCGGCTCGTAATGTGGACTCTGCATCACCGTTGGGTAATTCACCATCGAGTTCAGAGCTGCTGGCCACCCGAAAAGCGACAAACCCGCCGGCAGCGATGGCCACCTTGTTCTGGTATTCCAGCATAAGCGGGATGGATAGGGTGTGCACATTGAGTTCGGTATTGGTCACGTCATCCATGTCTGAATTCTCATACATCGGGATCTCCGTGTCCGGGTCCCAATCCAGATAGGCTTTGTCAGTCTCCACATTGAGATAGCGCCACAACAAACCATAGTTGATATTGAAGGAACTGCCGGCGCTGCCCAGTCGGGTGCGGAACATCATGCCAAAGTCCGTGCTCCACGATTTCCAGGGCTTGAATTCAGGAACAAACGAATTGCCGTCTTCAAAATTGGAGGTCACAAAGGTGGGACCGATACCAAAATACCCCTCCAGATTGGTTCGTTTTCCGGACTTCTTTGCCATTTTGAATTTGGTCGGATCAAAATCAAAATTGACATCTGTATCATCCGTTTCCGGCTCTTGTGCATTGCTGCTGACCGGAGCGAGCAAGGCAAGAATCAGAAACGGGAGAGCAAAAAATAGATAACGTTTCATGCGTGCTGATTTTAGGAAGGTAAATATAGGTCTTTCTGAGATTCGACCGGATGATGGACAGGCCACCTAATCCAATCCCCTGGCAATGAGGTTCTGAAGAGCAGATTTCCAGTCACTCCCCTGTAGATCCCAGGCCTTGCCGTTGACGATCAGATACCGAAGACTTCCTTTTTCATCCTGGAGATAGAAGGTGGGGTTGTGGCCGAGTCCGATGGGCTCACTGGCATCATCGTCCAGGCGACGGATGGCCAGTGGAGCATCGGCATACCTCTGGTCCAGGGTGACCTGATCCATGCGGAATACGGCCGTTCCGCCGAGCAGGAGGTCGGTAAGTGGCTCTTCCCGCAGCTCGGCCATGTCCAGCATGACATGGGGGTGGGTCCGGGCAGGAACGATCAACCACTTCCCCTGCCCATCCAGGGTGGTATAGGCGCCGTAGGGTGAAAGATCGCCGATCTCTTCGATCCGGGCCTTGCGCACCCAGCTGCGACCGTCCGTGTTGGTTTCTTCCTGGTGCTTGTAGATGATATCGATCAGGTAGGTAGCACGCCCCACCTGATGCTTGACTTCCCTGATCAACAGATCGGTCAGGTGATTCTGGTTGAAGGGAATGTCGTTATACGTTTTGATCGGCTCGTTGATATAGGTTTTTTTGGCGATCCCGTCCAGGGCAGCCACCAGGGTGGCGAAGTAAAGTCGGCGCAATGCCTGTTTTTCATCATCGCCGGGCAGCCATCCGGCTTCGATGAGGATGGTCCGGGTGCCCCACTTGGTAAAATTGTCTCCGAAGGCTCTCGGTTCGAAGGCATCGGAATACTTGGCCACCTGCCCGGGGATGAGGTTTTGCAGGCCGTTGGACAGTCCACCGATCAGGCGCATGGCGTCCTGGCGATGCGGGGGTTTGCTACGGCTGTGATCGGGAGGAGGAGCCAGGAAGGCGATCGCACTGGTCAGATTACCGGATCCGGCACTGTAATAACGGTGCTGATCATGCAGGTTGAAGCCCCAGTCGGCATCCAGGCTGTCCCGCCAGTGTTTGAGGATCTGCGCTTCGGGGCTGGTCAGGCGAAGGGCATCGCGATTGAGGTCGATGCCCAGGGCGTTCTGTCGTTCGTAGACTTCGGCCCCATCCGGGTTGAGGAGGGGCAGGAACACCAGGGTCAGTCGCTCCTTCAGCCTGGCGGCCTCCGGCAGGAATAACTCATCCTGGAGGGCATTCCAGAGGTCCAGGGTGGCCAGGGTGGCGGTGGGTTCGTCACCGTGCATCTGGGTCCACAGGAGCACCCTGGTGGGTCCATTTCCCCAGGAAACGGCTTTGATCTCGCGACCCATGACCGAATGCCCGGCAGTGGATATGCCAAAGTCGGGATCTGATCGCAGTCGGTCTATCCGGGCCAGCACATCGGTATGCTTGAAGCGACGTTCATCCAGGCCCGCTTCCTTCACCTCTTCGTGGTGCCGGTACATCCGGCGCATGAGGTCGGCGGATTGGGCAGAGGCTAGTCCCTGAAACGCAACACAAATGAGCAGGCAGAGAGAAAGGTGAAGTCTTGACATCCTGTGGAAATATTCATGTATCCAAAGGGTCAAATGTACAGTTAATCGAATGTTGATCAATAACAAATTGTCGTGCTGATTCCCTTCCTTGTCCCGCCTGCTCCCTGGTCATCGACATAAACATCGATCTTCGTGTGGTCACCTGCATCTGTTGTGATCGTCAGGTCAATATCGGGCGGGGTATTGACATCAGTAGTAATTCCAGGCTTATGAAGAATGATGCCCAATTTGCGTGTCTTTTTACTGATCTTCAGTGCAAACCGACCAAGGATATCAGTTTTGGTTGAATTTGTTTTCTCATGACCTATTTCAACAATCGTAGCTGCCGCTATTTGAGTTTCACCATCTTTATTCGTTAGGAATACTCTTCCTTCGACGATGCAATCATTTGGAAGGTCATTTTCATGACCCATATAGACATCCAGACTTTGGATCTTCTTCCAATTCTTGCTTTGAATGCTGATGGGTCTGTCCTGGCGGCTTGTTATCTTAATAATACTGTTGTTTTTAAGGGGTACTCTTTTTTCGCCTTTCAGACCAAAATAGCTTTTCTTGTCATCTACGGAAATGCCTTTCAATTTTCCGCGTCTCATGTCATCATCCAGGTCAAAGATCTTGATTTGTATAGAATCGGTTGTGGGAACAGTCTGCGCTTTCAGGGCATTGCTGGTCACGAACATCAAAAGCAGCAGGGTCAGACCTTTTAGAGTTGTAATGAAATGCTTCATTTGTGTGTACTTGTTCTGTTGGAATTGACTCATTCTCGATTCGAATAGATTTGATACAGGGTGACATTTTTTCTAATGTCGTCTATAAATCCGGGATCGGACTCCAGGCATTTTTGAAGGTGATCCAGTGCTGTGTCACGATTGTTTCGCAGCGCGGCTATTTTGGCCAGTTTAAAATGGGCAGATGCATATTGATCTTTAATCTGGATGATGGATTGGCATTCATGGTATGCTTTGTCGATTGCATGTTGATCCAGATATGTAGAGCATAAGCTATCTTTCGCCACGATCATTTCGGGGCTTAACGAAACAGCTTTTTGATAAAATATTTCGGCAGAATCCAGATCTTGTTTTCGGGTCGACAGGCATCCCAGACTATGCCAGGCCGCAGATTGGTTCGGGTTTTCACGAAGTGCTTTTGTAAAGGCTTTTTCAGCTTGGTCGTAGTCCTCCAGAATGATGTATTCAACACCCAGATTTGTCCAGGCTATGGCATAGGTGGAGTCAATTGAAAGAACCTTCTGAAAGGCTTCGATGGACTTTGGTGTGTGGGGCAGGTAATGGTAGAGCGCGCCGAGAGCCAGCCAAGCGGTCGGGTCATTTTCGTCGATGTTGAAGGCGCGATCCAGCAGCGCCTTGGAGTCTTCCAGTCGTCTATCCTTGGCTCGTGCCATATAATAAGCCATGTGTGTCAGCGGGACCAGCCAGGAGGGGGCGAGATGGTGTGCCTGATACGTATAATTGAGTGCCACTTCCGGATTCTTGGCCTGGACCATTTGACATAAGCTGATGTAAAAACAAGTCACTGCAGAATTGGGCTCCAACTGGAGGGAGTTTAACAAAGGCGTCATGACCTGGCTGATCGAAGTGGAGTCCACTCTGGATGCATTTTTCATATAAGCAAGAATTCCTTCAAACAGGAATGCCCTTGACTTCACGGTTGAATGCATGTCATGATGTACACCTAATATTTCTGCGGCTTTCTGAAAGTGAGCCGGATAGTGTGCATAGGATAAGATCAGTTCCTTTCCCCCACTGATGGTTTTTGTATCTGCGGCTAAAATGGCTTTCATGGCTTGTTGGCCATCGTTAAGCAGGCCGGCTACAAATGTTCTGGAAATGTATCTTCTGAAAGCAGCCGATAGATCGGGTCTGTTGATCAGTTTGTGATAATAGAACTCCGCGCAGTCGTGCTCAGGATGGAGAAGCCTTCCTGCAGAAATGGCATTTTTAAATCGGTCCCAGTCAGAAAATATGCTTGTATCTAGGGCCGTCAGAAGTTGATTTTCAAATGAACGTACGACCAGTGATGGAATAACTTTGAACTCATGTTCAATTGCTGTCTGGACGTGTTTTAATAAGGCGGAATCGACATGTGTCAGCGTTTCCTCCAGATTTTGCATTGGCCCGACGGGGTGTTGCAGGAAGCCGGTCTCTTGAACTACTTTTGATTCGAGGAATTCCTGTAATTCCCAGTAGCTGACCGACGAATTGTGATCCTGGTCTGCCATGCCAGCCAAACCCTGGATCAGAAAATAGGTATAGACTCCATGTCCATTGCCCCAGGCGTCACTTTCAAAACTGGATTCTTGTGGCGAGCAGGCCAGGTACTTTGTCGCTGAAGCGAAGGAGTCCCTGAAAATTTGTGCCGTTCGTCCTGCCCCGTTAATCGATTCTCCGGCCAGGTTGCCAGCATGACAGGCATCCATGAACAGGAGCAACGTCACACCATTCGCTACAAGTCGTTCTGCCCAGGATTGCAATTGACCAAATTCGAGGGTGCCGCCGATCGCATAATTATTGTAGGCGGCATCATAACAGAGGAGATAGCTTTTTGCGGATTCAAGAGATTCCATATCGCCATGACCGGAGAAATACAGGATGACTCTATCTCCTTTCTGACTTTCATCTTCCAGCGTTTGCAAGGACCCGTATATGGAAGCTGAGGTTGCTGTTTCATTCAGGAATATGTCAATATTGCTGATGGAGTCTGTCCGGGGCAAGCTTTGGTCCAGATACGATGCAAATGCTTCCGCATCCCGATGTGCAAACCGCAGGTCCGGAATACCCGGATGCTGGTAGTCGGATATACCGACCACGACCGCTCTGGTAATTCCACCCGCATGGTGCCATTGGTCGAGTATCAGGCCGGATTGCCCCTTTTCTTGTGCATGTAGTGGTGCGTATATGCAACTGAGCAGGATCAGCAGCCTCCATCCTATCCAGTGCCCGGATAGCGCATGAATACATGGATGAGCGGCGACGTTGTGCTTCACGATCAGTTCAGTTGACCTCTGGGATCCGATGGAGGTCTAAGTGCCTGACTAATATAGTGTTAATTGTGTATTGTCCGTATGTCGCAAGATGGGGCCCTATCCACTGACCCGCTTTTTCCATTTGGATGACGAACGCAGGTTGTCCATCCAGGGATCCCTGGCCAGTACCCATGTGTACGCACCGAATCCATGGGAAAGAGCCCTATCCAACCACCGGAATGCCTTGCTGTTTTGATCCAGGGATGCATATATCCTGGCGATGGCATAGGCGTTACAGCCTGAGCCCGGATCTGATTCGTGATTGATCTCATACAGCTGAATTGCCCGGTCCAGTTCTCCAGCCAGGAAGGCGTTCTGTGCCCGCAGATCAGCGATCCGTTGGACATGCTCTCTGCCCAGAATAAACCCGCTCGCTTCTTTCAACAGGTTGTCAGCGTCTCCGAATCGGGCATCCAGGTTGTTCATGCGTGCCAGGGCCAGATGTCCAGGGAATTTCAGACGTGCAACCGAATCCTGATGGGCCAGGTGTCTCCGGGCTTTTGGCAATTGGTATCGGGCCAGATAACTGTCGATGATCTTATCCCGCAGATCATCCTGCGAGGAGGCGTGGCTCAAGGCGCGTTCGTAATGTGATTCTGCCGCATCCCGATTCTCCAGATGCAAATGGATGTCTCCCTGTTTTTGCAGCACATCAGCGCGTTCCTGTGCATAGATCAGATAGGGAAAGGCCCGGTCCAGGAAAGACAGGGGTTTTTCACAGACCTGGGGCCAGTAGATCAGGTCAGGATGCTTATCCACGTGTCGTGGTTGGGTCCAACCCATATAATAATGAGAGACCAGCGCCAGGTCGTGGGAAGGATCGGGATCATGAAAGCTGTCCTCAAAATGATCCACGCGCATTTCATAGTTTTTCTCCGTGAACAGACAGATCTTATACAGCAAGTTGGCCGCCCGGATGAGCCAGCCGGACTGCCCGGGCATGCGGTCGATCATCCTGAGATAGAACTGATACAACTCCTGCCGATTGCCATAACTGATCCTTCGGATGCTTTCCAGATAGACGGCTTCAGCTTCGGCAAATCGACCTGTTCGTTCGTACAACGCACCCAGTTTTTGATATACGATCTCCAGGGACGAATCCCGGGCCAGGAAATACGCATAGATGGCTTCAGCTTCCGACCATCGTTCCCAGGATTCGGCGATCAGGGCCTTTAACATCCATCGACCATCCTCTTCCCCCTCATATACCTCGGCCAGGGCAAGGCTCTGGTCGGCCAGTTCGTACTGCTCCAGTTTGAAATGTGACCAGGCCAGGTGGTCATACACACCCGGGTAGGATCGGTCCAGATCGACAACCGTGCGGAATCGGGGTACTGCCAGTTCATATTTCAGATCTACACTGTACACCTGCCCCAATTCAAAGTAGAGGCTTGGATCCTCCGGGTGTTCCTGGATCAGGGCCAGTAATTCTTCCTCCGTTCTGAATTCATCGTTAAACATACTCGGGGCCAGGACGTCAGAATAGCCATCCAGATCTGTATCCAACGGGGAGATGGGGAGGTTTTTTTTCAAATACTCGGCAATGACAAAGTTTTCATTTGCCAGTTCGAATTCAGCGGTTTGCTGATAGAGGTACCCCAGTCGTTCGAATCCGGCAAAATGCTGGGGTGCCAATTGGGTTGTCCGGAGATATTCCGCCTCTGCATGGAGGAACTTTCCGTTCAATTCGTGGATGCGTCCCTGATGCATGTGAATGGTCGAATATTCAGGCAACAATTCCAGGGCTCTGGTCGCATTTTCCTGGGCCTCATCCAGCCGATTCATTCGGATCAATGTTGCACACAGGTTAGAATAGGGGAGACCCCAGCTCGGCGCCAGTTCCCTGGCTTTTTTGAAATGGAATTCGGCTTGGTCCAGATCCTTCAACTGCTTGTACAGGATGCCCAGTTCATTGTGCACATAGGGAGCGTGCGGGTCCAGCTGCAGGGCTTTCTGCTGCAGGGCCATGGCTTCGGCATAGGCGCTACTCCGATCTTCCAGGGCGACGGCCAGCATGCGGATCGAAGCTCCGGAGAAGTAGGCCTCCTTTACGGCCAGCCGGTCACGGAGCGGATGCCCTTCCGGCAGGAGCTTGAGCACCAGTTTGAAGATATTGGGATACCACCGGTACTTGGTGGTTTCAAATTTTTGAATGGCACGTTCTTCCAGGTCATCCGGGTCTGCCCGCAGATAGCTGTTGATGATCTCCTGTCCCCGGTCGTGCAGGGCGATCGCCATTTTGATGTTGAAGGCCTTCAGGTCCTCCGGATTATTGGCATCAATACCGGAGATCTGCCAGAAATTGTCCAACTTGAACTGCATATCCGGTGGAACCCCCTGTTCCCTGCCGACCTCTGCCAGCTTCTGGATAAATGCCCGGGGAACCTCGAGATTCGGCATTTCCAGAAAAGAAGGAAGGTCCATATGGTCGATCAATCCTTCATCCCGCCCTGCGGTGAACAGCACATCAATGGGACTTTCTCTCTGGACCTCCAGGACCATCATCGGTTCATCCATGCCCCGTCCACTGGAGGAGGCATCGGCCAGAGCCATATCTCCACCTTCATTCGTCAGGGCAGCAACAATTTCCGGGATCACAAAACCAACCGGCATGTCTTCGGCCCCGGATATGATAATGGGATCCTGGCGCTGCGGAGGATCCAGCCGCTTGGTATCCTTGACCACCGTTTGACGAAAGTAATCCTCCAGTTCCTCTACTGTCACAGAACCCAGGTCGGCAGTATTGCTTTCATCATTGGCCAGTCCCTCCAATCCGCGGATGAGGTAATAGGAGAAAACGCCACGACCACCTCCCCAGCTGGCCCCTTCCTGAGACTTCTGGTCAGGCTTGCAGGAAAGGATCCGAATCTCATTCGCCTTTTGCTTGGACAGGTTTTCTGTGGGGACGCTCCGTCCCTCCGACAAGGTGCCGGAGTGGCATGCATCCAGCACAAACATCGTTCGCACATTTCGAACGGAGGAAAGCTCAATGGCGAGCAGGTCCAGGTCTTCGACCCGGATGGCGTTATTCCGAAAGTTATGCGGGGGCGAATCATAGGTCAATAAATACCCCAGTTGCCAGAGGGCCGCCAATTCTACATCTCCATGACCGGCAAAGTAGAGCAGGGCCATGTCCCCCTCCTTAGAGGCCGTTTTGAGCCAGTTCATGGCATCATCCACGGCTGCAAGGGTGGCATCACTGTTGATCAGCGTTCGGATCTGCTTTTGCATCTTGCCGGCAGCATCAGAGCGCAGATAGTCTGCAAACGCCTGGGCATCCAGATGGGCATATTGAAGTGGACGAATTTTCGTGTCCTTGTATTCTGATACACCGATGACCACGGCACGCATGGTTGGTTCAGGGGTTGGCGGACTCTGGGTGCTGGATGACAGGACAGGTTGGGCGACCATCGACAGCGGACAGACCCACCACAATAACAGAACAGACCACAAAAAGAATGACGGACGAATCATAGGGTGTTTGGGTTATGACAATTAAATATAGGAATTGCATGCCACGGTTGTCAACAATGGGGCTCATATTCCGCACTGGTCCACACGAAGGCGATGCTCCAGGCCTGATCCGGGAGGGCCGGGATCTGTGCAACCCCTACATGACCATGATTCCTGTTGAGGGGATGCACCGATATCCATTCTTGGCATAGACGGCAGTCTGTATGACCAGCCATTTTTGCGCCAAATCGTGAAGGTATTTATTCATTCATGATTCGCTGCCATTTCGAGGTGCGTCGCAACTTTGCCATCACAGGATCACGGGCCACCACCCATTCGTATTTTCGGAATCCCAATTCCAGGGCTTTGTCCACCCATTGAAAAGCCTTGTTTCTATGGTTCTGAGAGGCATGAATGCGCGCAATGGACCAAGCAGATTCTCCGGAGTCGGGATAGTGGCTATGCAAGCCTTCATAGAGGTTCAATGCCCGGGTGAGGTCACCCTCGAGGATCGCATTCTGCGCCTCCAGCTCTGCCAGTGATCTGGATTCTTCCGGTGTCGGAAACAACTCTTCGGACTTCTCCATCATGTCGCGGGCATGCTCTAAATGACCGTTCAGATTGTTCATGCGGATCAGGATCAACAGATCCTGATATCGTAAGTGACCCAGCGAATCCTGATCGGTCATCAACTTCATGACTTTTGTGTAGTCTTGATCAGCCTTATACCGATTGATTAAAGTGTCCCTGAGATCCTCCCGGTAGGGTGCGAGGTCGAATGCACGTTGATGATCCGTCAGTGCCTGGGCTTCATTCAAAAGCTGGGCATGGATATTGCCCGTTTTTTCTAGAATGGCGGCGCGTTCACCAGAGGTTTTCAAGAAGGGATAGATCGAGCGGAACAGTTTTTCTGATGCTTTGCAGGCACTCTGTTTGTCCTGGAGGTCCGGATGGATGGAATAGGGCAGGGGGGAATAACAGGAAGAGTAGAATTCATCCACTGTGGAGGGCAGAGCATGCGGCTGAAAAGCCTTCCTGGCGTAACCAGTTCCGAATCCGCTTTCGGCAGCCTCCATGCACTTCTCATAAAGGATCATGGCTGCTCGTTGTTTCCAGGAATACTGACTCGGCATCATGTCAGCCATACGGAGATAGAATGAATAGAGGGCACTTTGTCCGGCCTCCTGGTCAGCACCCATGTATTCCTGATACGTCCATTCGGCCTCGACATACTGATCTGTGGTCTCGTAAAATGCCGCGAGTTTCTGATAGCCGAGTTGAGCATGGAGGTGATCATCGATCAGTTTCCGGTAGATCGTCGCTGCTTCACTCCATCGGCCGCATCTTTCTGCCACCAGTGCCTCCAGCATTTCTCTTCCGGAAACAGCCTCGGTGTTCCGTTCTGCCAGGGTCAGCATCCTGTCGGCCAGATCGTATTTCTCAAGTTTCAAATAGGCCCATGCAAGATGGTCATATACGTCCTTGTAGTGGACATCGAGGCGAATAACCGCCTGGAATGCATCAACAGCTTGTTCATATAGCCGGGATTGACAATAGGCAATACCGAGTTGCATGTGCTGAAGAGCCCTGTCAATATCGGGGGTTATTCCCGGGTCGTCCAGGTCCAGGTCCGGTGGATAATGCATGACAGGGCGAGTAGCCATGTCGACGGGATAATCAAAAGGATGATCGGCCTCCGGATTTCGGTATTCATCAAACAACAGGGTGTGGATACTTGGCGGGAGCAACCCTGCGAGTTCTGTGACTGTTTTAAGATGTTTATTCGCTTTGGCATATTCGCTTGTCTGGAGATATAGATGGCCCAGGCGATTATAGGCAATGATATCCTCGGGTAACAGTCTGATACAACGCTGATATTCAGTTTCTGCATCCAGGAATCGTCGATTCAGTTCATGGATCTGGCCCTGGTGCAGGTGGGGCAAGTAGTTGTCGGGTATCAACCGGAGTGCTTTGGCAACATTTTCCTGCGCCTCGGACAGTCGATTCTGCTGGATAAAGATGACCCCTAGATTGGCATAGGGGAAGCCCCATCCGGGGGCCAGTTCCACTGCTCTGTTAAAGTGATATTCAGATTTGTCCAGTACATTTTTTCGCATGTAAATGATCCCCAGTTCATTGTGGACGTAGGGTGCATAGGGATCCAGGCGGAGTGCTTTTTGCAACAACGCCTCAGCTTCATTGTAGGCGGGGAGCGGATCTTCAAGATCCAGGGCCAGGATCCGGATGGAAGCGCCTGAAAAGTAGGCTTCCTTTACGGCGACACGATCCTGGAGGGGATGGCCTTCGGGGAGCAATTTGATCACCAGTTTGAATAGATCGGGGTACCACCGGTATTTGGTGGTTTCAAATTTGATGATACTGCGTTCTTCCAGATCGCCCGGATCTGCCCGGAGATAACTGTTGATGATCTCCTGGCCTCGATCGTGAAGCGCGATCGCCAATTTGGTATTGAACAGCTGAAGGTCTTCCGGATCATCTTTGTCCAGGTCAGCGATACTCCAGTATTCCTTCAGGTTGTCTTGTACTTCAGGTGGCCAGTACTGGTCCCTGGCGACATCTGTCAGATGCTGGAGGATGGCTTCAGGAATATCCCTGGCTGGTATCTTCAGCAAGGAAGCAATGTCCAGATATTCGAAAAGTTCTTTTTCCCCGGATTTGGTGAAGAGCACATCCACCGGATTATCGGCAGCTACCTGACGGATGGTGACGGGGTCCGACATACTGCGATTTTCAGAAATCGGTTGGCTCGGGTTCCTGGCCTTATTCTTATTGTCTTCGGTAAGGGTGGCCAGGATCTCCGGGACAACAACACCCACTGGAATATTGGCAGCGCCTGAAACGATAATGGGGTCCTGACGCTGCGGAGGGTCCAGGCTCTTGGTATCCCTGACCACTGTTTTGCGGAAATAATCCTCCAATTCTTCCACCGTAACGGATTCCAGGTCACTGGTATTCCCGGCATCATTGGCCAAACCCTGAAGCCCCCTGATCAGATAGTAAGAGAAGACCCCACGGCCACCGCCCCAGCTGGCTCCTTCCAGTGACTTCTGATCCGGTTTGCAAGACAGGATACGCACCTCGTTGGCTTTCTGTTTGGTCAGGTTTTCTGTGGGGACATTCCGGCCATCTGCCAGGGTGCCTGACCGACAGGCATCCAGGATGAACATCGTACGCACATTGCGGACCGAGGAAAGCTCTATGGCCAGGAGGTCCAGGTCCTCGACCCGGATGGCATTGTTCCGGAAATTGTTGGGCGGGGAATCATAGGTCAGTAAATACCCGAGCTGCCAGAGCGCCGCGACCTCCACATCGCCATGACCGGCGAAATACAACAGGGCCATGTCACCTTCCACGGAGGATGTTTTCAGCCAGTTCATGGCATCGTCTACCGCAGCCAGGGTGGCATCGGCATTGATCAACGTCCGCACTTCCTTCTGCATTTTTCCCGCTGCATCAGAATGCAGATAGTCGGCAAACGCCTGGGCATCCTTGTGGGCATAATGAAGTGGCCGAACCCCCTGATCCTGGTATTGAGAAACGCCGATCACCACTGCCCGCATGGTCGGTACGTGCGATGGGCCATTGGTGGGGTCCGGTTTGAGGACAGGTTGGGCGGCCACACCTAATGGACAAATGAGGCTCCACCAAAGAATAATCGGGATTATCGAGAGGTAGCGATGTGACATTGGGCAGGTATATCCAGTAATAGTTAAATATAGGGATTGCCGTGCAACTTTCCTGAGTTTTAATCTTCCGGACCAGCCCGGGTAACTGTGGGCTCTTGAATTTGTCTTATCTTCCGAAGCCGACGATTTTACTACGATGTCAAAAATCCGATCTATGCCGCGTGGAATTCCCGCATTCTGCAGTTTCCTATTTTTTACCCTGCTGACTTCTCCTGATATATTCGCCCAACCCACCAACCATGCCGCTCTCATTGGCGTAGGCGCCTATCCCGCATCCACGGGATGGGCAGCTCTATCCTCAGCAAACGATATGGAACTGTTGTCCCTGACCCTCCAGGATGTAGGTTTTCAGGCGGAGAACATCCAGATCATCCAGGATGAACAGGCGACCAAAAAGGGCATTACCGATTTCCTGTTGAAGGAGGTAGCCCCCCAACTGCATAAAGGAGATTTCCTCCTCCTGCATTTTTCCGGCCATGGCCAGCAAGCGGCTGATGACAACGGGGATGAAGAGGATGAACTGGATGAATGCTGGGTGCCCTTTGATTCACCCAAGCAATTTCAGGCCGGTGTCTACGAAGGGGAAAACCTCCTGCGGGACGATGAGATCGGCCGTATCCTGGACGATCTGCTGGCCCGGGTCGGCGACGGAGGGCATATCTTCCTGTCCGTGGATGCATGTCATTCCGGCACCTCCACCCGCGGATTGGGAACAGCCCGGGGGACCGACGTGATCATGGCAGACCCTGCTACGGTCCGGACAGGGTTGTTTGGTGGCAGCCGGGAGCGGACCGCACCGCCAGCAGAAATGGTTACCTCCGACGCCCGGAAGAATCTGATCGTATTCACCAGCTCTTCCCCGACTCAACTCAGTTATGAACAGGCCCAACCCGGAGGCCAGTTTGGTGCCTATACCTACGAGTTCTGCAGAAGCCTCAGGTCCATCGAACCGAATGCTACGGTCCAGGCACTTTATGAAGAAGTCACCTCCCATATTCAGAACATCGGCCTCCGCCAACGGCCCACCGCCGAAGGCGACCTGCAAAGTCCCCTTTTTGACGGCCGACTCTCGCCACCAGTACCGGTCTTCAGAATTGCCGAACAACGAGCACCGGACACGGTCCGCCTGGCTGTCGGCAGTTTGAAAGGCGTTTACCCGGGAAGTATCATGGATATCTATCCGGCAGGTACCACGGATACCACCCTGGTCGACCCCATTGTCAGCGGCATCATCACTCAGGTGACAGCGGTGACCAGTGACCTGGCCCTGCATGGCCCTGTCACCGCTGCCGAGATCGAGAACAGTCGGGCCTATCAGATCTTTGCCGCACCGCCACCCATTGATCTGTCCATACACCTTCGGGCACTCAGTGAGACCACCTCTGCCCGCCTGAAGTCTATCCTCAAGGACTATCCTTTTATCCGGATCTCTGATCTCCCGACGCGTCTCATCGTCGAGGACAGCCAGGATAGTATCTTCCTCTGGACCTCAGATGACCGGCTGATCTGGACGGATCAGCTGGGCCCTTCCAACGGGGGTAAACTGATCCAGGCCATCCGCAGACACGTCGAGGCCACCGCCATGCGATTGATCGAAACCAAGGATCCGGCCTATCAGGCTTCCGTGGAATTGCTGATCCGGACAGAGAATGGCTGGGAGCCATTCACCGAGGACCAGGTGATCGAAGGCAGCAAGATGCGCCTGCAGGTCACCAACACCGGCAATACCCCCTTTTATTATTCCCTGGTGGATATCCAGCCGGATGACATCGTGGTCACCCTGATCCCACCACCCCTGCAGGATGGTGCCATCTATTCCCTGCAACCGGGTAAGACCTGGAAGAGCCCCCAGTTTGATGTGGCCCCTCCCTTTGGTCCGGAAACCATCAAATTGATCTGCACCGACAAACCCATTCGATTGGGACAGATCCACAATACGCGGGGTGTTCCTGAAAAACCTCATCCGCTTGAAGTGCTCTATGCCTCGAGTTTTCCGGATATCGGCGGGACCAGGGGGATCACGATCGAAGAAAAGCCCGCCGGGACGGGTAGTGTACATACGTTGAGATTCAGGATCGTAGAACAGGAATAATGAAACCAGGCAGGCTGTTGGATCAAACGACAATCACCATAAAACGAAGGTCAGAGATGAGCAGGAAACGGGCTGTCTGCTGCACCTTCCTCTGGAAAATTCATCCTCTTCAAATACTAATCCTCGTCGGTCTGTTCGCGATTTGTAACACGCCCCTCCTTGCACAATCCGCCCTTCTGGATGCGGCAGCCTCCGGCCAGGCAAAGGAGGTCGAACAATGGATCAAGGCAGGAGGAGACCTGGATGTCACGAATGCCAATGGCCTGAATCCCCTGGATCTTGCCCTGCGCTCGGAACACATGGATTGTGCTGCTCTCCTCCTGGAAGCCGGCTTGGAAACGGATTCGTCTGAAGTCTATTTGATCGAATATCATCGTCAGATGGGCGAACTGGAGACGGCCCTCTCCCTTGCAGACCGGTATTTGAATGACATGGAAACAGGGCCCGGAAAAAAGACCCCGGAATATCCCCTGGCCCTGGCATACAAGGGGTTGGTCCTGTTAGACAAAAGTGATCTGGGAAAATCATTGGAACTCATCCTGCAATCTGTTGCAGAGACGGAGGCCCTCCTGGGCAAGAGAAGCCTCCCGTACGGGGCCCGATTAAACAATCTCGGACTGGTGTATCAGGCCCTGGGCGATAGTCGATTGGCAGGAGAGGCTTATACAGAGTCACTTTCTATTTTTCAGGACCTTTCTCCGGAAGACTTCGAGAGTCAGGTCACGATCATGGACAATCTGGGATATGCCCGATTTGCAGAGGGTCGCACTGAAGAGTGCCTGGATATGTTGATTCGCGCCAGGGAGATCTATGAAGAAAGAGTCAGTGACAGTGATCTGAACTATTCTTACCGTCTGAATAACCTGGGAACCATTTACTACCGGCTGGGGCAATATGACCAAGCCATTCCACTCCTGGAAAAAGCTTTGGCAATCGTGAGTGAACATCTGGGGTCACAACATTTATATTGTGCAACAGGGCACTACAATCTTGCGCAGAACCACCATCGGATCGGTGCCTATGATTCAGCCGATGAACACTACCGCAAGGCCCTGGCGGCAGGGGCAGCATCACTGGGGATCCAACACCAGGAATTTGGCTGGTTCCTCAGTGGCCGGGCTGCGAATCTGGAGGCGATGCAAGAGGTGCAGGCGGCCATGGAGGTTTATCTGCAATTGGGACAGAACCTGCGGTTCCAGACGATGAATCGGTTGCCTTTCCTCAATGAGCGCCTTCAATTGTCTTTTGCAGCTGATCTGGCCATGGATTATGATCGGATCTCCGCCTTCCTGATGACACATGCTGAATATGATTCCCTGGTGTGTCAGAATTATGAAAATGCCATGCTTCGGAAGGGCATTCTGCTTCACCTGAAAACCCGTTTACTGGAGCGCTTGCGATCGCATCCGGATGAGGGTATTCACAGTCAGTATCGCCGCTGGCTGGATCTGCATACCCGAATCGCGGATGAATACAGTATCCCCCTGGTCGAACGAGGTGATCAACTGGACAGCCTGGAGATGGAGGCGGAACGGATCGAACAGTATCTGGTGACCCACCTGCCAGAATTTGATGCGGAAAGAGCCCCCGATTGGCGGGAGGTCAGGGATGGTTTGAACCCAGGGGAAATGGCCATCGAATTTGATCGCTTCATCATCCATGAGGGGCCAGGCAAACAGAGCAGAACGCAATACGCAGCCTATCTGCTTCGACAGGAGTGGTCCCACCCTCGATTTATTCCACTGTGTACAGAAGAAGAGTTAGGTCAATTAATGGGCTCGGATACGGAACGCAGAGCGGATTATGTATCTCGGATGTATACTATTCCGGAGCGGGGGTTGTCACCTGTGGAAGATGACCATCTGACCTTGTTTGACCTGATCTGGAAACCGGTAACGCCATTTCTGGAAGATTGCCGGACGGTATTTATTTCTCCGGCCGGGTTGCTGCATCGGATCCATATCGGGGCGATCCCGATCAACTCCGATAGTACCTTATCAGATGTGTATGCGATTCGACATATTGGCAATACAGCTCAACTGGGTGAAAAGAACACCTTTGGAAATATCCGGTTTGGACGGGATGCCTTCCTGATCGGAGGTGCTTCCTATGCCATGGATAGCCTGGCGATCATGTCTGGTATTGAGGCACCAACCTTTCTGGATCCCTCGGGAGCGGAAATGGTCGTCGCCCTGGATCGCGGAGGCACTGGCTCATGGCGGTCCCTACCGGGGAGTCTGAAAGAGGTGACACAAGTCAGTTCGATCCTGGAAGGAGCGGGATTTCATGTTTCAGGCCTGAACGGGCATTCGGCCAGTGAGGACAATTTTAAACTGATCGAAAAAAACCTGCTTTCACCACGTGTGATCCACCTGGCAACCCACGGTTACTTTTTTGAGGATCAACCGGATGGCGGATCGGATACCGGACCGACCCTGAAAACCAGCGGCAATCCTTTAATGCGGTCTGGCCTGATCCTGGCAGGTGGGAACCATGTGTGGTCGGGAAATTCGCCTGTAGCCGGACTTGAAGATGGGATCCTGTCTGCCTTTGAGATCTGTCACATGGATCTAAGGGGGACCGAGCTGGTTATTTTGTCCGCCTGTGAAACCGGACTCGGGGAGATCAATGGAAGTGAAGGAGTGTACGGGCTGCAACGTGCTTTTGCAATGGCCGGCGTTCGCTATATCATCATGTCCCTGTGGCAGGTGCCAGATCATCAGACCAAGGATCTGATGGTTGCCTTTTATCGAAACTGGCTGGAATTGGAGATGTCGGTCCCGGATGCCTTCCGGGAAGCCCAGTCCGCCATGCGAGAACGATACATCGATCCCTATGCCTGGGCCGGGTTCGTGTTACTGGAATAAGAAAAAAAAGGCCTCCATACGGAGGCCTTGTCGTTGTCGAAGCACAAAGACGATTAAGAAGCCTTCTTCGCAGCTTGTTTCTTATCGGCAGCTTTGTTGGCTGCTTCAGCGGCTACGTTCACGGCCTTCGGACGGGAATTGCCGAAGGAACCGCGCCAGATCTTTCCGCGCTTGGTGCGCTTATCTCCTCTACCCATGGTTAGATTGTTTTTTTATGACGGTTGCAAAGGTAAGAGAAATTGGGATTCCATGCAGGGAAGTGGACATTCCCTGCTTGGGGTGAAGAAACTGCACCTTGAAAGGCGGCCCATCGCTTGGTGAAGAACAGGGAAGAATCCGCTCAGGGCGATCCCGACTAGATCACCCGCTGCCTTCCGGTGTACACATTGAATCGGTCCTGCCCGGAGAAACCGATCAGGGTCAAACCACCTTCTTCTGCCAGGTCGATGGCGAGCGAAGAGGGCGCACCTACGGCAATCAGCATGGGGATGGAAGAGATCAGGGCTTTCTGGACCAGTTCGAAGCTGGCCCGTCCACTGAGAACCACGGCAGCCAGTTGCTGTCGCAATCCCTCCGTGGCCAGCAGCCCTCCGACCAGTTTATCCATGGCATTGTGGCGACCGACATCTTCCCGAAGCAGAAGCAGGTTGCCCTGTTGATCAAACAGGCCACTGGCATGAATGCCACCCGTGATGCTGAACAGCGATTGTTGCTTGCGCAGGATGTCGGGTAAGCCCAGAATGGTTCCAGTTTGCAAACGAGGCTCCAGGGGGAATAGATCACTCTGCAGATTCTGCATTACCGCATCAATGGAAGCCTTTCCGCAAACCCCGCAACTGGACGTGAGGTAAAAATGGCGCTCCAGGGCCGTCCAGTCCAGGACGACCTCAGGCTGAAGGTGTACTTCCAGGGTGTGTCCGCGCCCTGCTTCCTGCCGCGTATCCGTCAGGTGCATGGACATGATCTGCCCGGGATGCGTGATCAACCCCTCACTGAAGAGGAACCCCCTGACCAGTTCCTGGTCGTGGCCGGGCGTCCGCATGGTGATCGCCAGGCTACGGTTTTCCCGCTTTGCCGCCGGACCGAAAACGAGGCGAATTTCCAACGGCTCTTCGACCGTCACTGCATCCGGACTGTCCTGCCAGCCCTGCTGACGGTCAAATCGGGAAATAGTGTATGGTCGATATCCGTCCAAGGAGCGCTGATTTGTGGTAAGGTACGGAGGAAAGCGATTTTCGATCCGCGAGATTGGTTATCGGGGATAACCCTGGTTGACCCAGCATTGAATGAGATCCAACTCTTCCTGGGTCAGTTGTTCGCGCATGACCTGTGGGTAAACAGTACGGCTTGGTGGCATCCGCAATGCCGGGTCATCCATTCTCTGAAAGACGCGATCCACCAGTTTGCCACTCTGCAGCTTGGGTTCGATCCCCTCATAATCACTGTACGCCCCGGCATGACAACCGGCATAATTGCAGGTTTCCTGGATAAGGGGCAGGATATCCACCTGGTAGCTCAGGGGTGTCTGGCAGGGATCGGGCTCTATCGAGAGAATGGGGTCATTCTTACAGCCGATCTGCAGACCAGCCACCAGGACTGTGAAGAGGACAAACTTTTTCATCTCTTTGGAACAAGTTGCCCACCTCCTTGTTTAAACTGAATCTAAGTAACTTTGCAAAAAAGAACGCATGTATCCGATCGAACTGACCGAACCCATGACCAAGGACCTGACTGATTTCGGGTTTTCTCCTTTATCGAGTGCCGCCGAGGTGGATTCCATGTTGGAGGGTGATCAGGGAACTGTCCTGATGGTTGTCAATTCCGTTTGTGGATGTGCGGCAGCCAACTGCCGCCCAGGGGTGAAACTGGCCTTACACCGTTCCGCAAAGAAGCCTGCAAAACTGGGGACTGTCTTTGCCGGTGTGGATGCAGAGGCGACCTCTCGTGCCCGGGAGTATTTCTTGCCCTATCCACCGTCCAGTCCGGCCATCGCCCTGTTCAAGGATGGTGAACTGGTCCACATGCTGGAGCGCCACCACATCGAAGGCCGTCCGGCATCCATGATCGCCGACAACCTGATGAGCGCTTTTGAGAAGTTCTGCTAGGCAGATCGAGGAAAGCTCTCTGAAGTCCAAATCCTTTGTACACCTTCCTTGATCCGGGATCGAAGCCCGGGTCAGGGGGACAGACGTTCAACGACCCAGGACCCGTTCACGGCCCGGTATTGTACCCGGTCATGTAACCGGCTCATGCGTCCCTGCCAGAATTCCATCAGATCCGGTTGGACCAGATATCCACCCCAATAGGGAGGCAATGGCAGACAGGGCTCTTCCTGGTATTTTTCCTCAAGTTCCCGATAGCGCTTTTCCAGGATCACCCGGCTGGGGATCGCCTCACTCTGTTTGGAGGCCCAGGCGCCGATCTGACTTTCCTTGGGTCTGGACTGGAAGTACGCCTTGGATTCCTGATCCACCAGGCGATGGGCGATGCCTTCGATCCGGACCTGGCGCTGGAGTTCCAACCACAGAAAGTTCAAACAGACCCTCGGGTTGTGATCGATCTCCTGGCCCTTGCGGCTTTCATAATTGGTGTAGAAGACGACGCCATTATCCCGAATATCCTTGAGCAGGACCACCCGGGCCGTGGGCTGTCCGGTCGATCCAACGGTGGCCAGGGTCATGGCATTAGGTTCCAGGATCTGACTGTCAACAGCTTCGGACAACCAGGTTCTGAGCTGGTTGATCGGCAGCGGATCAACCGAGGATTCATCCAACTCATGTAAACTGTAGTTGCGGCGCATGGCGGCCAGGTCAGCGGTAGTCATGACAGATGGTTTTAAACGAAGGTAATACGCCATCGCTTTCCCGGAGATGATCTGGATCGGAATCGGATAGATCTGGCTCAGCCTGGATTGTCTGTTCAGGATTGTGCTGTCACAGGATTTGTACGGGAATACCGATCAGACCTTCCGGCTCATGATCACTTTATCACTATAGGTACTCTCGTTTTTAAAAAAGCCGGGGATCGTCCCGACTTCCTGGAATCCTGCACGCTCATAAAGCCGCCGGCCGGGCAGGTTGGTCCTATAGACTTCCAGCCAGAGGATCTCCAGGATGGGATTCTCCTCTGCCCATTGGATCATTTGCCGGATGAGGTGAGTCCCCAAACCGGTATTGCGGTATGCTTCACAGATCCCCATGCCGATCATGCCAGTATGCCGCATACGCAGACGCTGGTTGCCGGTCAAGTCAATATTGCCGATGATCCGATCGTCCTTCTCGGCCACGAGCAAGAGTGAGTTTTCCTGATCCAGGAACTGGCGGATCCAGGCCACCTCTTCCTCCACCGAAGGGGTGAACTCTTCCGGGGTCAGGGGGATATGAGGACTTGACTGCAGATAGGTCTGGATGGTTTGACGAAGCTCGGTGGCATCTTCCGTTCGGGCTATTCGCAGGAGAACGGATTGATCATTCTTAAGATGGACCGTCGTCGGATGGAATTTCATGTGGCAGCTTGCTTTCTGATCTTATGGAAACAGAGCCGGGTAATATCGATGGATCAAGGTACCGGGTTTTGCCCAATCGGGGTGCGTTGGATATAGGTGTTGTTGGATTTTATTCCGGAGGAATGATTGCCGCAATGCCAGAGGAGGTTCTCCCATCTTTGCCCTACATTCGCATTCTCCATGGAAAACCAACACCATCAGACACCCGGGCATTGGCGGATCACCCTCCTCTGGCTCATCCTGACAGCCATTGTCCTGGCCGCCTTCAGTGCGCCCATCCTGCTCAATGAGGTGGACTTCCCGTTCTGGTGGTCCCATTGCCTCTTCATAGTGGTGTTTATGTTTGCGATTCGCTACCTGTTCTTTCTCAGGCATTCCTGGCTGGCGAGCAGGCAGATCGTGAAGATCGCCCTTTTCTTCCTGTGCTTTTGGGGTGTTTTTTACCTGATCGACCTGATCCATGAATTCCAGACATTTACCGATGATGATGGATTGAACGTCTTTCTCGAACACCTGTCCAATGCGGAGTATTCCAGCCTGAGCAGATTCATCAAGTCCGAGATGATCTTCTTCGGCACGGGAAGCGTTATCGCCCTCGGTTTCCTGGCGATTCGATTCGTGATCTCCGTCTGGCGCTGGCATAATCTTCGGAAAGCCTGATCTTTACCTGAAACCCGTACCTATGTCCAAGCAGATCGAGGAATTCAATGAATACCGTCAACGGATGAATGATGTCATCCTGGCGAAGGAAAACAAAGTGCTCAAACGGTTCTGGAGCCTGGACAACCAGACCTACCAGGATGGGGCATTACCGGTGAAAACCAAGGAGCTGCTGGGATTGGTGGCGTCGATGGTCCTTCGCTGCGACGACTGTATCAAATACCACCTGGGGACCTGCCACGAACTGGGTTGTACGACGGAAGAGATCTATGAAGTGTTCAGCGTGGCCAACCTGGTCGGCGGATCGATCTGCATTCCGCATACCCGCCGGGCAGCCGAATACTGGGAAGAATTGATCCAATCCTGATCTCTGTGCGTAATCTGTCTGATCAGCCCTGGTTTGCAGCTGCCTGGTCCATCATCATCAGCCTGTTTCTGGTGATGAGCAAAATGGGACTGGCCGTCCTCAATCCATTTTATTTTGACTGGATGGTCCAGGCAGGAGGTGATCTCGCTGCCCATTATATGGGCTGGCATTTCTACAAGGATTCTCCGCTCACCCTGCCCCTGGGGACGATCGCCAACTATGCCTGGCCCCAGGTCACCAATATCGGATACACCGATTCCATTCCCCTTCTGGCCATTCCCTGCCGGATCCTCTTTGGCTGGGTGTCGGCGCCATTTCAATATTTCGGTTTCTGGTATCTCTGCTGCTACGCACTGGGCGTATTCTTCAGCTGGAAGATCCTCGCCCGACTGGGCATTCAGGACCTGATCATGCTGATGGGTGGCAGCGTTCTCATCGGCATTACTCCTTTCCTGCTGTTTCGCTGGGGCCATGACGCCCTGAGCGCTCAGTGGATGATCCTGGCGACCTTCCTGGTCTACCTGCAGGCCCGGGACCAGCAGGGAGCGGTTTTCTGGCGACTGATCGCCCTGACCCTGGTCTCCGCCTTTGTCCATCCCTACATGACCCTGGCCGTGTTTGTGCTGACCCTGCCGGCCTGGCTGGCGTATTGGAAGCATCGGGAATCCACCTGGTTGCCCAAAGTGGCCACGATGGCCGGGTTGCTCTTGGGTGTTTTTCTGAGTTGGGCTCTCATCGGATATTTTCAGATTTCATCCGATGCCGCCAAGTCTGTCGGCTTCGGTGAGTTTTCGGCGAATCTGAACACCTTCTTCAATGCGCTGGATCACAGTGCCTTCCTCTCCGGATTGCCGCTCGCCCATCCCAGCCAGTATGAGGGGTTCGGTTATCTGGGACTGGGTATGCTCCTCTTGCTCGGACAAAACCTGATCTTCCATCAGCATCGCTTCATCCCGCGGTTTTCTGCCCATAAGGGTATGTGGATCGCCCTCGGTGCCCTGACCATTTTTGCCTTGAGCCATCAGTGGACCCTCGGGTCGACCTACCTCTTCAAATGGCATTTTTCCGATCACTTTACGGGGATGTTCCGGTCCTCCGGCCGGTTTATCTGGCCGGCTGCCTATGCCCTGCTGATCCTGACGATCCTGGGCATACATCGATTGCCTGCCACCACCCGGGTCAAACATATCCTGATCCTGCTGGCCGTAGGCGTCCAGGTGGCGGATACGCAGTCCTTCTGGGAGCGAGATACCCGGATGGAAGAGAACTACCTGACCCCTGCCGACGCGCCTCAATGGGATTCGCTTTTGAATACTGCCACGAAGGTGATCCTCTATCCATCGTTCGAACTCAGCCTGGTCCACTGGAATGATTTTGCCACCCTGGGCCTGCTGGTGGCACCCTATCAGATCCCCATCACCACCGGATACCTGTCTCGATACGACGAACCGGTTGTGAACCGAAACCGTGAGCAGATCCAGCAGTTGCTGGAAACGGGTGACTTCTCAGCTTTTCCAGGCGCCCTGGTGGTCGTTGGCAAGAATAGCAACCATTATATTTCCAGCTTGCTGGAAATGGGCAAGATAAAAGCGTGGTACCTGGATGATTATTTTGTCTTCGTATCCGCGGATCACGATTTTCAGGGCCACCCCGAGCCACAAACCGGTCGGCTCCCGGAGT
>JAUIEA010000131.1 GCA_030429045.1 Bacteroidia bacterium | reverse complement strand
TCGGGATCTTCGGTGAATGAAACCGGAGTGGCTTCATTGTTATTGGTGGGATCGCCATCCATGTCCGGATCGACATCGGCTCCATCTTGACTATCGTCAGTGACAGTGACATTCGTAGGAGAGATGCCACTGGCGGTGGCAGTATTTTGGTAAGGGCCGAGATTTGTACCTGGCGTGATGGTGACGGTCAGCGTGATTGTTCCTGATTCGCCGATAAGGAGGACATCGGATCCATCGAGCAGATTGATATCGGCAGATCCGTCAAAAGTGGGGTTGGTGGTGAAGTCGCTGCTATTGACTGCATCGACGGTATAGCTGATTACACCTGGGAAAGTGGCATCCAGATCGTCCTCAATCTGTACAGATGACAAGGAAATGTTTCCCAAATTCTGGACCAGCAATGTATACGTCAAGCTATAGGATCCATCATTGTTGTTTGTTGGACCTGTAGTAATTTCCTTTGCAATTCCAATGATAGGATCTAAAAGAATGGGTGCCGCTGCAGAAGCAGATTCATCCGGAAGGTCATTGGATGAAACTGTTGCTGTATTGTCAATGTCCCCATCTCCTCCACCGTTATTTTCAAGATCACTCTGTTGCGCTGTATAGGTGCCTGAATAAGTCCAAGTTTCGCCTATTTCAAGAATTCCGTCGGGATTGAGGGATTCGACTGCGGCACCAAGTGTACCATTCGCACCTTCCAGCAGAGGATCACTAAGTGATACTCCGGTAATGTCGACGCTGCCAAGATTGGTGACAACAATCTGATAGGTGATCACATCCCCGGCTTCATCCACATTGGCACCTGCACCTTCATTGCCCACATCTGTAATCGTTTTTGTGATCGAGTAGGCAGGAAGTTCAAGCGGTGTAGGTACATTATTGTTAGTCGGATCACCGTCATTATCCGGATCTACGTTGGTTCCATTTTGAGAAATGTCGCTAACGGAGCCTGCAGCGGAATTGGCCGACCCCGTTGCCGAATTATCATAGGGCCCGAAAAAGCTTCCCGGGGTAAGTGTGACGGTAATGACAATGATGCCGGTATCACCGACTGCCAGGATATCTGTACCATCAAGGAGATTCAGGTTTCCTGATCCGTCAAATCCGGGGAAATTGACCGAGAAATCTGGTGATGTGACAGCATCCACTGTATATCCTGTGGTGCCGCTAAATGTTGCATCCAGATCATCTGTTGCCTGGATATCAGTCAGTTCGACATCGCCGTCATTGGTGATTAAAAGGGTATATGAGAATGTGAACGTACCATCGAAATTATTCGTTGGCCCACTGGATATTCGTTTGGCTACACCAAGGATCGGGGTGCCCAGTACGGTGATGGTCAAGGTGTCGATGTCGCAAAGACCAGTTGGGTCACATACACGATATGGGACAGAGAAGGTCCCGACATAATTCAAAGCAGGTGTGAATGTCCATGCGCCATTGAAGCTTGGATCCCAATCCAGAATGCCCTCTGAAAGATCAGGTGAACCAAGGGGCAGGAACTCCAATTCGGACAGCATGTGATCCGGATCTGAATCATAACCCGGATCCAGAGGGTCTGTGGGTGCCACAGTGCCGGAGAAGGGTATGTTGATGTATGTTGTATCGTAGTCGTGTTGTGCAACGGGGGGAAGGCAACTTGGAATCCCGACGGTAGCCGTACCTACTTCCGTACAACCATTTGCTTCTGTCACCGTGACATCGTATGTTCCGGCGTCCAGGCCTGAAATACTCTGGGTTGTTTCATTACCAGGGCTCCACAAATAGGAATACGGGGGAACGCCGCCTGCCGGGCTGGCAAATGCCGAGCCGTCTTCAGCCAGGCAGGTACGATCATAAGCCGTGGTTACGACGGACAGTGTATCAGCCTCATTGACCGTAACACTCAACATGCCGGTGCATCCAAGTGAATCTGTGATGGTTACGCTATAATTATCGGCAACCAGACCCATGGGGTCCTCGTTGGTATCTCCATTTGACCAGATGAAATCCACATAGGGTGGGGTTCCTCCTGTGACTGTCAGGTCGATGGAGCCGTTCGGTCCTGAACAGGAGGCTTCCATGCTTACGGCAAACAATTCCAAAGGCGTGTCAGGCTGGTCTATCAATTCAGTCGTTTCCGCAGTACATCCGTTTGCATCAGTTACGACAACTGTGTATGTTTCTGCAGACAGGCCGGTGGCAGTGGCTGTATTGTCCCCGTTTGACCAGGTAAAGGTGTAGGGTGGAGTGCCCCCTGCTCCAGTTGCCGTTGCAGTACCATCATCACCGCCAAAGCAGGTAATGATCGTCGAAGTGGCAGAGACGGTCAATGCAGGAGGATCAACCAGTGAATTTGAAGTAACTGATGCCGTGCAACTATTTGCATCTGTTACCGTGACGGAATATGCCCCGGGAGAAAGGTTGTCGATGTCTTTACTGGTAGCGTTATTGCTCCACAGGAAGGTATAGGGGGAAATTCCACCCGAAACCGTTAAACTGACTGCTCCATCATTGCTTCCTGTGCAATTGGGATTGACTTCTGCGGTTGCCAGGCTCAATGCAGCCGGCTCTGTTACGGTGAAGGAGTTGATTGATGTACAGGAATTGCTGTCTGTAATCGTTACGGTGTAAGTATCTGCGGCTAATCCTCCAGGATCTTCGTCTGAGCTACCGTTTGACCACAAGTACGTATAGTTTGGAGTTCCTCCGCTGACAGTCAGGTTAAGGTCTCCGTCATTTCCACCATTACAGGTAACAGGAGTCATTGCAGCAGAACTGCTAATCATCGTTGCCTGACCAACGGTTGCTGATGTGTTGGCTACACATCCGTTCCAGTCAGTTACAGTCACGGTGTACTGGCTGGCCATCAAGCCTGTCGGATCCTCATCTGTGCTGCCATTCGACCAAAGGAAGGTATAGGAAGACGTTCCTCCCGTGACAGTCAGGGCGATGCTACCCGTTGATCCTCCAAAGCATGTGGCAGGTGACGGCACGGCAGATGCCAACAGGAGGTCTGGTTCCAGAACTGTTGCTGACTGACTGGCTGAACAGCCCTGACTGTCGGAAACGGTAACCGTGTAAGATCCGGCATTCAAGCCGGAAGGGTCTTCATCAGTGCTGCCATTTGACCAGATGTAAGTGTAACCAGGAGATCCACCTGACACAGTCAGGTCCAGACTTCCATCACCACCTTCCTTACAACTGACACTGTCCTGGACAATGGTCAGGCCGAGCAGGTCCGGTTCGCCCACATCGGCTGATGCCGTTGCAGAACAATTGTTGTTGTCTGTGACGGTTACAGTATAGGTGCCGGCCATTTTTCCGGCAATGTCTTTCGTCGTTTCTCCGCTCGACCACAAATAGCTGTATGGCGTGGCCCCCCCCGTGACAGTTAAGGCGATGATGCCGTTTGAACCTCCGTTACAGGTGGTGTTAGTTACTGTCGAACTGATAGCCAATCCATTGGCTGGCTCGGTGATTGTCGCAGAAAGTGTGCTTGTACAACCGTTATCATCTGTCATCGTAACCTGATATGTACCTGCAGGAAGTCCTGTCCGGTCTTCTCCATTATCTGTGCCGCCCAGATCAGCCCAGTCATATGTATAAGGCTCTACCCCGCCTATAGTAGTGACATCAATACTTCCAGTAGACGCCCCCTTACAGTCAACATTGACTTGCGTCTTGTTCATGACCAATTCATTCGGTTCGGTAATCGAGGCCACTTCAGCGGCATTGCATCCTGCACCATCCGTTATCGTGACAGAATACATTCCTTCCGATAATCCACTTATATCCTGTGTGGTAGCGCCATTTGACCATGAATAACTCAAAGGCGGTACACCGCCTGATGCAGTCAGGTCAATTGAACCATCCGCACTTTGAAAACAGGTGACATCTGTGGAAGCCAGACTTGCGGTAGGACCTTCTATGTCATCTAGTGAGGTACTCGCAACAACGGTGCATCCATTTGCGTCCGTAACGGTTACGATGTAGGCACCAAAATAGATATTGGCCAGGTCCTCAGAGTCTTCATTGTTTGACCACATGAAGGAATAGGGTGCTGTTCCACCCGAAGGGGTCAGGTTGGCGGCGCCATTAGACATGCCACAGTTGGTATTGGTCGGTACAATGGATGCACTTGGGTTACCATTCACTGTAATAGCCACTGAAGCAACTCCTTCGCAACCGAGATCATCCGTTACGGTAACGGAGTAAGTGCCTGCATTGGCCGCAGTGACATTGTAGATCGTCGGTGCGGGGCTTCCTGAAGAAAACCCGTTCGGGCCACTCCACAGGTAATCAGTTCCTCCAGAGCCGATCAGGTTGATTTCCCCGCCCTGGCAAACTGGTGGTAAAAACGTAGCACTTGCCTGTACATCCCGAATATTGACCAGGATGCATTCTTCTGCACTCTCGCCGCATACATTGACGGATTTGACGCAAACGCCACCAGGTCCGGCGCTGGCACCTGACCAATCTACAGTGATGGTCGGAGTGCCTTGGCCAGAAACAATCGCTGCGCCTGCAGGGACGGTCCAGACATATGAATCTACCATCGGGTCAGGCGTCACGGAGAACACGTCTTGCAAGGTGGAGGTACAGACAATATTCACATTGGGGTCACAGGTAGGTGGGTCCAGGGTAACACTGTGCACTACACTGCAGCCTTTGTTGTCCGTCACTGTGACTGTATAGGTACCGACACCCACACCCATTCGATCCTGAGGGTTATTGGACCCACTGATATCGGCCCAGTCATATAAATATGGCATGGTCCCGCCGGCAGCGGTCAGATCAATATTGCCGGGACCAAAGCACGTCACGGTATCAATATCTGAGGTGGCAACAAGTTGGGCCGGTTCACTGATCATGAAGCTGAGTACACCTGAACAGCCGTCTCCATCATCAATAGTCACCTGATAGGTCCCGGTCGAAAGACCGGATACATCTTCAGAGGTAGGGCCATGGCTCCAGACAAATGTATAATTACCTGACCCACCGCTGGGCATCAGGTTTACAGCACCATTGCTTCCGCCATTACAACTGACATTGGTGATCATGGCTGTACCACCGATGACGTCTCCCTGGGCGATATCTGTGGAAAGCGAACTGGTACAACCATTGTCCTGGTCGGTTACGGTTACGAGATAAACACCCGGTATCAGGCCTGTACGGTCCTGACTGGTGTTTCCGTCTTGCCAGAAGTAGGTATAGTTGCCAGACCCACCGCTGGCTGTCAGGTCGATCAATCCATCATTGCCCAGGCAGGTCGTATTGGTCGGCGTTGAACTCAATGTCGGTCCGGTCGGAGCAGCGATCGTTTTTGTAGTGATACCCGTACATCCACCAGCGGATGTTACAGTAATGGTATAGCTTCCTGCTGCTAATCCATTGATGATCTCATCTGATCCACTCCCTGAACCGGCGGGGTTGGTGCGTGTCCAGCTGTAGGTATATGGACCTCCGCCATTGGTGATGACCAATTCGATTTGTCCGCTGTTCGGTGAGTAGCAGCTCGGCTGAGTCAACACATTGGAAGTCACTGTGAGGGGACAAAGCGAGAAGTTGAGGTAATCAATATCGGATACGGTGTTTTCAAGTCCTTCCTTTGCCGTAAGTGTGAAGGCATAATCACCGGCCGTCATGGGTGAGTTCCAGGTATATTGATACGTCCTTGTACATCCTGAGGATGCTACAGACGTACCTGAGACATTTGTGGTGCCACCACCAGGAGCCAGGATGGAAATGTCCAGGCCTGTGATATCACTGCTGCCAAACGGATCCTCTACGGTGGCTCTCAGGTACACTGTGGCCCCGTTTGTCGCATTGGTGATTATACTTCCGCCAGGATAAGTGGCATCGTACATAGCCTGGGATAAAATCTTGATATAGGTGGTGACTGGAAGTCCGACTTTTGATGGCTTTGTCTGACTGTCATAATCGATGCGATATCCGACATTTGCCTGGTTGTTGGTGATGACAAGCGAAACAGCCTGTCCGGCAGGGATGGTCACATCACTGCCGATGGTGCTTGTCCAGGATAACAGTCCTGTGCCACTGTTGTAGGTGGGGTTGGTCAGGGTTGCGAAGGTGGTTGCTCCGTATTTCAGGGCTGCGGTAATCGTTGGATTGGCCGGCATACTTCCCCCGACAATCGTCAGATAGGTCTGGACAGAAATGGTTTGTCCGGATTTGACGATCAGCGTATCGCAAAGAACCGGGGATTCAGTGAATGTCATACTGTTGACTCCGGTGATCGTGATCGGTTTCAGGGGTACGCCGATCATGGCCCAGCTGCTGGAAGCAGCAGGGGTCCAGGTCATCGGTACGGATGCAGCACCGGCCTTGGTGCTTCCACCTCCATTGGTTTCATCGCCTAAAAGATCCCAACGTTCCGTTTGCCCCGCACCCGGAGTCAGTCCGGGAGTTTTGGCTGCATTAGCAGATAACAGGACATCCACGACCAGTTCACCAACTGCTGAAGTGACATTGATGGAGGGCGGATTGGTAGAGGGTGCCGTAAATACACCTGACCCCGTTACAGGGGTCCCAAAAGTCGTCGACTGGTTCACGCCTGAATAGGTGATTGCCCCGACCACGACACCTCGATCCGGGTTGTCTGCAAAGTCAACAATGACATTACTGTTGACCGCAGGCGGATTTTTCATATAATAGAATGATACACGATGTCTGTCGCCATTGGTAAAGAGAAGGGAGGTCAATGGCACAAGATTGGTGCCATTGAAACTCACAGAATTTATGACCGGGTCATCTCCGCCTCTGGTGGCTGAAATACCCACAAGCAAGAGTCGGTTGGTGGCAACTACAGCTGACAGATTATGTGCGAGGGTGACGTCAGAGTTGTCATCTTGAATAGAGCTGATGACTTCTGGAATAATCGGTGCAGTATAGGTACCAATTACAGCGGTCTGAGCTGTCGTTGGATCATTCGATGCCACGGGGTCGATCCGGTCCAGTGCCTGGGCGGGATCGCTCAGGTACAGATATTTTGTTTGCGGAACATCTCCAACCGGTTCGATGACTTCCATCGGAATGGCCTGGGAATAGAAAACGCCTTCCGTGCCTTCATTGGCTACAGCCTGGATATTCCAGTTGCCCAGGAAGGTCGGGTTCGTCCAAGTATATTGATAGATCTTGGTACAACCTGATGTCGAGACCACATTAGACGCATTCAATGTGGCAGAAATGGTGCTCATGTCCGGCTTCGTCAATGTCAGATTGACGCTGGTAATATCTGTTGGCCCGAATGGATCGGTTACAGCCACCCGGATATACGACGACCCGGCATTGGGCGCCTGTGATATCGTCACCCCGTTTGGATACGATCCATTGTAAACGTCCAGACTGGTGATATTGATATAGGTACTGACAGGCAGGGATACCTTGGAGGGATAGGTCTGACTGTCATAGCGGATCTGGAATGCCACACCCGCCTGTGCGGTGGTGACCTGAAGGGCAATCGCTTGCCCGGTAGGTACAGTGACATCCGAACCCAATGATCCTGTCCAGGTGAGGAGTCCTCCGCTATAACTAGGGTTGGAAAACGTCAGGATCGTCGTTGCCCCGTATTTCAAGACGGCTGTGATGTTCGGGTTTGAGGGCATGGAGCCACTCACAACATTGACGTAAGATTGAATGGTAATCGTGTTGCCTGCCTTGATGGTCAGGGCACTGCACAGCACGGGGCTTTCTGTAAAGGTGACCGAACTGACTACAACAGCCGGTTTGATGGATACTGCGCCTATGGCCCAATCTTCGCTGCCGCCAGCAGTCCAGGTCATGGTCGTGGAGGCACTTCCAGGTTTGGTGCTGGCCCCCCCGGCGTCAATTTCCTCGCCAGAATCCAGGTTCCAGCGCTGGGTTTGCCCAGCTCCGACTGTTGCTGTTTTGTTCCGGACAGTCACAACATCGAAAACCAGCTCTCCTGCAGCAGAAGTGACCGTTACGGATGGGGTGGTGCTTTTCGCAAAAGCGGAATTGAATGTCCCCAATGGCGTAGTCTGGTGCACTCCTGAAAAAGATGTGGCACCAACCACCGCACCCTTGTCCGGGGCAGCACTGAAATTGACTACGACATTGGCCGTTCCCGAAGGGGGATTGATCAAACGATAGATGTGCATCCGCGCGTTCCCGCTGCTGATATTTTCTCCCACCAGTGTCATGGGGGTCCCCCCATAGGTGACAGAATTGACCAGCTTGTTCTTTTGTGAGACCCCGACGAGCAACAAGCGATTATTGGCAGTACCAACGGTATGCGATAAGGTGATGGTACTGGATGTCCCGGTCGTGGAAGTTGTCGCGTCAACAACAACTCCTGCTGCGCCTGTTGACAGAGTTGTTGTCAACGCAGTTGAATTGTCTACCGGATTTGCAGGGTTGCTTCGGTCGAGTCCTAATGGATCATTGAAATACAGCGGTTTGATCACCACGCTCTGGTTCGCGACTTCGATCACAGTTGCCGACGTGACAGCTGTACAGCCATTCGCATCTGTTACGGTGACGGTGTATGTGCCTGCCATCAGACCTGAAAGGTCCTGGGTGTCATTATCGGGGTCCTCCGGTCCGTCATTGCTCCAATCATAGGTATATCCGGGTGTTCCACCGGTCGGCGTCAGATCGATCGCACCATTACTGCCTCCCGGTGAAGTCACGTTGGTAACCACAGTGGAAAGAGTCAGATTAGTGGCGGGCTGGCTGACAGTGGCCGTGTGAAGAGCCGTTGTTCCCACCGCATCCGTTACCGTGACAACATAACTACCAGCAGCAAGGCCAGTCAGGTCCTGTGGATCATTATCCGGATCTTCCGGTCCGTCATTACTCCAATCGTAAGAAAAGGGTGGTGTACCTCCCGTTGGGGTCAGGTCAATTGCACCAGTACTGTTCCCGCGGCAAAGGATATTGGTAACGGAAGAGGTCAGGTTGATCGGTGGATTCAATGTATAGGTGATGGTCAGTTTGGGTGCATTGGCCGGATCGCCATTATAGGAAGCGGCCGATCTGGAACCGGTGCCTGTCACAATAATGACCATGGCGTTGCCCGAAGCCCATCCCGGTCGATTGACCACCTCCTGAACAACGCTGACCAGTGATGGTGTCACGACGTTGGTATTCGCTGTCCATGGGCCGGGAGACCAGGTAGCCGCAGCTGTGGTCAGAGGACGATTGCTGATATTACTGTTGACAGTTGTAAATGTAGTGGGGTTGTCTGCTGCTTGTGCCTTGAATGTCAGATTGGTTGTGCCGTTATTTGTATTGGGGGCGTCAGCAGAAATTGCGCGGAAAGTCAGGTATGCATTGGTGATCACTGCTCCCTGAGGAACATTCACATTGAGAAAACGCATGCCAATTTTTTGAGTACCGGAGGTAGGTGCCTCAAAATCCTGAGTCAACTCCAGGTCGGTACTGATCAGATACATAGCACCTGGATTCGATCCATCAGGGCCCTCTTCTTCCGCATCATCATTTCCAGTTGAGACCTGTTTCGTGATGGTCGTTTGACCTATCACAGGAAGTGACAGGGTCAATGATGAACCAAATACAAGCAAAAAGAGCCATAGTCTTATGGAGGAGACATGGTTCAGTACTTGATTCACATTCAATGAGGCGTAATCATTCTGATTCATATAAATCCATTTACCTGGCCGGCACGGTCCAGATCACTGTTTGTATGATGCTCCCATTCAAAAGAATTCGCCCTATACGACAAAGAGAGGCCTTCCGACTGATTACCAGTGAAATAGCCCCTGACAGGGTTGATTTTTTCATATGGATGTGCATCACATCTATAGTCGTTTTCCGTATATCATTTACAAGTCACCCGACAGGATCAATGATCAATTCCTGCAGGTGGTGAAGGGGTGTCCTTGGTATTGGTAATAGTTCTGGAGGTTGTCGCGGTACAACCGTTTGCATCGGTTACAATGACTGTGTAGGTGCCGGGCAAAACTCCGGTCAAGTCCTGAGTATCGTTATCCGGATCTTCCAGCCCATCATTGTCCCAATCATAAGTATAGCCGGGAGTGCCTCCTGAAACTGTCAGATCAATGGCTCCATCTGCATCTGTCGGACAGGTTGCATTGGTGACCGAGGCAGAAAGCACCATTGGAGAAGGCTGCGTGAGGGTCTTGGTCAGAGTGGTGGTACAACTGTTTGCATCTGTGATGGTGACCGTATAGGAACCGGCAGATAACCCGGATATATCCTGGGTGGTGGCCGCATTGGACCAGAGATAGGAATATCCAGGTGTACCTCCTGTGACACTCAGGTCGATAGAACCATTTGAGCCCCCTTGGCATGAAACGTTCACCATGGTCGCTGAGGGACTCATGGCACCAGGCTGGAGAACCGTCGCGCTGGCTGTTCCTGTACAGGCATTGGCGTCCGTCGCGGTAACCATGTAGGTACCTGCAGTCAATCCAGTACGGTTTTGTGAGGTTGGTCCGTCAGCCCATGAATAAGAATATGGTGATGCTCCGCCACTGACAACTGTTGAAATGCCACCATCGGCTCCACCTTCACAGGAAACAGAGTCCTGGGTAAGGGTGACGGTGATCGCTGCCGGATTGGTCACTGTGGCCGAAGTTGTTGCCGTACATCCTTTGCTGTCCGTGATTGTCACGGTATAGGAACCAGCTGGAATATTGCTCCTGTCTTTGGTGGTCACACCACCATTCCATAAATAGGTGTAGGAAGGAGTGCCGCCGCTGACCGTCAGCAAGATGGAGCCAGTCGAGGCACCATTACATAAAGGATGGGTCACTGTCGTTGTCCCGGTTAACTGAGCAGGCTGGGCGACTGTGGTGCTGAAGGTAGCTGAGCATCCACTGGATGAAGTTACAGTGACGTTGTACGTACCAGCCGAAAGCCCTGAAATAGTTGTCCCACTGCCACTTCCTGTTCCAGCAGGGCTTGCCCTGGACCAGTTCCATGTATAAGGAGCAGGGCCACCCGTGATCGACATGGAGA
>JAUIEA010000130.1 GCA_030429045.1 Bacteroidia bacterium | reverse complement strand
CTGACCCACGTGGACTGAAGCGCCAAGAATGGTCATGCCATCTGCTTTACTCATGATCGTGATGACCGCTGTGGGGTTCCCGGCTGCTGCTGAACGCAATCTCGTGCCGTCGCTCGGCAGTGAGCCGGATGTATGCGCTGACAGGCCCGCAGAACCGGATTGGATGCGGGAGATCGAACTGCGCGATGCCTACAAACGCGTGTTGGTCCAGGACATCTACCGCGCCCAGAACCTCGAGCGGATTGTCGAGATCAGCAGCTGCGATTGCGAAATCCAGTTCCCGTCCTGGGACGCGGCCGAGGCGGTGTTGGCGGGGATGGAGCCGGACGTGCTGGAGCGGTTCGCGCAACGGCTGCTGCGCCGCGTGCTGAAGCCGCTGACGCAGCGCGTGTCAGAGATGAGCGGCGACGACGCGCAGGACTTGGCGGCGCTGAAGCTGGTGGTCGATCTGTTCGGCCTGCAGGTTGCTCAGGTAGTTGCTGAGGTCGTCGCCACCCAGGGGCAGGCGCTTCCCATCGACGTAGATGAGCACACCGGATCGTCCCAGGACAGTGATGTTGTCATTGTTATCCACCAGGACACCCGGTGCCTTTCTCAGGAGTGCCAGGGCATCTGATCCGGTGCTGTTGATGGTCCCGGAGACATTGAAGACCGTCCGGTCCGGCTTGATCTCGACCAGTGCCCGATCGGCTTTGACCAGTGCCGTTTCCAATTCGATGGCTGAGGCAGGGAAGGTCAGTACGCCCAGATCCAGTGTTTGGTTATTCGTGAGGACAATGCCTGTCTGCACATATTCAGGCAACCCGATATAGGTGGCTCTCAGCCAGTAGTGGCCATCTGGAATATTGTTCAGGGTGAAGTGACCCTGCTCGTCGGAGGCTTGCGCCTTGACGAGACTGCTGTCGGAATCCAGGTAGAGGGCGACGTTGGCATAGATCAGGATGTCTGTGTCGGCAGTTTGGACGGTGCCGGTGATCTTGCCTCCCTGTGCCAGGAGGCTGATGCCACTCAGGGAGAGGAGGAGGGTAAGGAGATAATGCATACGCTGGTGTTGTGAATAGGTTTAGGTGAAGCAAATATCCCTGGCCTCCGGATAAGTGAGCAGTCCTTTTCGACAAGTGGGCCCATTTTACGGACGGAAGGAGACACGGGGAATGGCTCCAAGGAAAAGCGGGTGTGCGATCTATGGTCGCACACCCGCTCAAGGATATGAATGGACTTTCGGTTAGCGTATGATCTGCACCTTCGTAGTGGCGATGCCCTGTGGCAGACGCACGCTGATCAGGTACATGCCGCTGGCAAGTTGATCCACCATCAGCCTTGACAGGTTTCCTGAGGACAGGACGGTGACCGGTACCTGCTGTCCCAGCCAGTTGGTCATCAGGATCTGATCGGGTTGCAGCGCTTCTCCGGCCCATCGAAGGGTGATCTCGCCGGATGCCGGATTGGGATAGACATCCAGTCCGATCTGATCGGGATCCACAGGCGTGGTAGAGACGGACAGGCTGGTGCGGATCGGGAATCGATCAATGCCCAGCCAGCCTCCTTCACCGTCCTGGACCGTGAACAGGAAGAAATCATCCCCGATCGTCAGGCTGGTATCTTCATAATCCAGATGGCCCTGGTCCAGATCTGCCTGACTGAAGTGGGCTCCGACACTCAAGGGCACACCATTGAGGTAGAGGATGCCACGTGTGGGTACAGAGACCAGGGTGTAGGTCAGTTCATCCGGGGTGTTGTCCGGATCCTCGCTGAGCAATTCCTGGTCGCTCAACGTGCGGGTGGTACCCGGGAGCAGGAAGAGTGTATCGTTTCTGGACAGGACCGGATTGTTGAGACTGACATCGGTACACAGACGGAGGGTCCAGCTGGTCAACTTTCCTCCTCCTCCGATCGCAATATCCTGGATGATCAACTTCCATTCCCCCTCAATCTCTTCATCAGACATGATGCTGAGGGGTTCTTCACTGGCATAAATGCTCCCCTGACTGGGCGGACAATTGAAGGGCAGGGCAGACTCATCATTGAAGCCCATATTGATGGTTCCGGCAATAAAGGAACATTGACCGGAAAACAGTTTCACCTTGGTTCCGGAAGGACTTTCGAGATAACCCCTCAGATCCCCGATGGATTGGTGGGTCCCCATGATATTCTGGACTCGGACCTCACTCACCTTGCCGATATTCGAAATGCTGATCGGACTTTCGACAGAACTGAGCCCCTGATTGGTAATACTGATCTCGGAGGCTTTGGTCAGGTCTGAACAGTTCAGGCTGATGGTATGAAACGCATAGACCGGCACCTCTTCGAGGTCTCCGCAAATATTGCCGGGAAACACCCGCCAGAAATAGAGGGTATTGGCATCCAGGGTGATGAGGGTCTGATAGGATGGTTGGGTGAGACCGGACTCCACCAGGATGGTACTGGCGCCAAAAGCGGGGCTGGTCGCTATTTCAACGGTATAGTGCTCCGCATCGACCTGGTCGACCCAGGTCAGTAATGGAGAGCTTCCGACGCCACTACTGCCAGAGGGTGGATCCAGCGCATCCAGGGTACTGTAGTCATTCCGGACGACCCGCAACTTTGCTGGGCGAACCAGTGTGGGAATCCCGTTTGCGGTCGCCTGGATTTCCAGATCGTAATCGCCCCCGAGCGTGACGCCACCCAGATCGATCGACAACATGGTCGTTGCTGGCGGCGTAATGGTTTCCTGACTGAAGGTGGCGATGGCCCCGGGAGGTAATCCGGAAAGCAATTCGAAGGAAACCTCCTCCGCAAAGCCCAGTAATGATGAGGTCTCCAATTCAATGGAAACGACATCCGGAACACAGGCCACCTGTGAGTAGGGTCGGACATCCAGGGCAATGCCGGGTGTCAGCGGGGGCAGGATGCGCAGATTGCCCGATGACATGTTGAAGAAAATATTGTCGGCTGCCCGCACCATGATCCGCGCAGAGTTTGTGGTCACCTGGGGTATGCTTACCGAAAAGGAACCATTGTTGGGGACATTCTCCGCCAGCAGGGTCGGGAAGGTCAGGCCGCCATCGGTGGACAGGTATATGGAGACCTCCTTGCAATAGACCGGATATTGATCGGTATTGGCCACATCCCAGGTCACGGGTACATAATCGCCCTGGCGAACGGTGTCGATCGACGAGAAGGAGGTCACCTCGAACGGACCGGCCAGTTCAGTGGCATAAAAAGCCACATCCTTCTGGTCGATACTGCCAGCCTCCGGGTTGTTATCGCGAACGGTGACCCGGAAGGTCATATCCCGCGAATAGGTGGGCAGCAGTTCAAATTTGTCATAGAGCCCCTGGGCGACCTTGTACATCTTGGGAAAGACACGGAATGACTCTGGAACCGGTTTGAAGCTGCGGAACAGCGGGGAGGTCAGGATGGGCATCCCTGCATCCGTGATCGGACCGGTGTCAATGCCTTCCCAGCAATAGGTCAGATCATCTGCATTCGGGTCCTGGGCCGTGGCTTCCAGTATGAAGGGTGTCGAAATGGGAATATGGATGCCTTTCGGATAGTCGACCATGAGGATGGGGTCCTCATTGTCGGTCGGAATGCTGGTGCCACACTGCGCTCCGGCTCCGGAACGGACAAAACTCTTCATCTGCCCCAGACTTCCACCGTGATAGTAGGGGTCGGAATTGTTTTGCATGGCATTCTGTCCACAGGATCCGGCATAGGACATGATGGTGGATCCGCTACCAGGCTCCCAACCGGTGCCGGCATTTTCATTGATACATTTATTGAACGAGTGGGAGGCTGAGAATTGGTGGCCGACCTCATGGGCAATGACACCGATATAGAAGCCATCAAATTTCGGTACGAAGAGGCCACTGACTCCCCTGGCTTTTGAATTGGTGCAGACGGCCCCCAATTGAGCCAGCCCTACCTGTCCGTTCGTCGCCACGCCGAACACATGGCCGATATCATATCCGCCCGGTGCGATGAACATGGAGATGACACTTGGATTCTGATTGATCATGGCTTCCGTATCGCCATTGGTATATCCATCCGTGGCCGGGTCTGTGAAGACGATGAGGTCATTATTGGAGATGAGGTTCAGGTGGACACCCATATCGATTTCCAGCACGGAATTCAGCCGATTGACGGCCGTGATGATCTCGGCACTTGCAGCGGCCTTGCCGCCATGCCAGTTGGTGTATTCGCCCGTTGCAGCCACGGCGATCCGATAGGTCTTCAGTACTACAGGGCCACTGCGCAATGCTGCTGCTGGTGGATTCTGGATCACTTCCTCCGGATCTCCTTCCAGTGCATCTTCTTCCAGATAGCAGGTAAAGGTGGGCGCTTCCTGATCGTCTCCGAGGTATTCATCCTGGTAGTAAATGGCATGTACATCCTGGCGATTTCGATAGACCGGGTCGATCATCCAGGTTCGCCCATCCTGCCGCATCATGGCATGAAAACCCTTCATCGTATAATCGATCCGACCCGTAAGCGTCCGATCCTGGACGCCACTGATCCGAAAGGTGCCCGTTTCGGGATGACGCTCATAGTATCCTGTTTCAGCAGAGGGTGACCAGGTGATCTTACAGGAATGAAGATGACCGTCCGGGCCGGGGATATCCAGTACGGCAGAACCACCCTGTGGCAGGGCATTGCGGAAGGCCGCAAGGTCCAGGGTCGCATAGATGCCTTTGGCTGGCTGGACATATGCCTCTTCCGGCTGTGCCTGAACCCATTCGGCGGAGCGGAATGTCCAGAATGGAGAGGATTGGGCGGTAACCTGTCCGAACATGGTCAGGATAAGCAAGAGACTGGAGATCAGGTAGGATAGAGGTCGCATGTGCGGAAGAATTATACCGAGTATACAATTGAAAGAACCGGGTCAATGTTCACCAGATCCTTTGGATCACTTAGTTTGTCATCGAAGATTGTAAACCGAAAACCCCGACCAATAGCCGGGGTTTTCGGTTTACATGCCTGTGCGCTTATAAGCCGTTGACCTGAAGTTTGCTGACCGCGAGGCGGTTTCCTATGGCCACCTGTATATAATACAGGCCATGGGTCAGACGACCGGTGTCCAGGGTTAATCGGTCTGTTGCCAGTTGACGGACAGATACGGGTACCAGCTGCCCCAGGGTATTGACCACGGACACCTGGTTCGGGTTCAGATCTTGCCCGGGAACCAGGATCGTACAGAATTCGCGAGCCGGATTGGGCCAGACCTGCATATTCAGAGAGGCTGCCTCCGGATTGGTGGTGGCTACTGAATTGCTCGTCTGGATAGTGAACTGGTTGATCCCGAACCATCCGCCATTTCCGTCCTCGACGGTAAAGGTGAAGGTGTAGACCTGTTCATCCATGCCCAGATGCTCGTAACTGATCAGGTTTTTATCGATGTCATCCTGGGAAAACTGGTCACCGACGTTCAGCTCCACAAAGCCATTTCGCATGGTGCCGACGGTGGGAAGCGAGACGAGGGTATAGGTCAATTCTGACGGCCCATTGTCTGCGTCCTGACTGAGCAGGTGACTGTTGTCCACATTATTGAATGTGCCCGGCTTGATCTTCAGCGTATCGTTGTTGACCAGGTAAGGGGCATTGAGGGCAACACTGGTACAGAATTCCAGGGTCCAGCTGTTCAGCGTTCCACTGCCACCGGACTGGATGTCCTGGACGATCAGGCTCCACTCGCCCAGGATATCATCGCCAGTGAAATCTGCCAAAGGTTCTACGCTTTTGTAGGTTTCTCCCAAAGAAGGAGGGCAGGAGAAGGGTGTCTGGGAATCATCGTTGAAACTCATGTTGATGTCGCCGGCAATAAAGGAACACTGAGGGTTCCAGAGGCGTTTTGACTTGCCATCGGGACCTTTCAGGTTCCCACGCAGGTTGCCGATATTCTGGTGGTTGCCGATGATGTTCTTGACCCGGACCAGACCGACAGGACCGCTCACCGGCACATTTACTGTACTGGTGATCGTGGCAGGCCCCGTTCCGGGAATACTGAACTCTGTGCTGTTGGTCAGTTCGTCACAGGAGATGGTCAGGGTATGGAAAGCATAGACCGGGACATTTTCCAGGTCACCGCAAATATTGCCCGGAATGACTCTCCAGAAATAGAGAGTGCTTTCATCAAGCGCGTCCACAACCTGGTATTGAGGATCGGTGATGCCGGTCTGACTGATCACCACCGTATTGCCGAAAGAAGGGCTGGTGGCCACTTCAACCGTGTAAAACTGTGCATCATCCTGGTTGACCCAGGTGAGCAGGGGCGAGACGCCTATGCCGCCGGTACCACTGGCTGGCGATACAGCATCCAGGGTGCTGAAATCACTCTTGTAGACATCGACAAAGGCATTCCGGTTGGCCGTTTCTGCGCCGTTGGCTTCGGCCGTGATCTGTAATTCGTACAAGCCGGTTTGGGTCACACCTGTCAGGTCCAGTTCCAGGAAGACGTCCTGTGTTGGTGTAGCCGGGTTGGCACTCCAGGTGGCCACTGCGCCGGGAGGAAGACCATCTGTAAGGGTGAATGTGACCGGCTCGGTGAATCCGAGCAGGGAACTAGTCTCCAGCTTGATCACGGCACTTTCAGGAATACAGGCGACCTGAGTATAAGGGGTCAGGTTGACCGCAAAGCCGGGGCTGGTCGGTGGGAGGATCCGCAGGTTTGCGTTGTTGATATCGTAAAAGACATTGTCTGCAGCCTCGACCATGATCCGACCGGAGGTCGTGGTCAGAATGGGCATGGTCACAAAGAAGGACCCGTTGTTAGGGACATTTTCAGCGAGGACATACGGGTAGTTATAACCTCCGTCTGTCGACAATTTGATATTGACCGTTTTGCAATTGACTGGCCAGACATCCGTATTGGCGACATTCCAGGTGACCTCCACATATTCACCATGACGTACGGTGTCCAGCACATTGAAGGAGCTGACGGTAAAAGGGCCGGCCATATCGGTCGACTTGAACGCCACATCCTTCCGGGCGATGGCTCCACCTTCCGGGTGGTTGTCCCGCACGGTCACCCGAAACGTCAGGTCGCGGGAGTAAGAGGGTAACAGTTCGTACTTGGATGGAAAGTTCTGGATGATCCTGAATTGCTGGGGGAACCAGCGGGTAGAATCATTGGAAGGGGGCAGGCTGCGGAACAGCGGACTGTTGAGCAAAGGGGAACCGGCATCGGTGATCGGTCCGGTATCCAATTGTTCCCAGCAATAGGTCAGGTTGTCATTATTGGGGTCCGTCCCTTCCGCATGCAGTTTGAACGGTGTATTGATCGGAATGTAAAAGCCGTTCTTGTAGACGATCTGCACGTCCGGGGCATCATTGGTGGTGGATTCAAAGGAACCGCAACCGGATCCGGCTCCTGCGGCGATGAAGGACTTCATCTGCTCCAGGCTGCCACCATGAAAATAGGGGTCCGCGTCATCCTGGACATTGTTGATATTGCATGATCCGGCATAGGACATGATCGTACTGCCACTTCCGGGTTCCCATCCGGTAGACGGGTTTTCATTCATTTCGTCACACTTGTTGAAGGAGTGCTGTGCACTGAACTGGTGCCCCAGTTCATGAGCGACAATATCCACCCAGAACGCATCATTGACCGGGGTGAAAAAAGAGCTCATAGCCCTTGCTTTATTTCCGGTACATACAGATCCCAGAGAGGCCAGACCAACCGTGCCACTGGCCAGTGCAGTGCCAAAGACATGACCGATATCATAGCTGGATGCAGGCATAATGGATGAGATCACATTGGGATTCTCCTGGATCATGGCCTGAGGGTTGCCATTGGTATACCCGTCTGTTGCAGGGTTGAGGAAGATCAAATCATCATTATTGGCAATCAGGACCAACCGGACACCCAGGTCGACCTCATAGATCACATTGACCCTGTTCACCGCGGTGATCAAGGCAGCACTGACTTTGGGGATGGTGCCCCCATGGAAGTTGGCATATTCCCCGGTAGTCGCCAGGGCGAGGCGATAATGTTTACGATCGATGGCCGCATTTCGCAGGCTGGATACCGGTGCTGCTGCAATGGCCTCAGATGGATCGACCACCATGCCCATGTCCTGTTCACAGTCAAAGGTTGGCCTGGTGCCATCCTTATGGTACAGGTCCTTGAAGTAGACGGCATAGAGGTCGGTTTGGCCTTGGAAGACCGGGTCGATCATCCAGACCTTTCCGTGGTCCTGGATGAACGCGTGAAAACCATTCACGGTATGATCAATTCGGCCGAAGAGGGCCGGGTCGCGCAGACTGGTCACTTTATAGGTGCCGGTCTGCGGATGAAGGGCATAATACCCCGGCTCGGCTACCGGACTAAAGGTGGCCTGGAATTGAGAAAGATGGCCATGAGCATCCGGCAAGGTTATAATGGTGGATGACTGTTGCTGCAGGGTCTGGACCAGCTGGTCGAATTTAAGGGAATAGAAGTGCCCCTCCTGTGGAAGGACATAGGCTTCCTGGGGAGCCTGGAGGATCTGGGCGCGGGATGTTTCAACCCAGAGAGATTGGCCAAACAGGGTGGCAAAAGTCATTAGGACCGCAAAGACGGTCGTCATCATTCGAATCATCATGTGAACCTGGTTCTTGATCAAAGAGGTGAGAAAGTATAAAAACAAAAATAGAATATCTCACTGGAAGGTTCTGTAAAAAACCGACAACTGTCGGTCAGAGGCGAAAAAACAAGGGGTAAAACCGGGCAAACGCGGACAGATGGCGGGTTTCTCGTGGTCCGTGCTGCCAGAGAATTCGGGGAAAAGAAGTATTATTGTTAAAAGTCCACATCATGATGAAATTCCTCCTGTCCTTCCTGGCCATTCCCCTGTTATTACTGTCCCTTCCTGCCCAGGAGATCATCCTCGAACCTGTCGGGTCCGGGTTCTCCCTGCCGGTGGATGTCAAGCATGCCCCGCAGGATGACCGGTTGTATATTGTCGAGAAGGGTGGGCGAATCAGGATCCTGGATATGGACGGGAATGTCAATCCCGCACCCTTCCTGGATATCGATCCCATCGTCAATTCGGGAGCGAATGAACGGGGATTGCTGGGGCTGGCCTTTCATCCGGATTATGTCAATAACGGGTACTTCTTTGTGAACTATACCGGGAATGACGGGGATACCCGGATCTCACGCTTCACCCGGTCGGGGACGGATCCTGATGTGGCAGATGCCAACAGCGAACTGGTCCTGTTGACAGTTGGTCAACCCTTCAGCAACCACAATGCAGGTGATCTGGCCTTCGGCCCTGACGGTTATATGTATGTCGGGATGGGGGATGGCGGTAGTGGTGGAGATCCGGGCAACCGATCTCAAAACCCGAAAGAATTTTTGGGAAAGATGCTTCGACTGGATGTGGATGGAGCCATTCCCTATGGTATCCCTTCGGATAATCCTTTTGCTCAGTCGGCCGATACCTTCCCTGAAATATGGGCCCTGGGCCTGCGCAATCCCTGGCGGATCAGTTTTGATCGGATGACGGGTGATCTCTGGATCGGTGATGTCGGCCAGGATAAATGGGAAGAAATCGATATGGAGCCTGCCGGGTCACCGGGTGGCTTGAACTACGGCTGGCGTTGTTATGAAGGATTTGTAGCCTACAATACCAACGGATGTGGTCCTGCCAACAGTTATGAACCGCCCATTCACGTCTATCAGAACACCAATGCCATCGGTTGCTCGGTGACCGGTGGCTATGTCTATCGGGGAAGCAAGTATCCATCCCTGTATGGCAAATACATTTACACCGATTACTGTACCGGGATCTTCTGGGCACTGGAGCCGGATGGCAATGGTGGCTGGACCAATACGGAACTGGCCAATCTCAGCAACCAGGAATATGCCGCCTTCGGAGAGGATGTGTATGGGGAGCTGTATGTCGCTGCCATCGGACAGGGAACCATCTTCCGGATCACCACGCCGTGTAGTATGACGGCCCAGGCGATCGGAGGGAGTGTATCCTGTCCGGATACCTGTGACGGGGAGATCCTGCTTGAGGTGACCAACGGCTGTCCGCCTTATGCCTTTACCATCGGCGGCGGACCCAATCCGAATGATCCGCCGACGGGCTTGACCGATCTGTGTGCGGGGATGTATTCGATCGTGATCACGGATTGTAATGGCTGTGTCGCGCAAACCTCTGCAGAGGTAGTCGTTCCGGACCAGGTCCCATTTGGCGTGATGGTCCAGGGAGACAGTCTGGTGGCAGATGAGGGGTACTTGACCTACGACTGGTATCTGGACGATACACTGGTTGGCACCACTTCTGATCCCTGGTGGATTCCCAATGCTTCGGGCACCTACCATGTGATCGCAACGGGCACTGATGATTGTCCGAGGTTGTCCAATACCGTGGAGGTCCAGGTATCCAGCCTGACCGGGTTTGAACGGGGAGGCCTGACCGTCTTTCCCAATCCGATTTCAGATCGGATGACCATTCGCGCGGACCAACCCCTTGAGGGGGCTCTAATACTATTGGATGTTGCCGGTCGGGAGATCAGTCGCAAACAACTGAGGCTGAACGCCGGTGATCAGGTGGACTGGTGGCTTGCGGAAGTGGCTTCCGGAGCCTATTTCCTGCGGTGGCAATCAAAAGATGGAATTTCTGTTGGCCAGGGTGTATTGATTTCCCGGAAAAACAATTAATTTTGCGTCCCTGTTCAGCCCACTCGAAGGAGTGGGTGGAGATGCAGGGTGTTTTTCAGCAGGTATTGCCGCCTTGAGCAGGCAGAACTACTGACAGAGCATATAGAGATGCAAGAGGGATTAGCTCAGTTGGTTTAGAGCGCTACCTTGACATGGTAGAGGTCGGCGGTTCGAATCCGCCATTCCTCACATTTTGGGTTACAGGGGAGCCCCCCTTCAACCAGTCATTCGGGGTGTAGCTCAGCCCGGTAGAGTACACGTCTGGGGGGCGTGTGGTCGCAGGTTCAAATCCTGTCACCCCGACAAATAGCAAAGGCTGCCGACGAAGTCGGCAGCCTTTTTCATGTCTGGCCTGCCCGGTGCGAGTACCGAAGGCAGGCCGGACATGAAAAAGGCGAG
>JAUIEA010000129.1 GCA_030429045.1 Bacteroidia bacterium | reverse complement strand
GGTTGCAGGACTTTATGGTTCGCAACAGTCAACATACCGTATTGCTGACCGTCTCTGACGAAGCCTCCAGCAAGTTATGTCCCGAGGCCAGAAGCTGGTTTGAGGGTGCCAACAGCCAGATCCGCAATTTGCAATTCAGGAGCAGCTGGCTGGCCATCTTCAGCCAGGGCAAACTGGTGAAGGAGGCCTTCGCGACGACAGAGCCCCTGACCATGGAATTGACCCGGCACCAGATCATCGATACCTGGACCTCACCGGCAGAGATACGGATGGCATCCGGAGGCAATCTGAATGACACCAGGCCCTTGCTGGAGATCAACGGAAAGGAAGTGTCGGACCAGCATCGGGGGATCCAGATCGCGGTGCTGGACAGCCTGGGCACTGTGATCGAAACAGCCTGCTTTGATACCTATATGGATTGTTATACCCGCCAGCGATAGCCCCGGACCAACCATGAACTGCAGGGTAGCTTCATCCCAGGTCATGGAGAGGGGCAGATCAGGGTAAAATTCTACCTCCAAACGGACGGGATGGTCCTCCCGACCCGACCACTTCCTTATCTTCGCCGCATGTCAGATTTTCTAAACGGCCTGAATCCTGTTCAACTGCAGGCAGTGACCACCATCGATGGTCCCGTACTGGTGATTGCCGGTCCGGGATCCGGCAAAACAAGGGTCCTGACCTTTCGGATTGCCTATCTCCTCTCCCAGGGTGTACCGCCTTCTTCCATCCTGGCCCTGACCTTTACCAATAAGGCGGCCAGGGAGATGAAGGAACGGATCAGTCAGGTGGCGGGTCCACGGGCCAGCCAGGTGTGGGCGGGAACCTTCCACTCGCTCTTTTCCAGGATCCTGCGGATCGAAGCCGATCAGATCGGTTATCCCTCCGATTTTACGATCTATGATACCGAGGATTCCAAGAATCTGATCGCCTCCATCATCAAGGAATGGAACCTGGACAAGGAGGCCTACCCCGCCAATGGGATCAAGAACAGGATCTCCTCAGCCAAGAGCAATCTGCTCACCCCGAAGGCCTATGAGATGAATGCGGAGCAGATGTCCAACGACCAGGCCAGCCGAATTCCCCAATTTCATAAGATCTATACCGAATATGTCGGCCGCTGCCGGAAGGCAGGAGCCATGGACTTTGATGATCTGCTTCTGCAGTTTTTCCGGCTCCTCCAGGAGAAACCCGAAGTCGCCCGGAAATACCGGGAACGCTTCAGGTATATCATGGTCGACGAGTTCCAGGACACCAACTTTCTCCAGTACGGGATCCTCAAGAAACTGACCCTCTACAATGGCAGTCCCCGCAATATCTGCGCCGTGGGGGATGACGCCCAGAGTATCTATGCCTTCCGCGGAGCCACCATCGACAATATCCTGGACTTCGAAAAGGACTTTGACGGCTTGCAAACCTTCAAGCTGGAGCAGAATTATCGGTCTACCCGCCATATCGTAGAAGCGGCCAACAAGGTGATCGGGTACAACAAGCGGCAGATCCGAAAGACGATCTGGACCGAGCAGGACGAAGGACAGAAGATCAAGCTGATCAAGGCGATCAACGACACCGAGGAAGGACGTCGCGTGATCGATCAGATCATGGAATTGAAAACCCGTGATCACCTGCCCAACCATGAGATCGCCATCCTGTACCGCACCAATGCACAGAGCCGCATCTTCGAGGAACACCTGCGCCGGCATAATATCCCTTACAAGATCTTCGGGGGGCAATCCTTCTACCAGCGCAAGGAGGTCAAGGACCTGATCGCCTATCTGCGCGCGGTGGTCAACCACCGGGATGAGGAAGCCCTCAAGCGGGTGGTCAACTTTCCGAAGCGGGGGATCGGCAATTCGACCATGAGCCAGATGGCCGCCCTGGCCTCCGCCGAATCGATCACCCTCTGGGAGGCACTGGTAAAGGCGGGCCCCCAGACGCGTTCTGGAAAATCCATTGTCAAGTTCATCGCCATGATGCAGGGATTCCGGGAGAAGACCGAAACCCTGAATGCATACGACCTGGCCCTCTGGGTGGCCAAGGAGTCGCGGCTCTATGATGAATATGCCAGTGATCATACCATCGAAGGGATCAGCAGGAAGGAGAATATCCAGGCCCTGCTGGATGGTATCCAGGAATTTACCGAGAGCGATGAAGAGGAATACACAGGCGAGGTCAAGGATAAATCCCTGGCGTCCTACCTGCAGAATATTGCCCTGCTGACCGATGCTGATGAGGGGACAGATGAAACGGACTTTGTATCCCTGATGTCAGTCCACGCCGCAAAGGGCCTGGAGTTTCTGGCCATCTTCCTGGTTGGCCTGGAAGAACAGCTCTTTCCATCCTTCATGTCCATGAACAGCCAGGACGAGATCGATGAGGAACGCAGGTTGTTCTATGTGGCCATCACCCGGGCCAAGGCGCATCTGTGGCTGACCTTTGCGCAAAGCCGCTACCGCTACGGCCAGATGCGCTATAATGAGCCGAGTCGATTCCTCGAAGAGATCGACACGGACAATCTGGAAGATACAGGCGGCATGGTCCAGGAACTGGAGGCAGCATCTGCACCGCCAAAAGCCAGGATAGGAGGCGCAGCCCGCCCGAAGGTCCAGGTGGCGGCATCCGTCCGCACCATCGATCCGGCGACGTTTCAACCCAGCCCGGCCACATCTATCGAGGCCGGCATGAAGGTCCTGCATATGAAGTTCGGAGAAGGGGTGGTCAATCTGGTGGATGGCGCCCGGGATAATCGGGTGGCGACCATTTACTTCAAGGAGATCGACAACCCCGAGCGGCGGATCATGCTGAAGTTTGCCAAATTGATGATCCTGGAGTAGGCCACCGTCCCCGATTCATGATTTCGTGGTAAATTGTTGACTATGAACGTTGACGTCGACACCTCCATTGAAATCCTGTGCCCCAGGGAGACCGTTGCTGCCTATGCGGCAGACCCTGACCATGCTCCGGTGTGGTATGAGAATATCAAAACAGTAGAATGGATCTCCAACCCGCCCCTCCAGGTGGGTTCCCAGGTCGCCTTCGTGGCTCACTTCCTGGGAAAACGAATGGCCTATACCTACCAGATCGAAGAATGGGTGCCCGGTGAACGCCTGGTGATGAAAACATCAGAGGGACCCTTTCCGATGCAAACCACTTATACATGGTCAGATGCCGGGAATGGTGCCACCCTTATGACTCTCCGCAACCAGGGAGAACCCCGGGGCTTCTCGGCCTGGATCGCCCCCATGATGAGCTGGGCCATGCGTCGGGCCAATCGAAAGGACCTCAAGGCCATCAAGCGGATTCTGGAGGCAGGGGAGTAAGTTGTGTAATAGCGTAGTTCAAGTTTGCATCAAGGCATATTGTATATGAAGAGATCATATCCGTCTGTGAGATAGATCTTTTCTTCATCTTGATCCATCCAGTTATAACTTGACCAAGACCTTTTACGTGGTGAACCGTCAGGAGTGCCAGGATACGCAATGATCATCGCGTTGCATCCGGATGTATTTCGGAATAAGAATTTCTCAGTAGGATTTAACCATTTAGACGTCAAGTGATATGCTGGTGTGGCGACTACATTATATGGAGTGGGAAGATTTATTTGGGTTGAAATTGCAAATCCGTCCTGGATTCTGATTCGGCCGAATTCTGGAATAGCTGCATAGATATATGTTTCATTTTTAGATATAGGATACAGGGTTTGTTGTCTCCAGACCTCGTTGCCTGTGTGGAGGTCAAAAGCAATAAGTGCCTCTTGGGGTTGGTCAAAGACAATTAAAAGGTTGTCTGAAAGGGTTAGGTCTAGAGTGTTCGGCACCCCAAAAGATGGGCTTTCCAGAATGGCAATTTCTTTTTTAGCTTTCTTGGTGAGATTGTACGTGGTCAATATCGGTTTGTCGTTGAGGCTTATAAACGTGATATAGCACAAAATTGTATCTATTTGATTTGTGACCTGCATTCTGACAAGGTGATGAAGGCCAAAAAAGAAAGTGGATTTGGAACTCTCTTGGATTAAAATTTCTAATTTCTGCTTCTCCTGATCAAAAAGATAGACAGTGTAAATATTGGTCATGGTTGGGGTATCAAATTTCCTACTTGTTACCAGGCAGGTCCCTGTTATATCCGATGGATAGATGGCACAGACTTCCCCCTCAATTTTTATTTCTGGGAGGAATGCGCCTACTATTAAATCGAGTTGAAAGATTTCAGGTCCTTGCCCAATGAGCAAAATAGAGCCCATACGAATGTGATTCCATTCTTCTATTTGGATGTTCGGTGTACTTCCAGTTGATCTTGGCATTTCTGCCGCCCATTTTCGTTGGCCAGAAGAAGCGTCCAGGCAAAAGACTGAATCCGTCATGGTGGTCCCATGTGCGAGAATTAGACCGTATGGTGAATGGATCATGCCTTTGACGGCCTGAAACTCAATATCAGGATTCGAAATGCCAACCTGAAGTGCGGGTGTCGGGTTTTCAATCAATGTGATCTGGTCGCAAGGAAGTGATTGATCCTCCTTGTTGCAGGAGGTAATTGCAAAGACCATCAGGAAGAGCAAGAGGGTTTGCTTATTCATAGCTTCATTGGATTTCTCGTGCAAGGTAGGCGAGATCAGATCCTGTTTTGTGGCAAATTCCCCCAAAGACACATATTGTATTTGCATATATCAATACATCTGGTTTTTTGTTGGGTTTAGAAAGTATGAATGCTGCACTGCAGGGACGGGCTTCACGGGCTTCAAGCAAACCTTCTTTCAGCTCATTTACCCAAGGCACTGGTTTGAAATTCGGGCCATCCAGCTAAATTTGATACTCCGAGTACGAGTATTTGTTCGCTGATCAAAACTCTTTCATGATAAGTATTGAATCGTTCAGGAATCCCATATAGCTTTGCAGTATGATCAGACAGATCGGCCTGCAACTGTGCTTCATTCTGTTGACGACCCTCAGGGTTGTCGGTGCAGGCCATGCAACAGAATCAGTCATGATTCCACATCTGGAATCGGATCTGATGATGATTCAGACGGCCCAACCAAACACAGATTCGCAGATCTTACGATCGCTTCGGCAATTCCACAGTCATGGGAAGATTCAGGAAAACCTGGTTGAATACCCGGCAGAGAGAACTTCACCGAAAGTACCCCCATTACTGAACAGACTTGTGGTCCACCAGGACCTGGTGAACACCCAATTTGCCCTTGCTAGAATCGACAAGATCAGCCTCATCAATCTGAGGCGACTGATCTTTCCCTTTCACACGTTCTGGTAGCGACCAGGTTCCATGCATGCCATCATGGCAATGCCACGTTGTCGAGGTCTTCACTTTGAGCGAATTCCTCGTCATTTCTCAATTTTCCAATCACCAAGACGATCCGTCCTCGCAGGCTGGTTTTTTGATTCTGGATGCACTATCCAGCTCTAAAGAAAATCCATCAGCCGGCGAAGAAGATACTCCCTGGATGCGAATTGACTCACCGGGTGGATTCTGGATGGATTGTCACCTAGAACAGAATGAACATGGATAGTGGAACAATAGTGATCAGTTTGATCTTTTTTGCTGTTGGCGCAGCATTCTTCCTGGGTATCAGCCTTTCCAAAAAAGCATCCAATAAAAAAGTTTTACATGATGCCTTGCAGGCAGTGGGAATGACCCCGGATGGGATCGGAGACCTCACCATGGAAGGAAAGATGATCCTTGGATGGGTCGCAGGAGAAAAGGAGTTTTTCTTCTACAGGAATAGCTCTAATCGTCCGATGTCTTCAAGGATTCGCCTGGAAGACGTTCGGGAGGTCAAATTGGAGAAAGAGGTCAAATCCCGACCCTCTGCAAACGGGAATTATTCCTATATCAATACCATTCAACTTCGCATCTATCCAAAGCATGCGGGAGCAGGAGATACCTACCTGCCATTGTACAAGCTGGATGAGGATATGCAGCTGGGAACAGAGCTTGACCTGGGAAGGGATTGGGCGGACAGGATCAATTCCAGATTGAAGGGGTAATCGAAACCGGGCACCAGAAGTCTGCTTCTGGTGCCCGGACTTTTCGAAGTACAGATGGGGACTCTTTACCAGAAAACCATGAACATATCAGGCGAAAATTGCCTTCCGAAAGATGTATGCCCATGATCAGGTGTCACCTGAAAGGTATACTTCCTGATCCTTGGTTGTTGAGCAAACAACAACAAACCCTGACCGATACTCCCTTCCGAATCCCGTCTTGCTTTTGCTGTGATTTCTTTGCGTGAGATGCGGTTACTGGAAGGTGTTGACCCTCCTAGGATTTGTAACGCTTAGAACCCGATCCGCAAACCCAGGATGACATTCCGTCCGGGTGCGGTGATCCCCGAACTATAGGGGCGGTAGCGAACATCCAGGATATTTTCAACACCGCCACTCAGCAGGAAATTCTCCCTGACCTGCAAGGTGCCCTTGAGGTTGAGAATGGCCCATGCTGGGGAATAGGGCAGTCCCTCCCCATCCAGGGCATAGAGGTATTCCTTGCCCTGCTCATCGGGAGGAAGATCTCCGGCAGCAACTTCAGCCTGGTACTGCCAGGTCAGGTCTGCCTGCCAGACATCTTTTTTATACTGTAATTGTGCCAAGGTGCTCCACGGTGCGGCGTGTCTCAGCGGAGCTGTACTGCCATCTTCCAGTTCTTCCACGCCCTCTTGCCAGCTGCTCCGGAGTCGCAATCTGAAGCCATAGGGCAGTACCGCCTCAACGCCACCCTGGACACCCCATACGCTGGCCCGGGCAGCATTTTGCAAGGCCTGAACCCGACTCAATGCGCCATTATAGACGATGGAATCCTGCCCGTTAAAGGTAAAATCACGGCGAACCAGGGCATGGTCCAACAGGGTATACCAGGCATTGATGTCGATCTTCATCCATTCCCCGAAGGATCTGACGATACCCAGATCGGCGCTATAGGCGTATTCCGGTACGATATCCGGATTGGGAACAACGACAGACCCGGGCGTAGAATCAAAGATCTTACCGACATCATCCACATTGGGGCTTCGAAATCCTGTACTCCCCATCAGCGAGAATTGCCATGCTTCATTGGGATTGAACAGGAGTCCCAGATTGCCGGTCAGTCCTCCATTTCGTTGTTTGGCCTGATCAAATGGAAATGCAAAAAACGTGGGATCGAATGTTGCATCCAGGGTGACAACATTGTATCTCAATCCGCCTTCGACCGACCAGAATGTTGTCGGTCGGTATTGATAGAGGCCATATGCCCCCCAGGAGGTCCAGATGGACCCATCCGGATAGCGACTTGCCGCCGGGAGCGAGGTGGACGCAAGCAGGTTGACATCGGTACCACTGGATGCGACCTGGTTGACGACCCCCTCCAAACCATAACTGAGGGTCTGTTTGGTATCCAGGGTGCGGTGAAGGTCCAGGTTGAGTGACCAGGCATCTACCCCTTCGTTCCGGATATGTCGAATCGGACTAAAGAGGTCGCGATCCCGCCGACTCTCTTCAGAATATTGGTAGGCCAGGGCGATGCGCAGATGATCGAACAGGGCATGATCCGCCTTATGCTCTGCTTCCAGGTGGTGCATCTGCCAGTTTTGTGGGCCATAGGTCCATTCAGCGGACCGCAGGGAGTTGCCCTTCGGGCGAATCAGGCGGTCGTAGCGAGGTACGTCACCGGTGGTGGAAAAGTGGAATCCATATTCGATGTCCCAATGATCATTTGGCATGAAGCGGACCTTTTGCATCAGATTCAACTGCCGGTATCCGCTGCCGACCTGGATGATGGGATCCAGATTGGTATACACGGAGTCCGGTTTTCTCGGGTTAAGGTTGGCAATGGTGGGGCGAAGATATTCGTCCGGTCCATGGCGGCCCATGCGCAGATCCTCATAATCTGTCAGGGTCGCGCTGGAGAGGAAGGCCCATTTCTGCTTGCCATAATGAAGGTCGAAATGGATGGTCTTTTCATTGCTGGCACTGGCAAATCGCAGGAAGGCCTGTCCCCGAACCGGGTTGTCGCCGTCGGGGATGAGGGTTGGCTGGCGGGTTGAAAACAACATGACCCCACCGATGGCATCGCTGCCATACAGCAGTGACCCCGGACCGAGGATGACCTCGGTTTGTTCCAGGGTCAGCGGGTCCAGGGCGATCACATTCTGGAGGTTGCCACTGCGAAAGATGGCCGTATTCATCCGCACGCCATCCACGCTGATCAATACCCGATTGGCCGCAAAACCGCGGATCATCGGGCTGCCACCCCCTTGCTGACTTTTCTGGATAAAGACCTTGCCGGACAGGCCCAGGAGGTCGGCCGCGGTCTGGGGATTCTGAAGTCGCACATCACCCGGTCGGATGATGGCCAATGGCTGGGCCGATCGCTTCATGGGTTGCGACCATCGGGTGGCCGTCACCGGCACCGTGCCAAGGAGTATACTGGATTCCTGAAGGTGGACCTTGTAGTCCATGGCCTCCAGTTCAGAGACGGGCAATCGCACCGGATCAAATCCGATATAGGAGATCAGCAAGGTATCGGTTGCGGCAAAGATGGAGATATCCGCCTGTCCGCGATTGTTGGTGATCACCGCATGGCTGGTGGTTTGATTGGTGATGGAAGCTGCAATAAGCGCATCTCTGGTCACAGCAGACTCGACAGTGATGGTTTGTCCGGCGAGGGTGAATGTCCCGAACAGGCTTGCGAGTACAAGCCAGAAACGATGGTGTTGTTGCATCGGAGGAAGGATTGAAATGAAATGAATCAGATGTCAGGGCGAAACACGCCGTGGTTCATCCGATTCGTCGGGGAGGTGGAGACGGTGGATCAAGGTTGAATTGACCGGGCTTTTCCAAAAGATGATCCGGAGGCGTAGCGCTCTTCAGATCCGCAACAAATGGGTGGTCCAACAGTGGGGCGGGAGGATAGAGTTGCTTGAGCAGATGGGACCAGGAGTGTTGGATGTGGGTACTGAACGGATCGAAGTCCATCAGTCTGGCGAACAGGTCATTCAACTCGGCTTCAAAGGCCGCCTCGTGATGGTCCGCCCAGGCCATGAGGATCAGGCTGTCCGCTGTTTGATATCGGGTGATGACATCGTACATCATCCCCTGGAGCCGAAACTCATCCCCATTTACCCATTGGAAGTCTACGGGCAGGGGTTCATCTACTGGCAAAGCCATTCGAAAAAGGGATTCTTTCGGAATGCCCTGGAGCATGCATTGTTTGGCTTCGCGGCGCAAGTGATCCCGCTGCCAACGGGTACTGGACCAATAGGCCAGGGTTGGAAGCAGGAAGACAAATGCCAGTAGAGATGCCAACAATTGACGCATGCCCGAAAGATACGGGGAATCTGGGTCAGGGGATTTTCCCAGACACCTATGATACAGATCAAGTCTTGAACTGCCTCGTATCAACGGGGTCATACGTGGTTTGGCCTAAGTTGCAGTATCTGATTTCTATAGCTGAGTGGCCAATACTACGACAGTTTATCCTGCGATTTTACCTGAAGTAGCTTTCCTGACTTTGAAGAGCTGCTCGGGTGACACGGTCACAGTTGTCAGGACTCAAAACCTCCTCAACTCATAACCTCCTTAACTGAAAAAATGGATCTCCGCACAATCTATATGGGCCTTGAACTCTCTTCACCGATCGTGGTGTCGGCCTGCCCGCTTTCCGAAAATCTGGAGAATATCCTGCACATGGAAGATGCCGGTGCCGGAGCTGTCGTCCTCTTTTCTCTGTTTGAAGAGCAGATCCGCCGTGAGGATGCCTTGATGGATGCCGATCTGGATCAGAGGACGAATGTGCATCCCGACGCGGAGGGGTACTTTCCCGACCTGGAGGATTATCATGTCGATTCTGAAGCCTATCTGGATCTGATCCGCCAGGCAAAAGCCCGGGTCGATATTCCCATCATCGGAAGCCTGAACGGAATCAGTCATAAGGGTTGGGTGGACTATGCCCGTCAGATGGAGGAGGCTGGCGCCGACGGAGTCGAAATGAACATCTTTTTTATCCCTTCCGAGATGGGCATTAGTGCGCAGGAGGTGGAAAGCCGATATCTGGACATTGTTCGCGTCGTCAAAAAGACTGTGAATATTCCAGTGGCGGTGAAATTGAATCCCTATTTCAGTGCTATGGGGACCATGGCTGCTGGCCTCCGGGATGCCGGTGCGGATGCCCTGGTGCTCTTCAATCGTTTCTATCAACCGGATATCGATATCGAGAACCTGAGCCTGATCTCGAACCTGCAATATTCAACGGCCAACGAGATCCGATTGCCACTCTTGTGGATCGCCATCTTGCACGGGCAGGTGCCCCTGTCCCTGGCGGCTACCACCGGCGTACAAACAGCTGATGAGGTCGTCAAGTATCTCCTTGCCGGTGCAGATGTGACGATGACGGCTTCCTCCCTGTATAAGCATGGGATCGACCATCTCGACCAGATGAACAAGGACCTGGCCCTGTGGATGGAACGCCACCAGTTTTCGACTATCGATTCATTCAGAGGCGTGATGAGCCAGAAGAACATCGCCGATCCCACCGCCTACGAACGCGCCAATTATATCAAGATCCTGGAAAGGCAGAAATAAAATGAGAAAGCGGAAAGCGGAAAGCGAAAATCGGAAATCGGAAAGCGGAAATCGGAAGTGCGAAGGCGGAATTCGAGAATTGAACGTTTGTAATGGTGACTTTAGTCGCCATAGTATTTTGCTCCATAACTCCATAACTCCATAACTCCTCGACGAATCACCGTTCGTACATAAAGTCAATTCGCATAACATCAACTGGACCCTGGCAGAGTGGAAGCATACACAATGCAAGCCCTGAAGGGGCACAATAACCGAGCGTTGGGCAGCGCCCAACGATATGAATGCCCCCGTTAAGAAGCCCTGAAGGGGCGCAATATCTCACGATACCAATCATGAATGTAGTTGCTGGTCTGCTCACTGATGCGCAGAATATAAAATGGCCTCCCCACCATTGGTGAAGAGGCCCTGGGCAATAAACAAACGGATGTTTTAGAAGGGCAGCACCCCGGTCGCCGTAGCCGAAAGTGAAGTGGTCGAACTGGCATTGACCGCAATGGCCTGGAGGTTCAATCCG
>JAUIEA010000128.1 GCA_030429045.1 Bacteroidia bacterium | reverse complement strand
GTGGGGGCTGGATGGTCATCCGGTGAACACGGATGATTGGGTGGAACAGATCAGTCTCCTCCTCTTTACGGATGATGCCGTTGTCATGCAGGACCAAATAGATCGCCTCGCTCTTGTGTTATCACAATTTGATGACCGCGAGGATGTCCTCTTTTACCAGGTCCTGACAGACTCCATTTTCCCGCGGATTGAACTTCCGGAGGATACGGCACAATGGAAGGTGGTCCTTTCCACAGCGGGAGTAGATTCCATGCGTCTGGTTTGTGAGGATGTATTCCCGGCTGATATACGAAAAAATGTGTTTGTCGTGGATCGTCGGAGACAGTTGCGACAGGCCTTTCCCATTACAGACCAGGCTTCCCTCACCAGTCTCGTTGAAGTGGTAGCGATACTCCTCCCCCCCAGGAAGCTGGTCCGCCCGGAGCTCAACAGAACAAAAGAACGATGATGGAGGCCAATCGGAAAGTCAAACAGCTTGATCGCTGGGCATGGGTCGTCAGTATCCTCGTCCTGATCGGTGTGATCATGATGCGTCGGATCAAGATCTCAACCGGGATGGATTTTTCTTTTCTGCCACCCTTTCATGCGACAGTGAATGCCATTACATTTTTTGTCTTGATCGCAGGGTACCGGGCCATCCGGGCCGGCGAAGTGGCCCGGCATAAATTCAGGATGTCCCTGGCCCTGATCCTGTCCGTGATCTTCCTGGTCTCCTATGTGGTTTATCATATTACCACGCCAGAGACCCGCTTTGGTGGAGAAGGTGCTATCCGATATCTCTACTTCTTTCTGTTGATCACGCATGTCCTGCTGGCTGCAGGCATCCTTCCATTTATCCTGTTTACCTTTATCAGAGGGTATGCCGGCGTGATCGATCGACACAGGAAGCTGGCCCGGTGGGTCTTTCCTGTGTGGGCCTATGTTGCCGCTACCGGCCCATTGTGTTACCTGATGTTAATGCCTTATTATGCGTAAAGTCCAATATCTGTTCATCGGCCTCCTGATCCTGATGATCTGCCTGTTCGGGACAGTCGATGCCATTGCTCAATGTCCCATGTGCCGGATGTCGGCAGAATCCAATATGGCCAACGGCGGGACGGCTGGGAACGGCTTGAATGCAGGCATCCTGTACATGCTGGCTACGCCCTACCTCCTGGTCGGGACCTTTGTGTTTTTATGGTGGCGAAACAAGAAGAAAGCCGAACAGCAGCTGGAGGATGAATAGTGGCCAGCCGGCAAAAGTGAGAACGGGCACTCCTGCATGTGAGGAGGGCCCGTTCTTTGTATAGTGCAACAGGTAGATCTAGAAGGGAACCTGGACGCCGGCGGTGATATTGAATCCGCTATTTCGGATTCGGATATCAACGATGGGATCGTCAAGCATATCGGTAAATCCATGCTGGAAACTTCCCTGGAGGAAAATATCGGCCCTGCCAGCTTCAAATACAAGCCCTGCTCCGGCGATTCCACCGACTTCGAACTGGTTGTAGAGGTTGTTGGTCATATCGATATCGTAGGAGCCAATATTGAAATCCAGGATCAGATTCGCCTTCAGGTCCACCTGGCCATCAATGGCATAACTCAGATGAGGACCTGCAAAGATGTAGGGTCTGACGGGCCCTTCAGACAGGGTGTATTTCAGCAACAGGGGTAGTTCGAGGTATTGAACACGAGTGATGGCTTCTGCTCCGATCGGCACGGGAATGTTGAAAATATCAAATTCAAATCCCTCTTTCACCCGAAAGCCCTTTTCGGCATAGTTCAGTTCCGGGCGAAACGACAAGCGTTCGTTGATCGGGATTTCGGCATGGATACCGGCAGTGGCTCCGGTCCAATATGAATTTTCAGGGAGCCAGCTTTCAGAGATGCCTTTGATCTGGACTTTGTTGGGATGGATACCGCCATGAGCCCCGAAGATGATTTGTGCTTGAGACAGGAGAGGCATCATGAGGATGGCCGGGATGATGAGAAAGGAGAGGCGTTTCATGGCTATTTGTTTTAAAAGGTTCACTTCTGAGACACGAAGGATGAACCGAGTAGCCTTATGAAATTGTGAAGACCTCTTAAGAGAGCTTTAAAAAAACTGCGATTACCGCATACTTTCTGGAAACCGGAAGAAACGCGGGGGACGTACAGCGTGTGGCTTCTATTCTGGTGATCCTCCTTTCTTGATGGCCATGAACAGCAGCAGCCATCCGGCGGTGAGGAGGAGCCCGCCGATCGGAGTCACCGGCCCCAGAAAACGAATGGGAAGATGGTGGGCATCGAGTGTACTCAACAGGTAGAGGGATCCGGAAAAACAGAGCATTCCCCAGAGAAAGAAGTGGATTGCCAGCTTTTTCATCCGTGGATGACCTGGGGTCAGCAGGACAGCCAAGGCTGCCAGGGTGTGTATAAAATGGTAGAAGGAAGCCGTTTTCCAGACCTGGATGGAATCGTCCGAGACGAGTTCTCGGAGGGCATGTGCACCAAAGGCTCCCAGCAGCACGGCCAGGGCGCCGGACAGGGCGAGAATGAGGAAGGCGGTTCGATGTAGAGTTGGTTGCATGGTCAGGAGGGTATGGTCCAGTCGATCGGCTTTTGGCCCTGTTGGATAAGAATTTCGTTGGTTTTGCTGAAATGCCCGCATCCCTGGAATTTATTGCCTGCCAGGGGGGAGGGGTGAACGGCTTCAAGGACCGTATGTTTTTGAGGGTCGATCAAGGCGGCCTTAGATTTGGCAAAGTTCCCCCAAAGCAGGAAGACCAGGCCCTCCCGTTCTGCTGAAAGTTTGCGGATGACGGCATCAGTGAACCGTTGCCAGCCAATCCGGCTGTGAGCCCCGGCTTTCCCTTGTTCAACCGTGAGCATGGCATTCAGGAGAAAGACCCCTTGTCTGGCCCAGCTGGTGAGGTCTCCATGCCCCGGATTGGGCATTCCCAGGTCGCGGTGCAGCTCCTTATAGATATTGACCAGGGAGGCCGGCGTGCGGATACCCCTGGGGACTGAAAAACAAAGCCCCATCGCCTGGCCAGGTTGATGGTAGGGGTCCTGCCCCAGGATGACCACTTTGACCTGGCGAAAAGGAGTGGTGTCGAACGCATTGAACAGAAGGTTTCCAGGGGGAAAGATGGTTTTACCTTCCTTTTTTTGCTGGACCAGGAATTGTTTGATCTGCTTGAAGTAGGGCAGGGCAAACTCCTCAGCCAGGGCTTCTTTCCAACTGGGTTCAATGCGGACTTCTGAAAGTGCCATATTCTCTTCTGTTTGGACCGGGACGGAAAATTAGGAGAATTCCATGGGATAAGTAGGGAATGTCTAATTTTGCACCTCTCATGGTCCCATAGCTCAATGGATAGAGCAACTGCCTTCTAAGCAGTAGGTTGCAGGTTCGAGCCCTGCTGGGATCACTCTTTTCCTCTTGCCATTTGATTTTTCAATCACGACCGGTCTTCTTTTTTGAACGGCATTGGCCTCAGTCACCACCTGCGACAGGCTGCTGTCAGGACGAGCTTCCCATCGAGTTTGTCGAACAAATTTGTTAATGACGGCTCGGGTTGCACGGATTTACAATGGGAAACCGCTACACTGAAAGATATTAGATGTAGGGGAAGTGATCATATTCCAAATATTGTTTATTTTCGTCAAAACCTTACACCTATGAAAAACAAAATGACATCTTTCAAAACCTTGATGGTTTCCGCCCTGGTCCTCGGACTGGCGACATTTACGCAAGCACAAACTGTGAATGCGGGGGCATGGATGGTTGGCGGTCAGGCTGGCTTTGTTTCTGCAAAGGTCGACGGTGCGGATGATGCGGTCAATGTATTCACTGTATCACCCAACATCGGCTATTTTGTGATTGACAATCTGGGAATTGGATTAAATCTGGGAATCACGAATACATCTTTTGGTGATTTTAGTAACACCGTTTTCGGTGTAGGCCCATATGCGCGTTATTATGTGTTCCAGGGATTGTTTCCCCAGGTTGGAATCCACTACACCAGTGACAAGGACAAGGACCAGGATGCAGAGACCATGACAGACATCAACCTCGGTGTCGGGTACAGCTTCTTCCTGAACAATTCTGTTGCGGTCGAGCCAATGTTGGTTTACCAGATCGGAGGAGGTGACCCGCAAGTGAATACCTTTGGCCTGACCATTGGTATTCAGGCATTCCTCGGTCGGAATTAAGCGACCACCTCGAACAAAATCAAAAAAAGGGTAAGCCATTCGGCTTGCCCTTTTCTGTTTTCAGAAGAAGCTTGTGGAATCTAGAAAACTCTCGAAAAACCAATTCCACCCAGGAGGATTGCTCCTTGTCCGACTTCTTCGCCATCTATTTGTACGTTGATCTCTGCACCGAAGGCGATTCGGGGTGTCAGCATCCAGTTGCCCAGGGGGATCGGATAATCGAGGGTCAAAGTCGGTTGGAGGACCGTTATCCTGGTCGTTCCAGAGACCTCCAGGGGGGTGCCCGTTTCCATTTTCCAATCGATGGTGTTCCACCACAGGTCTGTGCGCAACCCTAAGCGCAAAAGCCCCCAGATGGGATGAGCATATCCGATGGATCCACCGATGCCACCTCCTTTTTCATCGTCCTGCACGCCCAGGTCGCGATGATCGACAAAATTGTACCCGATCCTCGCTTCCAGGGCACCATTCCCTTTCAGGGTGGTTGCATAGTTCAGCGAAGCGATCTGACCGGTCGGGTAGGTCTGGAATTCAACCCCGATCTGTTGCTGAGACCAGAGGTTCGGTCCAACCAGGATGAACAGTGTCGAAATAGACAGGATGAGGATTGTTTTCATTTGGATTGATTGTAGTGGTTCTATTGAGGCGGATTGCCGATGCTGATCTCGTCTATAAAGATATAGGCATCACCTCCCGCACCGGGATGCGGTGGTGGAAGGGTGCCAAAGTTTTTGACGAAGACCTTTATATAACGTGCTTTTTTAACCTCACTCTTACCACCCAGAGTAATTCGCTGGTGATGATGTTCATCGGCAGGTAAGGTCTGGTTGATGTGGAGGGCTTCCTTATAGCGCTCCCCATCCGAGGATGCAAAGAAGGTCACCTCCCTGGGGAAGACGATCCAGGCTTTATAATCCTGGAGGAAGGAGGCTTCCAGCCAGGGAATGCGTTGTTTCTTGCCCAGGTCAATGATCAGTTCGAGATCTGTTCCCTGGTATCCCTGCCATCGGCCTTTTCGCCACTCGACATCTCCCATTAGCCCATCGATCAACGCCTCCGGACCGCCGGCGGTATATTGAGGGTGGACAGAGGACAGGACAGTAACGGACCAGTCATGGGGAAGTTGGTGGAAGGTTGCTGAGATGATATCGCTTCGCTTTCCGGTCGTCGGATCGAGATGCTGGGCCTTGACGGTTGTCGTGGCCTTGATCTGGAAAGGCGAGGTATAAGGAATAGTCGGGGCACGTCCGTCCACACTATAGACCGTCGTACAGCCGGGACGCTCCCTGATCGATATCGTCGCCTCCTCCCGAAAGGGGTGGGCGGGTCCCTGGATCGCCGGTACCGGCACGAAGTCGGGCCAGATCACTTCTGACTTGGGGCGAAGATGTGGTTTCTCTGCCCACGAGGGATTGGGCTGACTGCCCAATACGACATCCATGTTCACACCGGCTGTAATAAAGTGATGGACCAGCCAGGAATTGGGAAGGGGCTCTGCATTTACCAGCACCTCCTGGACGTATTGATCGGATGGTTGCTTGCGCAGGGCGCGTACCTCAAAGACCTTATCCTCTTCCATAGGAATGCGGACCTCGGGGAATAGGGGAGTGCCCAGGACATAATGCCCGGATCCAGGGACCACCGGGTAAAAACCCATGGCCGAGAAAACATACCAGGCACTCATCTGGCCGCAGTCTTCATTGCCTGGCAAACCATCCGGAGTCGGCCGGTAGAGATCGCGAATTTTGAGGATCTGGTCTACGCTTTTCCAAGGTTTTCCGACGTAGTTATAGAGATAGGCCATATGATGACTGGGCTCGTTGCCCTGGGCATATTGCCCGATCAATCCGGTGATATCCGCCTGTTCTCGTCCGGTGGTCTCGGAGCTGGTGGAGAACATCAGGTCGAGTTGGGCCTCAAAACCGGCCGGACCGCCCATTTGCTCGATCAGGTAGGAGATGTCGTGCTGTGCAGCAAAATTGTATTGCCAGCCATTGGCCTCCGTATAGTGGTTGTTGACCTGCCGGGGATCAAAGGGCTCCAGCCAGCCGCCATTTGATCGCGGTCTGGCAAATCCGATTTCAGGATCAATGAGATTGCGGTATCCCACCGAACGTTGCAGAAATTCCTCGAATACCTCCTGTTCTCTTAATTTTTTGGCCAGTTGGGCAATACACCAGTCATCATAAGCATATTCCAGGGTCTTGGAGACGGATTCAGATTCATCCTCCAGTTCCAGATACCCTTTAGTCGTATAGGCATCGAGACCAAATACTTTGGCCCGGGCAGTCTGCACCATTGCTTCCAGGGCAGCTTCATTGTCGATTCCCTTGATCCGCTTCTGGATGGCATCCCAAATGACACTGACAGCGTGGTACCCGATCATGCAGTTGGTTTCATTGGAGGCCAGTTCCCAGACGGGTAATCGCCCGCTTTGCTCGAATTGCAGGAGCATGGTCCGGATGAAATCCCGGGTGCGATCCTTGTCGATAATCGTGAGCAGGGGATGAAGGGCGCGGTAGGTATCCCAGAGTGAAAAGACAGTGTAGTAGGTGAAGCCTTTAGTGAAATGGATTTCCTTGTCCATTCCCCGATATCGGCCATCGACATCCGATGCGATGTTCGGATGCATCATACAATGGTAGAGGGCCGAATAGAAATTGGTCAGATCGTCACGGTCATCTCCCAATACCTGTATTTTGGCTAATTCCTGGCTCCACAGATCAACGGCTTTGGCTCTGACCCCGTCAAAATTCCAGTCCGGACACTCCTGTTCGAGGTTTCGTAAGGCACCGTCCACACTGACGTGTGAAATGCCGACACGGACCATCAACGGCTGACTACCTTCCGAAAACGTCAGACTGGCGGCCAGATCCTGGCCAAAGACGGCGCCGGTCCGGTTGGGGGATTCCTGGCCATGATGATGGATGACCCAGTTGGCGATGGGTTCATTGAACTCCATGACGAAATAGATGACTTGGTCCACGGCCCAGGAAGATGATCGGCGCATCCCGGTGACCCGTTTTGTATTGACCACTTCCAGGCTGGATTCCAGCACTGCATCCCGATGACGAAGATCCAGGATGAGATGCCGGTTGCCTGCCTGCCCATATTGATACCGATGCATACCCACTCGCGGGGTCGTCGTCATCTCTGCCTCGATCCCATCATCCTCCAGCCTGACACGATAATACCCGGGAGAGGCCATTTCTGTGGCATGCCGGAAAGCGGACTTGTACATTTCAGGATCGAAACTGGGCTGCCCGCTCATGGGACTGACCAGGATATCACAATAATCGGCGACACCGGTCCCACTCAGATGTGTATGTGAAAATCCATAGATCGCATCATCGTCGTAGTGATAGCCCGAACAACCGTCCCAGCCTTCCAGTCGGGTATCCGGACTCAGCTGAACCATACCAAAGGGAGTCGTTGCACCGGGAAAGGTATGCCCATGACCTCCTGTTCCGATCAAGGGATTCACAAATTCGATAAATGGACCCTGGGCCATCAGGACCGGAGAAAGGAATAATAAGAGGATGGTTATCTTCCGCATATACAATCAATGAAATAGTGGTACGCAAGATAGAAGATACCTGCCAACTGGAAATCTGCTGCTTTGATCTGGAAAGTGTTCGCCTGGCAGAAGAGGAAGGAATTGCCTCTATCGAGTTCTGCACGGATTATTTACAAGGCGGGTTATGGCCGGGTGTAGACTTGATTCAGGCCAGTCGCACACTGTACTCCGGAGAGATGAGGGTCATGATCAGGCCACGACCCGGAGATTTTATTTATTCAGAGCAGGAGATAACTGTGATGCGTGATCAGGTAGGCCAGGCGATGTCCCTGGGTGTGGATGGCATTACCTTCGGATGCCTGACCCCGGATGGGCGTTTGGCGGCTGAACATTTGCAGTGCCTGATGGAGGCATCCTTGCCATCGACGACCTGGACCTTTCATCGGGCTCTGGATCTGATCAGGGATGTCCCGACAGCCCTGGAATACCTCGTCACCCGTGGGGTGCATCGCGTCCTCACCAGTGGGGGTCGATCACGGGCTGTTGATGCATTGAGCGAACTCCAGCAATACAGGGAAGTCGTCCAGGATCAGATGCAGATCGTAGCGGCCGGGAAGGTCAGGCCAGACCAGATCCCCCTGTTCAGGAAGGCCGGATGCGCCAGTATCCATTCGGCTGCCACGGAGCGTCCGGATGGCCGGGCCGATGTGAACCTGATTCGTCAATTGAAACAGCAATGGTGCAACTCAGATTCATAAAAGAGATGGTTAAAGGTTCTTTAGGGGAGGCATTTCGGTTTCACTTTCTCCGGGTTGCGGGCTCCCTCATGACCCTGCTTGCACTCCACTTTCCTGTTTTCTCAGGGGCCCAGTTGACCCAACCCTTTGTGCATCGATTCCTCTTGCATGAAGGGTGGACCTATTCGGATTCATCGGGGTTAGGCATGGTTGGCCAGGCCACCATTCCCGGTTCCATTCATCTGGATCTGCTGAAAAACGGGCAAATTACCGATCCTTACTATCGGGATGAGATCACTCGTCTGGGCTGGGTGGATTCGGCCACCTGGTGCTATCAGCTGAAGTGCCCTCCCCTGGGTTTTCCAACGGGTGCCGAAAGAGCAGAGCTGGTCTTTGACGGTCTGGACACCCGGGCTGATGTTTTCATCAATGGAGAACAGGTACTGGAAACGGACAATATGTTCCGTCAATGGCGCATTCCGCTCGCCCCGGAATGGATGCATGATTCTATGGAGATCAGGGTGCTTTTCCATTCACCACTGGCATGGGGAAAGATTCTTTCCGAAAGGGTCGACTGGACCTACCCTGCAGACAGCGATCCATTTCCAGGAAAGCCATCAGTCTTTTTACGTAAAGCGGCCTATCAGTTCGGTTGGGACTTTGCACCTCCACTGCCGGGGTGTGGTATCTGGAAATCGGTGTACATAGATGTCTGGACTTCCGCCCGATGGACAAGTGGCTGGGTCCAGACACTACAGGCCAATCGGGATACAGCAGAAATAGTAGTCGAGGGTATTCTGGAATCCGATCAGGAGCAAGATCTAGATATTTCTGCCTGGTTTGGAGAACATGGGCGCCACCTGACCATAGGGGTCCATTCTGGCCAAAACCGGATCCGGATCCCGTTCAAGGTGCCTTATCCGCAATTGTGGTGGCCCCATGATCAGGGAAATCCGGCATTGACCCAGGTTGTCATGATCGCCCAGACCCGGTCAGGAAGCGATACCCTCACCTGGCAAGCGGGTATTCGAACTGTGGAACTGGATCAGAAACCGGATCAGGAAGGGACCCCTTTCCGATTTATCATCAACGGCCGACCTGTGTTTATGGCTGGAGCCAATTGGGTGCCGGCAGATATGTTTCCTGCCCGGGTAACAGCCGTTCAATATCGGGACTTGCTGCTTGCGGCACGGGATGCGGGGATGAATATGCTTCGGGTATGGGGTGGCGGCATCTATGAATCGGACCGGTTTTATCATCTGGCTGATTCTCTTGGCGTCCTGATCTGGCAGGATTTCATGTTTGCCAATACCATGTACCCGGGAGATTCCCTGTTTAAGGAGAATGTCCACCAGGAAGCCATCGAACAGATCATCCGGCTGCGGTCGCATCCCAGCCTGGCCTTCTGGTGCGGCAATAATGAGATCGATGTCGCCTGGAAGAATTGGGGGTGGTCCACGACCTACCAGTATACAAGGGAAATCGAAGAGCTGCTGGAGAAGGATTATCATCGCCTGTTCCGGGAACTGCTGCCCAGTCTGGTGGAGCAGTATACGGGAACAGACTATATACATACCAGCCCCTTGAGTAATTGGGGGGATCCAGCCGATTTGGCTCACGGGGACAATCATTTCTGGGGGGTGTGGCACGGGGAGATGGCCCTGGATAGTCTCCGAACGAGGATACCCCGGTTTATGAGTGAATATGGCATGCAGTCCTTTCCGACCTGGGCCTCCATCCAGCGCTTCAGCATCCCGGAAGACTGGGCGCCTGGGAGTACTGTGATGAAGCACCATCAGCGGTCCTACAAGGGGAATGGATTGATCACAAAGTACTTGCAGATGGAAGGGGAGGGGGGAGATCTGGATTTCCGGTCCTGGGTCGAAAAGGGCCATCAGGTCCAGGCCAGGGCCTACGGGATCGCACTTGAGGCGCATCTCGGCGCGCAGCCGTTCTGTATGGGAAGTCTGTTATGGCAATTCAACGAACCCTGGCCCGGAGCCAGCTGGTCGATCATCGACTATTACGGGGAGAAAAAGCCTGCGTATCATACCCTGCAACATATCCTGACCCGCCAGGATTAATGGGGTCCCTGGTACAATGCATTCTTTTCCTGATGGTATAATGCATATTCAAAGCCACCCTTGGTGGCATAGGCGCCATGTTCGCCTGCCTTGTTGATGGCCAGGAAACCGACAAACAGGTCGGGCTTATTCGGGTTACGCTTTTTGATCCGACGGACGGCTTCCTGACAGGCCTGCTCCGGGGAATAGCCTTGCCGCATCAGTTCCACGATCAGAAAGGAGCCACAGATCTTGATGACCTCTTCACCGGTTCCGGTGGCTGTGGCTGCGCCGACTTCATTATCGACATAGAGACCAGCACCGATGATCGGGGAATCACCGACACGGCCCGGGACCTTGAAGGCCCAGCCGGAGGTGGTGCATGCGCCAGATAGATTCCCCTGTTGATCGATGGCCAGCATACCAATCGTATCATGGTTGCTGATATCTGTACTGTATTCCCGCCATTTGGGATTGTTGTTCTTCCATTCCTTCCAGGCCGTTTTTGCGGATTTGGTCAGCAGGTCGGTCTTGGGGACACCCAGATCCCGGGCAAAACGGCGGGCCTTTTCTCCGACCAGCATCACATGTGGTGTCCGCTCCATCACGGCGCGAGCC
>JAUIEA010000127.1 GCA_030429045.1 Bacteroidia bacterium | reverse complement strand
GCACTGTATTGCGCAATGTCGGCCTTCCCTATGCCTATGGTCTGATCGCCTACAGCTCGATCATGAAAGGGCTGAACAAACTGATCCTGAATCAGGACCGGATCCTGCAGGACCTGGATGGTCAATGGGCCGTACTGGCAGAGGCCATCCAGACGGTGCTGCGCCGCGAACAATATCCACATCCCTACGAGGCCCTGAAACAATTGACCCGGGGCAATCAGGAGATCACCGCTCAGACCTTGCAGACCTTTATCGAAGGCCTGGACCTGCCAGAAGAGGTACGCAATGAACTGAAAGGATTGAGTCCCTCATCCTATATTGGCGTATTGCCAGCTGAATGATCCTGAATGGTGGATACGGATCTATGCGTAGTGGTAGATCTCTCCATTGTCATGGATCTGGACACCCGGCTTATCGGAAGGAATGACTTCACCGATCACATCCGCATGGATGCCAAAGGAACGGGCGATGTCTATGACTTCCTCGGCCGCTGCCGGGTCCACATAACACTCCAGGCGTTGCCCCATGTTGAATACCTGATGCATCTCCCGTCCATGCGTTCCGCTCTCTTCACGGATCAACTTGAACACTGGCGGTACAGGCAACAGTTTGTTTTTGACCACGGTACCACTGGTAATGAAGTGACTGACCTTGGTCTGCCCGCCCCCGGTCGCATGGATCAGGCCATGGATGGCAGGTCGGCAATTCAGGAGCAACTCCCGGATCACAGGCAGGTAGGTGCGGGTTGGGGAGAGCAAGAGCTGACCGATGGTGAAATCGCCTTCTGGCAGATGGATCTGATCGGTCAGGTTCCGTTTGCCGGCATAGACCACGTCAATATGGGTCTCAGGCGCGAAGGATTCCGGGTATTTAGCCCGGTACTGACGGTCGAGTACATCATGTCGGGCTGATGTCAGGCCATTGCTGCCGATCCCGCTGTTGTAGGATTTCTCGTAGGTCGATTGTCCATAGGAGGCCAATCCGATAATAACCTGCCCTGGGCGAATATCATTGACCAGCAATTTTGATTTGGGCAATCGCGCAAACGTGCAATACCCCACATCCATGGTACGGACGATATCCCCGACATCAGCGGTTTCACCTCCAGCGGGATACAGCTCGATCCCGTGGCCGGCCATGTTTTCGCGAAACTCCTCCAGCCAGCGAATGATCCTGGCGATCACCTCACCGGGGATGAGATGCTTGTTCCGACCGATGGTCGAGGAGATAGTGATGTCACTGGTACAGCCGACGCAGGCCATATCATCCAGGTTCATGACCAGGGCATCCTGGGCAATTCCCTCCCAGACGGAGAGGTCTCCGGTTTCTTTCCAGTAGATATATGCCAGACTGGTCTTGGTGCCAGCCGTATCTGCATGCATGATATTGCAATGGTCAGGGCTCCCTCCGGCGACATCGGGAAGGATCTTGCAAAATGCTTTGGGATAAAGGCCCAGGGAAAGCCCTTGAATGGCGGCATGAACTTCCTCCTTTCCAGAGGAAACACCGCGTTTGGCATACTTGTCATCCATCATGCCCAAAAGTACAAAAGAGCCATGTAGAGGTCTTTGCTTTCACCTGATTTCCTACTTCTTTGTTCCCTTTTTACCGGCACTTTTTGCCTGCTGGGCCTTCTGTTGTTCCTTCAATGCCGCTTCCAGTCGCTGCTGGAATCCTCCCTTCTTTTTGGGTTTCTTGGCATTGGCTTCCAACTTCTCCTTGATCTTGTCGTGGTTGATGATGTAATTCTTGGTGATCAGGGTCTGACTGATGTTGAAGATATTACTGATACACATGTAGGCCGTCAATCCGGAAGCATAGTTGTTGAACCAGAAGAGGAACATGACCGGCATGAAGTATTGGACATATTTCATAGCCGGGTTGACCGACATATCCATCTCCTTTGTCGAATAGTAGGTATAGATAATGGTGGTGATCACCCAGATCAGGGTGAACAGACTGATATGGTCACCATACATGGGGATGTTTGTCCCCAATTGGATAAACGCATCATAGGAAGAGAGATCGTCAGCCCAGAGAAAGGATTCCTGCCGGAACTCGATGGATGCGGGGAAGAATCGATAGAGTGCGATCCAGATCGGCATCTGCAGGACCATGGGCATACATCCCCCCAGGGGGTTGACCCCGAACTCTCGATAGATCTTCATCGTTTCGATCTGCACCTGCTGGGCATCGTCCTTGAACTTCTCCTTCAAGTGGGCCAGCTTGGGCTTGAGGGCGCCCATTTTCGCCTGGGAGACCAGCATCTTGTAGGTCAGCGGATACAGTACCAGCTTGACCAGGAAGGTCAATAACAGGATCACCAGACCCTTCGAGGAGAACAGAGAACTCAAAAAGGAAAAGACGGGCCGAATGACATGGCGGTTGACTGTTCCGAAGAAACTCCATCCGAATGGGATGATATCCTCGATGTCAGCATTGAATGCCTCCAGTTCTGAATAGTCATTCGGGCCGATATAAAAGGTCATGCCCATCTCACTCCCATCAGAGATGGTTGGAAAGGTCAGCTTGGAATAGGCCAGTTTGAGGTCCTCTGTTTCTTCTTCCCGGACCACCGTTTTCAGGTCTCCCCCTGCGAATGCCTGATCGGCGATCAGTGTAGAGTTGAAAAACTGGTTGGAATGTGATACCCATTTGATGGGATTGGGCAGGACCTTTTCATCTGATGCCCGGCAGGAACAATAATCTGTCGAGCCTTCACTTTCCCGGAAATAGACTGTTGAGAACATCTTCTCATAGTCGCTGTTCTTCTCCAGTTTCTGGAGGTAGTTCTTCCATTCCAGCTGAAGACCAGCCCCCCCGGTCTGGAGGCCCGATTGGGAAACGGAATAATCTATGGAATAGCCTTTTTCAGGAACGCGATACGTTTGTCTGAGATACCGTCCATCATCTCCTTGCAGGGTAAAGGAGATCTCCCGGCTACCAGATTTGGCTTGGAACAGAAGGTCTCCGGACAGGAGTTGCTTGCCCTGGATGTTCAGCAGGTAATCAAATCGGTTTCTCGGGTCTTCCAGGAGTTGGAGAATGGCCGTTGAATCCTTGTCCATCCCGTCGAAGTGGATGACCTTCTTGAATTCCTTCAATTCGACGGCCTTGATCCGACCACCCTTGTTGGTAAAGGTGATCTCCATATCCGGGTTGGACAGGACAAACTCCTGTTCTTCTCCGATGGACGCCGCAGCAAAAGGACCGAAGAGTCCCTGACGTGTCTGCAATTCGGCTGAATCGGTGATGGCGGGTAAGATGGGCACTTCAGCAGTGGGTTCTTCAGCTGCCTCCTCCTGTGTTTCTACAGCGGCTTCTACCCGTGCCAGGCTGTCCTGACGGGCCCTTTGCTGTTCGATTTCTGATTCATCAGGGGCATTGAGCTTGGCCCAGACAAAAATGATGATGAAGATCAGAGAAAATCCGATGATTGAATTCCAGGTATTGCGATCCATTCCTAAGTGTCGAAAAGAGGTAAATATGTGGGGCAAAGGTAGCATTTTGTCCCTTGGACAAAAGCCCAATTCGATCGATGATCTGGAATCGTCGACGATGAGATCGATCAGGAGGAAGATCTCCAGTCGATAAGGTACTGATCAAGATGTCAGGGAGTGAGCAGATAACGGTGCGATCACTGCTTGCGGAACATAAAAAAAGAGCGTCCGGTAACGAACGCTCCCTTAAGGTAAACTACTACAAACGCATTTAACATATTTCAGAAATTGTGCCAATGTTCTATAAATGTAAATATTTATTATAAAAATATTTACCCATGCGTAAGTTGCCTGATATGCAGGGAACGCTTAATGTGACACTGGTGCTAATGCGTAAGTCGTTGTAATTGTGTTAAGTATAAATCAGTAGTTCAAGTGATTCTTACTTGGCGCTATTTACCGGATTCCTGAATTCTCCGCAACCAGCGCTCTGCAGTGTCTGAATCCACAAATTGGATCTCATAGACCTTATCCTTCTCCGGCTCGAGAATCAGTTCCTTGGCCTTGAGACCAGCAGCGGCATCCTGAAATGCGGGATTATTCGAAGCAATGCTCAAAATCCCTCCCCGGTAACCAAAGAAGTAGAAGTAATTTGCCGACGATCTCAAATAGAGATACAGGCGATCATCTCCATTGGATGGCATACGGATCTCCAGGTGTCCGTTCCAATACCGATTCATCATCTTGCCCTCTACGCTGGCCATCCCCAATTTGTCGCCAATACTCACGAAAGACTGCAGGTCGGGATCCCAGCGCAGGGATACTTTGGGCATGAAGAATGTGTATTTGTCAAATTCCTCCGGGAGATCCAACGCCCTTGTCCGCATGATGTTAGTGACCTCAAAGTATTTGCCATCATCCGGAATGAACTCGGCCAGTCCCTTTTCATAGAATGGATCGGAGACATAATCAATATAGGTGGCATCAAAGGAGGCCGAAAGGTCCTTGACCATCTCCTTCATCAGGTCTTCCGGGATGATCATCTGAATACCCGCCATCACTTCCAGGAAGGTCTTGGGTGGACCTGCATCTCCATAGGCCAGGCTGTCCGGCACATTGAAGATCGTTGCCAGGGTCCCGGCAGCCTCGATTTTGACCATGTCCAGTCCGGAACCCAGGGTGAGTCTTCCTTCACCATTTACGGCAGCAGATCGATTGTTGAACACCAGCAGGTTGCCCCGGCGACCGACATTGGCAACCTTGGAGGAGTCGCCGAAATAGTAGGTATCACCGGCCTTGTCATATCTGAAATAGCCTTTCGTCTCCAGGATGGGCCGGTCCTTTCGCAGGAATGTCATCGACATGACGTTCGGGTAGAGGATGGATGTTGCCCGGTTGATAAAGAATCCGGTCCGGCAGATCTCGCCGGCCAGATCACGGGGTTCATCATAGGCGATCATCAGGTTGTTCTTGTCCCCCTTACTGTTGATGGAAAACCAGTTCTTCCGATTGAGTTTATCAGCTTCGAGGAAAGCGTATCCCTTGAAGGTCAATTCCGGGGCATCTGCTTCCAGAATAATGGTTCCCATGAAACGCGTCTTTGTATCGATATAGAAATTGAGGCTGTCTGTGATGTCACCTTCCGCCCGGGTGATGGATTTCTTTTCTGAAAACTGGCCTTTTTTTACCGGATAGCCGGTAATGCGTTCAAAGGCGATCTCCTGTGTGTGCGGCCCTACATTGTACTCGTAAAACCCGGAACCTTCATAATGCCGCTTTCCTTTGATATCGATGGTCGCCCGGTTGATCACGTGATACTTGTTGGAGGTATCCGCAACGATCCGCGCATTCTTGAGGGTAGTGATCACCCCGCCGGGCCGGACCTCGACCAGGCCACTATCCGGATAGATCCAGGCATCCGCAGAAAAGATCTGTGGAACACCACCGATCTGGAGCAGGTTGGACCGCAGATCATAAAAGGCCGTTTTCCCCTGGAAGGTCAAGGAATCCTGGACAGGGTCAATACAAAGAAAGTCCGCCATTTTCCCAGGGTCGGTCTTGAAGGTGATGGTTTCTGCCTTCATGTCCCACTCGAATTCGTTCATCGAAGTCTGGTACTTGTTGTACGGCATCACTGTATTCAACTCCTCAGAATTGGCCCGAAACTTCCCCTGCTGAATGTCAAAATCCGCATTCCCATTGATATTACGGGTGTCAAAGGCCAGGTCGTCAGCGCCCAGTGCCCGGATCTTCAGATCGAGCGTATCCGATTCCACATCGTGGGCACCGAAGGCAAAAAGCCTGGACTCCATATAGCCTTTGTCCCAGTCGAAGGTGCCACGTCCCCGCAAGCCATCCGGTGTCAGGATGAGCGTACCGGCCAGTGTATGGGTGGCATCCGGGTAGAAGTCGAAGGCCTTGTCCTGGGTGGTGACATACATACTGTCCCGGTAAGGCAACCAGTTGATCAGTACATTACTTCCTTCCACCTTCGGCATGAAGATGGGTCCTTCCCGGTCTTCCGTGATGTCAAACTGACGGGCCGACCCGACCATTTGCTCCGGTTTGAATACCACATCCTCTGAGAAGGCTTTTGCCCGCAGATACTGGATGAGGCCTTTTCCCAATAATCCGTTATTGCTCAGGCTGAGTTCACCGGTGAATGTGCCCCGATCGACATAGGTCCCCCACCCGTCATCCGGGCTTTGGGTGACAAATCCGAGGGAACTGTCGGGCATGAGGATCGCCGTTTCTTCGATCACCGGGAATATGCTGTCTGAAACCAGCCGTCCCTTGAACCGGAGGTCTTCTCCGATAAAGTGATCCAGGCTGTTGAATGTGAATCGATCCATCTGAAAGTAGAAGGAATCGCGGGTATACACACCTCCCTGCACCTCCGGCGCATCGTAGTAGACATAGGCATGCTCCTTGCTCTGCAACGCGGGAAACAGAGGAATGTCAGCAATGCCCGCCTTATTCTGGGGGGCATCCACCTGGAGTGTTCCTGAAAAGTTCTCGATCCTCGAACCGATCGCAAGGGCCACTTCCTGGCCTTCGGCATCTACTTTACCCGTAGGGATATACAGGTCAAAGGTTCGAATGGTATCGATCCCGATCCCGAAGGAGGGATAATCGAATTTCATGTCTTTCCCCTGGATGACCGTCGATCCGGCGAACATCTTGCCCGCGAAGGCCATGCTGCGGTTTCTCCCAATCCGGATCCGTTCATTGGCCGGAATGACAGCCACCCGCTGTGGCCGGGAAAACTGGACATAGGGGACGCCGTTCACGGTCATGATGGAATCCTTCAAGGAGAAGATTCCGTTATCCTCCCGGGTCGTCGAGATCACATTCAGGAAGTCATAGTCCTCCTTGTTTCGGGAAGCCAGTACATAGTGGGTCAGCTTGGGTTTGATCTCCACTTCGCCTGAATCCACATCGTAAAAGATGAAGCCTCGCTGGACGAGGTCGAAGAGGAGGGTTTGAATATTTTCGACCGTGAAGTCCGCATTGATCAAACGGGCCAGTTCCGCCGCCTGGAAGGTGGTTCCACCCATTTCATCCATATAGGCCATGAAGACGTTTAGCGGATTGATATTGGCCACATTCTGGATCTTCCGAAAATCGCTTTCATCAAAAAAATCTTCAGAAATGACGGACATCTCATCCCGGCCCTTGGTAAATCCGACACTGCGTTCGCCCAGTTTGATGGTATCCTTATCCAGATACCAGTTGATCTGATCAACGGAAAAATCAAAACCGTGCATGGACGAATAGAACGGCGCCTGATCGCTGGCGCGATTCGCCCTGCTCAGGCGCATGATCCGCCGATCGATCTCATACCGGAAGTCCACCGACTGATGATAGAAACTGTCCAATCCGAAATAAAGGGTGGTTTCGACCCTGCTTCCGGTGACCAGTTCTTCCCGTTTCAGTGTAAACACGTCAGCTGTGGCCTTAAAGCGGGTACGACCCTGGCCGTCTGCCAGGGTGATCAGCGCTTTCTCGTCCTCCCCGGCAAATCCGTAGATCGAGGTACCTTCCAGTCGGAAGCCACCCTTGAATCGCACTCCTCCACCGATATCCGGGATCTCCACCACCCGGTCATATGATTCAAACTTGGGATAGGAACCTTCTACAGCCGCATTCCTGACGACCAGCTTGTCATTGAATCGGCCGAGAATCTTACGGGTACCAAACAACAAGGGGTAGGTCAGTTCTGCCTGCTCGACAGTATAGACTCCCTGGGTGAAATCAATGGAATATTCCGAGAGATAGCACTGGATTTCCGGATGGTCAAACCGATCCCAATCCACCAGGCCACCACGGCCCTGCCACATGTTCGTCCCCGGATAATATCGTCCTGTCGTTCCCAGGATCAGGATGGAATCCTGTTTACGGGTTGCAACCAGGTCTCCCGCTTCCTCAAAAATGAGGACCAGGCCGAGGGTATCCCGACTGAAACGGCCTTTCTTCGGATCGACCAGCCAGGTGATCCCGGATTTGGAGTATCGCAAGGCATTGATCGCAAAGAAGTTTTGCGAAAACTCGAGAAAGTTCTGAACCGGTTTGAATTTTCGCTTGTCAATGGCATTCAACTCATCTGAATACACCGTCATCCATTCCACGATCCTGCTTTCCAGGATGCCGGCCTGATACATGGCTTCCAGCGATTGCAGGTAATTTTCAAAATATGGACTGGGGGTCATACCCATGGTCTTCATCTGTACGGCATGTCCATGGATCAGGGCCAGGACCTCGGGACTGATGATTCCGGACTTGACCCGTTTCTCGAAGTCCTTGAACAGATCCTTCAGTTCTTTCCGGTCTGCCGATTTGAGGAAGGCATCCAGTTCTTCGACAAACTTGCCGGGATCGTCCGAAAAATCGGGTGCCTGGGCAAATCCCGCAAGGGGAATCACCAGTGAGAAAAACAGGAATGGTAGTACCAGTTGAAGTTTCCGAATCATAATGCCTGTTTGGGTTTTCTCCACCATTGTGAGATCCATCCGGAATCTTCCCGGGTGTCCTCCAATTGCCATCCGAGAGGTTGAATGGATGAGGCCAGGATGTCCCGATCCCGGGGCAAATAGCCACTCATCCCGATCCTGCCTCCGGGAAGCAGATGTGCATGTAACGTCGGAATGGATTCAAGCAATACATTCCGGTTGATATTGGCCAGGATCAGATCATACTGCTTTGGTGGGATATGGGTCAGATCGCCTTCGATCATAGTGACTTGATCCGCCACACCGTTTCGTGCGATATTGGCTTCTGCACTGGTACAGGCCGGGCCTTCAATTTCGACGGCATCGACCTGAGCAGCACCGAGCTTTGCCGCCAGAATGGCCAGGACGGCTGTTCCTGCTCCAAAATCAAGCACCCTGGCCGCTGTCAAGGGCAATTCTTTCAATCCCAGGACCATCATGCGGGTGGTGGCATGATGGCCGGTGCCAAAAGCGCGTTCCGGTTGGATGACCAGGTCGAACCGGACATCGGGACGTGGCTCGTGAAACAGGGCCCGGATCACACAGAATGGGGACAGATCGACGGGATCAAAATTGGATTCCCACAGGGAATTCCAGTTCTGGTCGGGCAGCTCCTCTACTGTAAATGAGGCCCAGAAACGGCCTTCCAGCTCGTGCAGTTTTTGCACCAGGGCAGGCGTCCATGATGAAGATGCGATATAGGCGTTCAGGCCGCTGTCCGTCTCTTCAAATGCATGAAAGGCATATTCACCCAAAAAAGCGAGTGCGATATCCCTGTTTTCCCGGGCAACCTGAACAGATACGAGCATCCAGGTCATGATCAATAACGAATTTCCTTTCTGCGGGCCTTCAGGGTATTGAGCATCAGGGCTGTGACCGTCATCGGTCCTACCCCGCCCGGAACAGGCGTGATCGCTTTTGCCTTCGGTGCTACGGCATCATAATCCACATCTCCCACAAGGCGAGAGCCGGATTTCCGACTGGCATCTGCAATCCTGTTGATGCCCACATCGATCACCACGACACCTTCCTTGACCATATCCGCAGAAATGAAGTTGGGAATGCCAATAGCAGCGACCAGTATATCGGCACGTCTGGTTTCGGCAGCCAGGTCGCGGGTACGGCTATGGGTCATGGTGACCGTCGCATTCCCCATCTTGTCCTTTCTGGACAGCAGGATACCCAGGGGTGTGCCGACAATATTGCTTCGGCCAACAATGACCACATGTTGACCGGATGTTTCGATGCCATTTCGTTCGAGCAGGAGCAGAACTCCCTGAGGAGTAGCGGGTAAATAGGCAGGCAATCCCTGGGCCATTCGGCCAAAATTGAGAGGATGAAATCCGTCAACGTCCTTTTTGGGGTTGATCGCCAGGGTGACCTTTTCTTCATTGATATGATCCGGGAGCGGGAGCTGTACAATAAAGCCATCAATCTCCGGATCATCATTCAGATCCTGAACAATGGCGAGCAATTCATCTTCCGTAATGGATTCAGGACGGCGGACAAGGGTGGAGGAAAACCCGACCTGTTCACAGGACCGTACCTTATTTCCAACATACGCTTCACTAGCGGGATTATTGCCGACGAGTACGGCAGCCAAATGAGGCGGGCGATCGCCTTTGGCGATGATCTGATCGACCTCCTGGCGAATCTCATTTTTAATTGTCGTCGACAGCGCTTTCCCATCCAATACAACCATAGTTTCTCTTTTTTCCCAAAGGTAACTTTTGGCTGGATTCTCAGCGAATCCCTTCCGATCTAGTTGACCACTGTCCAGGCATAGATCACTACCAGAATACCAGTGTAGATGGCGATCAGTCGAATGGGCAGATATTGAGAGACCGACACCTTCCACTTATACTTCAGATAGGACATATGGACGATCTTCTCGAATCCATAGGCGATCACCGTACCCCAGGCCACCCCGGCAATACCCCAGTATTGGATGAAGATGAGGCTCAGGGTGACATTGACAAAGAGCTCCAGGATACCGGTCCACAGGATCACGGGAGTGGCGCCCCTGGCAGTCAGGATCGGTCCGGTCAGGACAATGCGGCTGACCAGGATCAAGAGATAGATATTGAAAATGGCCCCACTTTCGGCAAAGTCGGCACTGAACAGTCTGCTGAACCACCAGGAGCTGGTGGCAACCAGAAAGAAAGTCACCGGGAAGAGAATATGGGCGATCCGTGTGATCCGACGCTTGATATCTGCCAGTCCGGAGGCCCAGTTGCTGACCAGGGCGGCAATAGCTGCCGTTCCGACAGCAGAAGCCAGGGCCAATGAAAATGGCAACTCCCGGGCGCCATACTTGAAGATGGCAAAGACCCGGGCATCCTGGTAATGTTCATTGATGATCCATCCATCCACCACAACCGTAGCGCCGCCTGCAATCCCATATCCGATCAGGGGCCAGGAGATCCTGGCCCAGTGCCGAAGCACGGGTCGATGGTCGAAAAATGAAAAAGATGGCCTGACTATGCTGAATAACCAGATCAACCGCAATCCACCATAGCCGACCAGGCCCCAGAGACCGGCATGCAGTGTGCCCCAGATCCAAATAGGCAACAGTAAGCAGATCATCAGCATCAACGACGAAAAGAAAGACCATTTCAGGAGACCATCTGCATTCTGCCGCAAGAGATACAGGTGTTCGACCAAGGTGGAGATCTGATAGGGGAAGAA
>JAUIEA010000249.1 GCA_030429045.1 Bacteroidia bacterium | reverse complement strand
CAATCCGACACCTGGCACGGCCACGCTGCGATTCTCGGTCTGCGACAACAAGTACGTCTTGCAAATCAAACGCATTTCCAGCCACTCCAATCCGGTTGTGTTAAGGGTATTTACAAAGGATGCAGATGATGCCGGCTCTTCTGCGGTGTATAATACCTTTAGCTTTAATTCGATATCAACGAGCAGTTTTACAACTGTCCTCCTCTACGACGGAATGGACGAGATTTGTTTCGAATCGACGGATAATATTGCTTTTCTCCAACCTTTCTATTTTTCGGAGGAGATTGAATTTGAAGCTCGATGGTTTAATGTATCTGGTAGTTTACCCACCACTGCTGAGAACATTTTCTGGGATGATGGCGAACGGTATTATTATACGATGTACCCGGCAGCAAGTGGTGAATGTGACAACCAAAATCCAGACTATTGTTGTGAATACTTCTTTACAGCAAATGAAGTGGGCACCTCTGTAGGAGGTATTATGCGGTTTGTCAGTATTTGGGATAATGATATTATCGACCTTGAAGTTCCTCCGCAGGACACGGCATCCTACACTTCAGATCGTTGTGGACCAATTGGTGTCAGTTGGAACACGGAGGATCATTCGGATACTGAAGGTGGGGGATCAGCTAACTTCGAATGTGATGATACGGAATACAATTGGCAGATAAGCAACAGTCAAACCATACATGGGGTCATCTTTGATCCAGATGGCAGAATTTGCTTTTTAACTTATTGAGCCAGTTTTAGGCCATTTCTTCGTTAGGTTGACTATTTCATGGGTTAATCTGATGAAGAAGTGGTCTTTTTAAATTCTATCCCATCATGTTTGATACGATCTGCAAAATGGATAAGCCGTACTTGATACAAAATAAATCAATTGTTTGCAAAGATTTTCTACTCTGGTTAACTATTCTAATCCTGATTCAATTACCGACAATAAGTTATTCACAATGCAGCAATGATCCGCCACACGCAGATAATTGTGAAGAAGCACCAATTATTTGTAGTTATGAACAATTGAATGGTTATTGTTTTACCATGATAGACTATCCGGCTTATAATCGCCCTCCTTGGATGTGTCCTTCTGCCGTAGGTGATTGGTCAAACTGGGTTTCCTTTTTTGCTGAGTGTCCAATTCTTGATTTGATGTTAACATTTACAAATTGGCAAGGACAACCACCCATATCAGTAAGAGTTGCAGTGTATGATTATCATGGATTATGTCCGGACAGTTTCCAAGATCCTGATGAAATACTCTTTTGCACAGGAGTTGGCTGTTTTAATAGCAACCAAAATCCAGATATGCAGTTGGAGATTAATCTAACGAATTTGGTTGTGGGGAATATTTACTATATTCTTATTACAAATTGTGCAGGTGATGGTGATTATAGTGATGTGAACTTCGATGTCCTTTCCCCCTCCTGTGGCGGTGGAGAGCTCGGCCCCTGGCCAGGCGACATAGATGGATCCTTGGTCTCCTGCACCGGTTCTACAGGTGTGTATCATGTGGAAAAGCCGGATGCGGCATCGTCCCTCCACTGGTATCTGGATGGCAACCTCATTCTGGAAGGCAATATCGACTCGGTGACCATCGACTGGACGACCGCTGGTATCTATGAGCTTTGTGTCGATGCCTCCAACTACTGCCATGCGGAAAACGAAGAACCCGGCCTCCTCTGTACGACCATCGTGATCCAGGATCTGGTGCCCATCGATCCCGATCCAGTCACCATCTGCCACGATGAGACCTATCTCTATGCTGGCATGGCCTATCCCCCCGGTGTCCATGCCGTCCAGTTCTTCAATCCTCTTGGCTGCGACTCCACTGTCCAACTGACCGTGGAACCGGTGTACCCCACCGAAGAGAACCTCGGGGCACTGTACCTCTGCGAGGGCACGTCCCTCACCATCCACGGCCAGACATTTTCCTCTGCCCAGCCGGGTGATCACACCATCCTCACCCAGCAGGCCCTGGCGCCATACTGCGACAGCACCATCCTCTTTTCGATCGGGGTGCTGCACGTGGAGGCGTATG
>JAUIEA010000126.1 GCA_030429045.1 Bacteroidia bacterium | reverse complement strand
TTTTTCTCGAGGGTTACGATCTTCTCCGGGATCCACTCTGGCAAGGGCTGATCCACCTCTGCGGGTAATGTCTGGCTTTGCCATCCATGGAGCAGGGCGAGGACGTGGACACACGGTTGCGTCCGGGCACTGCACGAACATTGGCTGCTCCTGGTCGATTTATGCAGGATGACTTTGTACGCTAGAGAGCCTTTGGTGCGCACCTGTCCCCATAGCCAGGGGGTGTTCCAGCCAATGCCGGACCAGAGCCTTGGCTTCAGCCATTTGTCCAGATGGCGGGAGCGTGCCGGAGGTGGGGCATTCCCCAACCATTCCTGCCAGAGTTCTGGAAGTGGCCATTGCGGATTCATGGATGGTCGTATGCAGGTTGGTTTAACACAAGTTTAAGGCATATCCGCAGAACTCGGACGGTAGTTTCACCATCTTTGTATTGAATATCGTTCCCGAATGAAAGCTGTCCAAAACTGTATGAAGAGGTTCTTTCGCAGCCTGGTGTTGACCCTGGTCATGATCGGCTGGGGAACCTCGGTAATCTGGTCGCAGGAGAGCGAGGTGGCCGTCTATCCGACCTTTGAGGAGATGGCACCCCTGTTCAACGCCTCCAATGATACCACCTATGTGGTCAATTTTTGGGCAACCTGGTGCAAGCCCTGCGTCAAAGAGCTTCCTTACTTCGAGAAAGCAGTCCAGGCTTATAAGGGGCATCCGGTCAAGATCATCCTGGTGAGCCTGGATTTTCCAAAACAGATCGACTCCCGCCTGATACCCTTCATTCGCGAACATGGCCTGCAGGCCGAAGTCGTCGTCCTGACCGACCCGGACGCCAACAGCTGGATCCCGCAGATCGCCGATGAATGGTCAGGAGCCATCCCGGCCACCCTGGTCCAGTACCAGGGTAAAAGAGTATTTCACGAAGGTGATTTCGAATCCCTGGAAGACCTTCAGGAATTCATTGCCAGATGCAACAAGTAGCCCCCAGAATTGTCTCATTCTTGAAAATCAACTAACCTATGTTACGTTCAATCCTGATGATGTGTGTTTTCCTCCTCGGAGGAATGGCAGCCCAAGCCGGTGTAGACCCGGGATATAAAGTGGGCGATAAAGCCACAGATTTTAAACTGAAAAATGTAGACGGGAAGATGGTTTCCCTCGCTGACTATAAGGATGCGAAGGGCTTTATCATCATTTTTACCTGCAATCACTGTCCGTTTTCCATCGCCTATGAGGATCGGATCATTGACCTCCATCGCAAATTCGCGCCGAAGGGATATCCGGTGATCGCGATCAATCCGAACGATCCGGCCGTACAACCCGATGACAGTTTTGATGCGATGAAAACCCGTGCAGCGGAGAAGGCATTCCCGTTTGCCTACCTGATGGACGAAGGCCAGAAGGTCTATCCACAGTACGGAGCTACACGGACACCTCATGTCTTCATCCTGGACAAGCAACGCGTAGTGCGCTACATCGGTGCCATCGATGATAACCACAGTGATGCAGCTGCGGTCCAGAAGCCATACGTAGAACGAGCGATTGCGGCTCTCGAAGAAGGCCGCCAGCCGACAGATACATTTACCCGCGCCGTAGGTTGTACCATCAAGGCCCGGAAATAAGTCAGATCTAAGATCAGCTTTTCATTGTTCAAGGCAACCCCGCTCATTCGGGGTTGCTTTTTTTATGCCAGAAAGGGCCAGATGCAGAGGTTAAGCCCCCTCAACCAATGGATTGGCACATGGCAGGGCCACATCAGGTGGGAGCTGATGATATAGAACTGGTAAGGAAGAAGGTGAAGTGATAGTCGGCCCGGATCAGCGTCTGAGACTGGCTCGTTCGCGAATGGTAGTCGACAGGAATAGCAGACCTATCACCAGACCAGAGAGGAAGATATACATGGGATCAGTTGCTGGTAGACAGACAAGTTAAGGGGTTTGCAGAGGCAATGTCAAGGGAAGGTGACGAATCAATTGAAGGTTTTTTTCATTTGTCAGTTCGAGTCTACAAGTAGAAATTGAGACCAAAGAGAATTTCCCAGGAGATAAATCGCCCCAATCGACTGGCTTCACCGCGATTCCGATCAGCAGACTGAACGCTCCAAAGGCTTCGAGCTTCTGCAGTCAGGGAGAATCGTTCAGTGATCGGATATGACCCGCCCAGGCAACCGACCAGGTCGGCATTAAAACGGCGAAACTCGGGTTGGCTGTTCGGGGTTGCATCTGCGAAACCAACCTCATCGGCAAGCAGGACATCCACGGATAGGCCACCGCCCGCGATGAATTTGATGCGTGTGTCTGTGGAATAACGCAGCAGGATGGGCATGGACAAATAGGTCAATCGATATTCATTTGCCCCGAAAGGGTCCGTATTCAGGCTGGGATTGAGCAATGCTCCGCGATTATCAATATTGACCTCCAACCGGATGACCAGATCATTGAGTAGATAATGGCTCAGGTGGATTCCTGTACTCCAGCCGGGCCTGAAGTCATAATCACTCTCCCCGGTGAGGGTGGAAAAGTTTTCTCCGATCTGTACGCCGATCGCCCAGCTCTTCCGTTGCGCCTGCAACGATTGGGTCATGCTGAAGAGGATCAGGATGGAGATAAAATAGCGCCAGCTCATAAGCGAGGATTATGGGGTAAAAAAAATGGAGGCAAAACCAGTTTCGGTTCAGCCTCCATATTTCAAGAAATAATCAGGAGGCATTCCTCCTGTTTATCGGGTCTTTTATTTCATCGCACCCGCATTGGCATCATTGTACCGCTGGGTGACTTCTGTCCAGTTGACCACATTCCAGAAAGCCTCAACGAACTCATTACGGCGATTCTGGTAGTGGAGGTAGTACGCATGTTCCCAGACATCCAGCCCCAGAACAGGTGTGCCTTTCTGATCGGCGATATCCATCAACGGATTATCCTGATTGGCGGAGGATGTGATGAACAGCTTGTCATTCGCATCTGTACACAACCAGGCCCAACCGGAACCGAAACGGGTCATGGCCGCCTTGGTGAATTCATCCTTGAAATTGGCAAATGAGCCAAAATCGCGATCAATGGCCTTGCGGATGTTGGTTTGGGTGGAAGGTTCACCACCACCATTGGGTGTCAACACTTCCCAGAAAAGGCAGTGGTTGTAATAGCCCCCGGCGTTGTTGCGAACAGCCGTGGAGTAGGAAGAGATGGAGCCGAGGATCTCCTCGATCTTCTTGCCTTCACCAGGAGTTCCGGCCAGTGCATTATTCAAATTATTGGTGTACCCGTTGTGATGCTTGGTGTGATGGATCTCCATGGTCCGCGCATCAAAGTGCGGCTCGAGGGCATCATAGGCATAGGGTAGTTTTGGAAGTTCAAAAGCCATAGGGGTCGAAATTTTAACGTTTGACAAATATACCATTCAAACAGGTCATCGAAGCGAAGGTTCACAGGAATTTGGAGTAGTTTCCCGTTGCATGTGGTTCGATCAATCTCAGGGCTCGTGGACATTTTTCGAAACGGGTCGGGCAGCATTCGCACCGTATGCGTACTCTCCTTTTTAAACCTGATGATATGCGTGTGTTCCTCCTGGCCCTGATTCTGGGTCTCCTCCTCCCAACTCTTGATGTAAATGCCCAGGTCCTGATTTATGGCCCTACGGAGGTCTGTGAGGGATGTTATACCTATTCAGTCGACAACCAGAGTTCCCAGATCCTGACCGGTTGGGAGTTGAACTACAACGGGATCAGCATGTTCAAGGACACCCTTAATCCCTTGGTCATCTGTTTTGACTCACTGGATTACGGCCTTTATACCTTGACGGCGACAACGACCAACGGCTCCGTCGGTCAACTGCAGATCTACTATTCCCCGCCTCAACCCATCTTCCTCTTTTCCTTCGGCGGCACTTATTGCCCCAATTCAGGGGGTAACTGCGAACAGGTGTGTGCAGGAACGGAGGTGTCCTATTCCGCAGAGGTCCCTTCTCAAACCTCGATTTCCTATAGTGTATCCGGCGGGACGATCGTCCAGCAAAACGGCAATGAAGTGACCATCCTGTGGAGTGAACCCGGACAGGGGTTTCTTGAAGCATACTCCCAGGATCCCTGCTATTGGCCAACATCTATTTGTATTGAAATTCTATCTGTCCCCGATGCCATGATCGGTGTGGATGGCCTGCTGGCTCCCGATACACTCGAGGTTTGTGCCGGGCAGGACATCGCTTTTGACGACCTAAGTCAACCTTCTGCCAAAACACAATGGGCCATTTCAGATGGCCGGCTCAGCCAGGAAAAGAACCCCGTGATCTCGTTTGACACACCCGGTGACTATGACGTTCAACTGGTGGCCAGCAGCGGGTGCGACTGTGCGGATACCGCCACGATGGTCATCCGTGTCCGCACTTCAGCGGTGCCGGAACTGGATTGTATCGGCACGGTCTGTCCGGGAGAACGGGTGACCTATACCACTGCCCCGGGTTGTACCTATACCTGGTCCATCTCTCCGGAAGGAACGGTGCTTTCAGGTGGTGGAGCAGGTGATGCAGAGGTCACGGTCCAATGGAACAGCGGACCGGATGGAGTCATTAGCCTGCTGGCCACAGGTTGCGGGGCCGTATGTACGGAACCGGCCAAGATCCGGATTCCGGTCCTGGATGGAACAGCTGAGATCAAGGGCCCGGCCACCGTCTGTAAAGGCAGTGAAGCCACCTACTCCATGGTGCCCTATCATGGTACGGATTATACCTGGACCGTCTCGCCGGGTGCCATCCTGGTCTCCGGCCAGGGAAGCAACCAGATCCTGGTCGAATGGCCAAACAAGAATACCATCAATTCCGGATGGGTGAAAGTGGACTACGAAAACTGTAGCCAGGGTTGCTCCGGTAGCGCCCAAAAGAACATTGTCCTGACCACGCCCTTCCATATTGAAGGCCCCCTGAAAGGATGCCCGGATGCTTCGGTCCTGTTCAAGGCCAAAAAGGGACTGCTACCCGTGAATTGCTCCTGGAAAGTGGTCGATCATCAAGGCGCAGTGGTGGAGACCGGCGTAGGAACCAGTGACCAGTTTACCTACAATGCCATCCATGGTAGCGGCAGTTATACCGTCATCGCCACCCAGCCGGATCCGAATCTCACCTGTAATGCAGAATATCGCTGGGGCTTTCGCATCCTCGATCCTCTGCCCCTGGCAGACAGTATCACCGGACCACAGCTGATCTGCCCGGGAGATGCCTATACCTATGTCGGCCACAGTACACAATCCCAGTATAACCTCGTCTGGACTATCGCCAACGGTGGCCAGGTCAGCGAAACGGTGCTGGATCAAACGGTCGTCACCTGGGCAGCATCCGGCGGACCCTATCAGCTTGAGTTGCGGCATCAGTTGCGATCCGAACCGGGTTGCCTGTCCGATCCGGTTACCATGACCGTCCTGCCGTTCACCACCGGAACCATCAACGGCGACCCGGAGGTCTGCCTGGGGGAGATCGAGGAATATGTCCTCTCGCCCGACCTGCCTGAATTGTCCATTTCCTGGTCCATTCAGCCCCAGGATGCCGGTGTCCTTCGGGAGAGCGCCACAGCGGGAAGGACGGAGGTGCAATGGCTGAAATCGGGGAATGCCACCCTCCAGGCGGAGGTGTGTGGTGTCCAGGTGCAGCTCCCCATTGTGGTACATGACCTTCCCCAGCCCACCGTGGTCCACCCGACAGGCATCTGTCTGGGAGGGCAGGCCACTGTCTCCACCACCCAGGCCTATTCGTCCTATGTCTGGTTCAATGACGACAATGGCGTGGCCAGCACCCTGGCGACACCCGACCTGGCTCCCGACACCTGGCTTTTGGGTGTCGAAGACAGCTACGGTTGTCGGGATACGGTCAGCTTTACGATGATCGAATGGCCCTTGCCCGAGATCACCCTGTCCAGCCCGGATCCCCATGGATTCTGTCCGGCAAATGGAGAATCGCCTCCGGTCTTATATACCCTGATCGACGACATCGGATACCAGTTGGGCTGGTACCTGGATAACACCTACATCCTCTGGGCAAAAGGACAGACCGCAATTGGGTCTCAATTCGGAACCTATCACGTGGTGGCTACGGACCAGAATGGCTGTACCAATACGTCCAACAAGGTGGTGGTCTTTGAATATTGTGATCCCGATGGTGTCTGTACCGGAAATTGCACCTGCAGCAAGATTCCCTGCCCCGAGTTGACCCTGGACATTGTTCCCGGCGCCTATTGTAATGAGCGTAACTACACGGCAACCTCCTCCGGCCCGGCGATCAGCAATGGGTTCTGGAAGGTGTATGATATCAATCTGCCAAGCCCGGTCCAGATCAACCAGAACAATATCAATTATACCTACCCCAAGGCCGGCTACTATACCTTGTATTTTGGAGCAGATCTGGGGGGGCAATTTTGTGATGCGGCCTTTATCGATACCATTCCCGTCAGTGCCGACTTCTTTGCCACGCCCGTCTGCGAAGGGCAGGTCATGTCGTTCACGGACAGGAGTACCTATCTGCCCAATTTCAGTATCACCGACTGGTCCTGGGACTTTGGCGATCCGGCTTCCGGCGCCGCCAATACCGCTGCGGTCAAGCATCCGGATCATGTCTTCTCCGGTGCCGGTACCTACACCGTGACCCTGACAATTACCTCCAGCACGGGATGTAACTCCCGCATCATGCGCCAGGTCACTGTGCACCCGAAACCGGGCCTGACCATCAACGGGCCGTCCATGGTCTGTGAAGCGGTGGGGACACAATGGATCGGGGGAAGCCCTGACCAGATCGTCGACTGGTCCTGGGATTTTGATGATCCCTCATCCGGTACATCCAACCAGGTGGATCTGGTCGAAGCCTTCCATGTCTTTGACACACCCGGAGCATTATTGGTTCAATTGACCGGAACGGACGAATATGGATGTACAAACACCGTCGACCATCCCATCCAGGTGAATGCCAATACCCTGGCTGGAACCATCCAGTACAATTCTCCCCTGTGTGAGGGTGATCCGACCACCCTGCATTTTGATGGCAATGGTGATCAGTTCATCTGGTCGCATGGTGCCCTGGGGAATGACCCTGTTGTCCTGGAAGCCGGGGCCTATGGGTTGACGGTGACAGATAACCTGGGGTGTCGATTCGAGGCCATCCCCGCCATCGTAGAGATCCTGCCAGAGCCGGCAGGGCTGATCCGGGCCACTGAGAAAAACGATTACGGCGTGATCTCCGCCATTCATTACGATTACTTCCAAACCTGTTATGGCGAGCCAGTCTTCCTGAGTCTGGAGCTGCAAGCCAATTACAACGTGGTCTGGAATAACCTGTCGACGGACAAGGCCCTGGAATTCTCTGAAGAACGCGGGAATGCGTTGCCCGTGGGGACGCATGTCTTTGATGTGACCTTGACCGATCCGGCCACGGGATGTACATCCCAGATCGGCCCCATGACCGTAGAGGTCAAGCCCCTGCCGGTCAATCCGCAGATCGCCTATGATGGCACGCCACCCTTCTGTGCATTTTCGGGAGAAGTGATGCGTGTCCAGAATATCAAGCCCGGGATCACCTACACCTGGTCGACCCAGCAGAACGGCACCTTTATCGAAGTCCTGTCCGCCGGTGAATACAGCGTTCAGGCGGTAGACCTGTTCGGCTGCAAGGCCGAAAGCAATACGTTGAAACTGAATGAAACACCCTCAACCCTGCTCGCCCCGGATGGCTGCCATCGTGGCTGCAAGCCGGATACCCTGTGTATCGGCACACCGTCCTGGCTGCAATCCTGGCAATGGGTCCTGGATGGCAGTCCACTGCCACCCCCGGATGGCCAGGCATCTCATCTGCCGATCCAGAAATCGGGTTCGTACTCGCTGCAACTGGTCCATCAGAACGGATGTGCGGCGACCAGCGATCCATTCTCTATGGAGTTGTTTGACGGGATCAGCCAGTTTGGCGGAAGCGTCTGGTTTGATGTCAACAACAATGGCATCATCGATGGGCCCGATACCCTGGTGCCCAATATCAAGATCCAGTTGTGGGATCCGAATGGTGTTCCTGAGGAAACCCTGACCCTGCCGGGTGGGGGGTATACCTTCCCGGATGTCCCAGGTCTGGGCGAATTTGTCCTGCATGTGGATGAAAGCAGCTTGCCCCCGTTCTGGACGGCCGTCTGGCAGGACAGCCTGCTGACCGTGAATGCATGCGATCAGGAGTTGACCACGGATATCCTGCTTCAATTCGCTTGTCAGACAGTGACGCAGGCCTTAACCCTGAAGGTCTGTCCGGGCGAAACGGTCACCTATGCTGGTGATGTGCTCAGCGAAGGAGCGACCAAAGCCTATGCCTACCAGACGTTGCAGGGATGCGATTCGATGGTGAATGTCACGGTGGTGGCCCACCCGGATTTCACCTGGCAGGTATCTGTCGACAGCACCTGTGTCGGACAGACCACTGGTTCGGTGCAGATCACACCCACGGCTGGAAATGTCAGCCCGCTGGAGTTCAGTCTGGATGGAATCCTCTGGCAGGCGGATCCCCAGTTTAAAGATCTTTCCTCCGGACAGGTGACCCTGTTCCTGCGGGATACCAATCATTGTCAGAAACAGGTGAATGTTACGGTACCCGACCGGCCGGCAGTGCCCGACTATACGTTTTCGATCGAAGTGGATACGTCCTGTGCCGGAAAGCCGTCCGGTGCGCTGGAGGTGATCCCGAATGGCAGTTCCTCTGCTCCTGTCTTGTTCAGTCTGGACGGTGCCTCCTGGCAGAGTGATCCCTATTTCTCCGGATTGTTGCCGGGAACGGTGACGGTGTATTTGCGAGACAGCCAGGATTGTCAGCGGCCGGTCAATGCGGTCATTCCGGCCTGGCCGACCCTGGATTTCACCCTGCCCCAACTGTCCCTGCCTTGTGAAGGAGATGGCCTGGTCCTGGCACCGATCTGGTTGTCGGGAGAAGAGACGGTGCTCTCCTGGACCTGGAACACGGGCCTGGCGGACTCCATGCTGATCGTCGATCAGCCGGGAAGTGTTTCGCTGAGTGTGGAGGGGATCTGTGGGACGGTCACCCGATCGGTGACGGTAGACTATGCACCGGAAGTGAACAAACCGGATCGCTATTTTTTTGTGCCGACGGTCTTCAGTCCAGACGAGAACGGGATCAATGACCTCTTCCGCCCCCTGCAGGCCAATGGTCTGCAGATCAGTGACTATCATTTTGAGGTCTTTGACCGTTGGGGCAACAAGATGTTCGAGACCGATGATCTCCAGGCCGGATGGGATGGCAATCTCCGCTCCGAAGAACTGGACCAGGAGGTCTTTGTCTGGTGGCTGGAGGCGACGGTGCAATTCTGCCGCGAGGAAGTGAAGATCAAGCGACAGGGCGATGTGACCCTGGTGCTCGGGAAATAGTTTTTTCTGATATGCTAGTTCGTCAAATGATCCAAAACACAATTTCCACTTCTGTACTTCAGGGGTGGAAACAATGTTTTTTGAGAGTGGTTTTTCTGATTTCATTAATGATCACCTTGTTGGATTTGACCACATGGGATACTGAGGATGCGCCTTCTTTGTCAATACTTTGAACAAACATGATTCTGCCTTGCACTGTTCACAATCCCTAAAGCCCAGGAAACGACAACTTTTAAAGGGAAGATCCACTTCTTTTTCACCCCCTTGGGCAAGACGAAGTTGGGTACGGATTTCCTCATCCAACAGACCCATGAGTCCTTAAGGACGGTTCTACTGTATGGCATGTATCATAGGGCATACTGTCCGTCGTACCTGCCCAACCCAGAGATTAATATCAGGACAGCACTTTGAGATCATCATTGGACTAAAGAGATCCCACTTATTTACTTGGCCACCCGGTTTGACATGATGCGCAAGGGAGGTGTAGATGCCAATCTAGTCTATTGGCAGGATGGGCAGTGCCTTGACACCCCCAACAGAAAAGAAAATCCGTATCGTCAGGATACCTGTTTTGTACGGGCTCCTGTTCATCAGGTTGTGCAAGGCCTGGAGGTCACACTAGTCTTGCCGGATATCCTGCTATTCAACAACCTTGGTTGGACAGTCGATTCTTTCAAGATCGATGTCGATGATGGTCTGGGCTGGCGATGGGTATAACTTGCTAAAGCTTGGTTATCCAGCCCAATCACGAGCAGGTTGATACTTGTTAAGGAGCCATTTTTGGACTATATTAACCCCTGTAGTGCCTACAAACACAGTATAGTATTGAAATTCAATAAAATAATATGTGATTACGCGTTGAGCGGTTAAAGTCATAAAAAAGAGACCATGCATTTGTTTGATATTCAGTATCTTAAAGATTATTCGAACCATCTTAAAGGGACTGACATGCATGATCTCGAATCAATTTACACAAAAGTTTGCATTACCATCAAGAGCCTGGCCAAAGATTATTTTGACGACTTTGGTAATACTCGCGCCTATCCCAATCCTCCTGTGATGTCTGACATGGAAGTAATCAGCTTGGCGATTGCAGCTGAATGCGTTCAAATTACGTCTGAGAATTTGCTTTGGGCCAAGATCAAAAAAGACTATCCCAACCTTTTTCCAAAGCTTAGCCATCGGGCTTCCTTCAACAGAAGAAAGAAGGCATTGAGAGATGCTCTGTTGTATTGTACTGAAGTATTGGCTTCTCCTTTGATTGATGACCAGGAGACTTTCCTGATTGATTCTGTCCCCATTCCGACTTGCAAGATTGTTCGGGAAAGATCTTCGAAAGCCTGCCGTCGTCCAGAGTTTGATTCGGTAATGGCAAACAAGGGGTTTAATCCGATAATGGGAGGTTATTTCATCGGGTATAAGATGCACATTATCATCAGCGAATCCGGGGTTTACCGGGATTTGCTCATTAGCCCAGCCAGCACGCATGACAGCGCGTTTCTCAAGGAAATCACATCCGAGGATAGCCATCTTAATGGCCGTACTATTATTGGTGATAGAGGCTATATCGGTCATGCAACTCAACTTCGATTATTTGAACAAGTTGGCATTCAATTGGAGGTTCCTTACCGGAGAAACCAGAAAGACTATCGTGTGTATGATCCAGAAAAACGAATCAAAAGAAAATCTATCGAAGTGGTTTTCTCGCAATACTGTGATGAATTTCATTTGCGGATAAACTATGCAAAGCGTTTTGAAGGATTTGAAATAAGGATAATTGCTAAGATTGCCACAAAGACCTTTAAACAGTATTGGAACTTTCAACATGGACGGAAGATCAACCAAACCAAACATGCTTTGGCAGCCTAACCGCTCAACGCGTTATGTGATTGTAGTAAATGTTGCCACAAATCAACCTCCTTTCCACCCGATCTTTAAGACATTCTTGATCCGATCTAATTTTTGACTGCCATGAAATACTTTACCATCCTCCTCATCGCCCTACTTTC
>JAUIEA010000125.1 GCA_030429045.1 Bacteroidia bacterium | reverse complement strand
GAACGTAGTGTTGTTCAGCGATCAGGGAGACAGGCTTGGCGTAATAGGGGCCGCCAGGACCGGTGAAAATGACCATTTTGTAGGTGTCACTGGGACGTACGCCAAAAAATTCGGCATTGGCAAACATCAGTGGGCGCAAGTACAAGGCAGAGCCTTCCTGTTCGGGGATCCATTGCCGGTCCAGGTAGACCAGTTTTTGGATCGCCTCGACAAACAGGTCTTCCGGAAAGTCTGGCATACACATCCGTGCTGCAGAGCGGTTGAACCTTTTAGCGTGATCTTCAGGGCGGAAAAGAAAAGGAGTTCCGTCATTAGCTCTGGAGGCTTTCATGCCTTCAAAAATGCACTGTCCATAATGGAGACCCATGCAGGCCGGGTGGATAGAAAAATGTCCAAAAGGGACGATCTGTATGTTCTTCCATTCACCATCCTGGTAGTCCGCAACGAACATATGGTCTGAAAAAACCCTTCCGAAAGGGATGTTGGCAAAATCAACGGTATCGATTCTGGACCGCTCCGTTGAGGTCACCTTAATGTTATATTTCATAGCGACGGATTTGTGTAAAGTTAATTATTTTGAGTCAAATATTCTGCTAGCCTTCACGACCCAGTCAATCCTCGGAAGAATATTTGCCATCACTTGTTAAAACAGAATAATATAATGAAGTCTGATCCGATATTACCCGAGGTCGTTTTTCTGCCGGAATCGCATCCTGGTCTACCTTTCCCTTTTGACCCCTCGATTTCGATCCTTGTCTTCCTTCCCGAGTCAAGCCATCATGATGAAGAAATAGCCTATCTCACCAAAATGTTCGGAGCTGCCCAGAAAGTGATGGGTAAAGACATTCTGACGGTTTCTCTTACCTCTTCCGACCAGCTGACATTTCATGACCTTTCCCGGCAATCTGCCATTTCAGACATCTACCTGTTTGGAATTGAAGCCAGCCAGATCGGTCTTCAATCGTCTCTCCCCTACGGCAGCTCGGCACAAATGGGAGACATCTTTCTACACAGAACAGACTTACCCTTGAAAGTAAGTAAAAATGAGGAAATGAGAAAACGGATCTGGGATCTTTTCCAGAAAAGATATCTGCATGAATCACCAAACTGATACATCCATGAACCTCCTCTTTGCGACCAATAATGGCCATAAGATCGAGGAGGTCAGACGGATATTAGGCGCATCCTGGAAGATCCATGGCCTGAAAGAGTCGGGTGTACATGCCGAACTTCCGGAAACGGGAAACACCTTGATGGCCAATGCCATCGAAAAGGCGAGTTTTATCCACGATCGCTGTCAACAGGATTGTTTTGCCGAAGATTCCGGATTGGAGGTGGATGCACTCCATGGTGCACCCGGTGTCCATACAGCACGTTATGCCGGACCCCATGCCGATGCCGGGGCCAATAATCAGAAGTTGCTGCTAGCCCTGCAGGATACACCAAACCGGGTGGCTCGATTCAGGGCAGTGATCGCCTTGTGGCGACAAGGACAGCTACACACCTTCGAAGGTGTCATTGAAGGCCGGATCGCACTTGAACCTGCCGGGATCGATGGATTCGGATATGATCCACTCTTTATTCCGGAAGGATACGATCATCCGTTTGCGGCCCTGCCAGCCGAAGTCAAATCGAGGATTTCCCATCGCGCACGGGCAGTCCAGAAAATGGCTCAGTTTCTTCAACAAGAGCTGGCCTATGGAATGGAATAGGTGTTATTGCTTCGGTCGGTATCTGCGATCCGCTGGGTCGGATCCAGACTGATTTCCAATCCTTCTGTGTTCCAGGATCCCGGCAACCGCAATGTATACGTTTCAAACGTCCAGGGCCAATCAGGCGCCACCAGATCCGGGGTAAAATATCGGTCGACTTTTTTCTCCCCGCGTTGTACATCCAGGGGGATCGTTACCCGTGTCACCTCCCCTCCGGGTGTTTTGATGGCAATATCGATCGGCATGGGCATAGTGCCATATTGTCTGAGGAGGATGTGCAGATCTCCCTGGTCGGTCCACACCGAATCAATGCCGTAATCGATCGTTTGTGTGGTATTGATCCAATATTCCTGATACCAGTCCAGCTCCTGTCCGGATACCTTCTCGGCCACCCGAATAAAGTCATCGGGAGTCGGATGCCTGAACTGCCAGTCCCTGAAGTACTGGAACATCGTTTTGTCCAATGCTTCCTTGCCGATGATATAACTCAGTTGATGGAGAAAAACAGCTCCCTTACTATACACACTATTCCCATAGCTGAAATTGGATTGGTAATGGTCGGCATGGGTCGTCAGAGGTTCTTCCAGGCCGGATCGCACCAGCCCGAAGTATCCCTGATAGGAGCCGACATGGGCAAAGAGGAGTTCGGTTCCCGGGAAGAGTCGTGCCTTCACTTCTGAACTGGAGTATGACGTAAAACCCTCATCCATCCAGGCATACAGCGATTCGTTTGTACCCATCACCATCTGGTACCAGTTGTGCATCAGTTCATGGGCCATCACCCCAACCAGGCTTCTCAGGCCGCGATTGCCCGTGATCAGAGTGGCCATCGGGTACTCCATGCCGCCATCTCCCCCCTGGATAATGCTGTACTGGCGAAACGGGTATTGGCCATATGTGGCATTGATGAAGGTCAGGGCGGAATCCACATAGATGGGTAGCGCCTCCCAGGCTTCCCGATTATCCGGGGTCTGGAGATAGAGAAAGTGGAATTCTGTGCCATCCTTCATCACTCGCCGGGTATGCGTGTAGTCGGGATCAGCGGCCCAGACAAAGTCATGGACATTGGGTGCAATAAAATGCCACCTCTTTTTGGGTTGATCTGTAGGGATGAGCGGCTTTGCAGGATCTTCATATCCACAGCCGACTTCCTGGGGGTTCTGCAGGTACCCCGTTGCCCCCAGGATGAACGAAGAATCGATATGAATGGTGACATCATAATCACCCCAGACGCCATAGAATTCCCGTTGGACATAGGCATTAGTATGCCATCCCTTGACATCATAGTTACAAACCTTGGGATACCACTGAGCCATGGAATAATCCACACCCTCGGCGTTAAACCGGCCGGACCGACGCACCTGTTTGGGGACCTGCCCGTCAAAGGTCATATCGAGGATCGCAGACCGTCCTGGAGGGATGGGCGTGGGCAGTTGGACCTCCAGGATGGTTCTGTTCTCTACATATGAAACGGGCTCTCCATTCATGCGCAGTGATCGTACATGGAGATGCCCTTCTTCTTCGGGCTTGATCTCCGTCAGCCCGCTGGTGATACGGGGGTCCGGATCGGGCAGTCGCAGACGCCAGGCATCCATCTCACTGCCTTTCTGGAAGGCATTGGGGTATAAGTGATAGAACAACTGCGTTAACGTGTCAGGCGAATTGTTCAGATAGATGAGGCGCTGGGTGCCCGAATACTGATGGTGTATGTGATCAAAATCCACCTCCATCTCACAGGAGATTCGTTGCTGCCAGTAGGATTCCTGGGCGGGCAATGACAGGCTGAACCCGACCAGAAAGAACAGGATAAGAGTTCGCAAGGGATCAGATGTTTGTAGAAGGATGCGATTCATCTTGGTCTAACACAATCAGTTCAGGTTTGGTTGACGGGATGGGTTCGGTCAGTTTGTTCCAGCCGACCCATCCGTATTTTCTGGATGCAACGATGAGAAACAGGGTCGCGGAGAGCACCATCATCAGCAACATGATCTGGACATCTGGGACATCCAGGCGAATCAAGGCCGGGGTTTGCAGGGCACTCCCTTCAAAGGTGATAAAGATCGACCCATAGAGGTTGGTCGCGGTATGTACCCCCATGGCCAGTTCGAGACCATCATCCCTGACGGTCAGCACCGCGAGAAACAGGCCGACAAGTACGTAATAGGTTACCATGGTAGTCATCCCGAACTCTGTGACCTCCGGATTCATCAGATGCAGTCCGGCAAACAGAAAACTGGTGGCTACCATCGCGATGACTTTGGAATGTGTGCCCAGGCCAATGCCCTGCATCAGGTAGCCGCGAACGAAAAGCTCTTCGAAGCTGGCCTGGAAGGGGATCAATGCCAAGGCGATGACAACCAGGATGAAGAAGGAACCCGCTTCGAATTGCAGGTGGTAGGCTTCCGGATTGATCACCCAGGAGACTCCTTCAGCAAGCAGTCCAAGAACAATCCACAGGCCGGCTCCCCAGAAGAATCTGGACCACCGGATCTTTCCCGGTGCATTGACCAGGCTGAGAAAAGGGCGTTGATGGAGATAGCGAATGACGATCCACAAGCCGAGCAGGGCACCGAGAAACATGATCAATGCCAGGGCAAATCCCACATTGGTATCCAGGCCAAGCACTGAAAAGTCCATTGTTTCTGCGAATTCCTGGACAAGTCCCAGATTGCCTTGTTCGCGGGCAGCCCAAAGTGTGATCACACCCAGGGGTACCTGTCCCAGAAGATAGCCCAGGGCAACGATGATGATTCCGGATAAATATAACCACCAGGAATTCGAGCCTCTTGCGGCTGCTTGAAAGAACATATTCGTAGTTTGATGGCGAAAATAGGGAATGCTACCCAAGCTTGATCTTTTCATCCTACCTTTGCACCTATGAAGAATGCGACCAAAACCCGGAATCAATGGCTATTGGCATTGGGCCTCATTGTGGCGGCCGCCATGACACGCCTCCTTCCCCACCCCTACAACTTTACGCCAATAGGCGGAATGGCCTTGTTTGCAGGAGCAATTTTCCGCAAACACTGGTTTACATTTCTCATCCCTTTTATTGCGCTCTGGGCTAGTGATCTACTGTTGAATAATCTGGTCTATGGCCAGTATTTTGATTCCTTCAGCTGGTTTGGTAATATCGGCACCTATCTCGGTTTCGCAGCGATCTTCCTGTTGGGACGTTTTGTGCTGGGTCAGGTCGCTCCTGGCAAACTGGTCAAAATGTCGCTGATCGGTTCAGTCCTTTTCTTCCTGATCAGCAATGGGTTCGTCTGGATACAGGGCTCTGTTGCCATGGCCATCCCCTATCCCATGACCTTCTCCGGCCTGATGGCCTGCTACGCCGCGGGGTTACCGTTCTTTGGTGGAACCATCGCCGGTGACCTGTTCTACAATACCGTTCTTTTCGGTGCCTGGTATTGGGTTCATCGGAATCAGTACACCTGGCAGGTGATCTGAGCCCTAGTACTGCGGAATGGATGGGTCGATCTCTTTGCCATAGGCCAGTATTCCTCCTTTCAGATTGAATAAATTGTCAAATGGCTCCAATGCCTGGAGCTCACGGATGGCGCGTGCGCTGCGAACTCCACTGCGACAGTGAATGATCACCGGTTTGTCCCGAGCAATAAAAGGCAGGAAGGAGGTGATCTGGCCCACCGGGATCAGTTCCCCACCCATTTCTGCAATGGCATATTCATAGGGTTCACGAACATCGATGAGCTGGTACGGCTTTCCGGAAGTACGTAGCTGCTCCCACTCGTGGACATTGATCTCTGCTACGGGTGTCTCGGGGAGATCCAGCCCGCAGAACTGCTGGTAATCGATCAACCCCTCGATCGTTGTGGATTCGGACTTCCGAATTTTCAGAAACCGGGTATGGAAGGATGCTGCATCAAAAAGGAAGAGCTTTCCGGCAAGGGGCTCCCCGACACCTGTGATCACCTTGATGACCTCCAGTGCCTGCATACTGCCAATGATCCCGGGCAAGACGCCCAGGACACCGCCTTCCGAACAATTGGGTACCAGTCCGGGAGGAGGCGGTTCGGGGAAGATATCCCGGTAGTTGGGCCCGCGTGTTCCATCCGGGTACTCAAAGTTGAAGACAGAGACCTGGCCTTCAAACTGAAAGATGGAGGCATAAACATTGATCTTGCCTTCGAGTACACAGGCATCGTTGACCAGGTACCGGGTCGGAAAATTGTCTGTACCATCTGCAACGATATCGTATTGTCGGATCAGTTCACGGGCATTGGACGAGTCCAGCCTGGTCTCATGGACCTCGACCTCGATATATGGATTAAGGGCACGAAGCCGCTGTTGGGCCTGGCTTGCCTTGCTTTTTCCGATATCCGCTGTGGTGAAGAGCACCTGCCGTTGCAGGTTACTGTCGTCAACCGTATCGAAATCAACGATGCCGATATGGCCCACCCCTGCAGCCGCCAGATACAACAGACTGGGACTGCCCAGTCCACCGGAACCGATCACCAGAACGCGGGCATTTTTCAGAGCGGTCTGTGCATCCAATCCGAATTCCGGAATGATGATATGCCTGGAGTACCGGGCGTATTCTTGCGGAGTAAAGATGGGTTCCTGACTATCCTTTTGCATGATCCGAAGGTACTTGAACACAGGGAATACCACCAGCGATGGCGGGGACAATACTGATGACCGTTTGATCATGGATTTTGGTGTCCGGGCCGTCCAGTTCAGCATAATCGGTGTCTCCGACAAAGATCCGCACAAAGGAACGGATCTGATCGTTCTGGTCCAACAGATGTTGCTGTAACGATGGATACTGGTGGATCAATTGGGTGATGGCGCTTTTCACATCGACAGATGTCGCTTCGTGGGTGGACTTCTGCCCGGTGAACTTGCGCAGGGGTGTAGGAATCATGATCGTTGCCATATGGAATATGATTTAATGGTTGATGAATTCTTCAGCAAATGCAGGCTGGAAGTCGTCCAGGCGAAAACTGCGAATTTCCTTGACCTCCTCCGGGTAAACTGAAACGATGACATAGGAAAACCAGGGCATGGCCTGGGCCAGGTCGTGTTCTGATGCGATGGCGGGATGCAGCGGATGAGAATGATAGATACCCACCAACTGGGTATTCCATTCTGTGGCCTGGCGTTCTGCCCGAATGTAGTCTTCGGGGTTTATGGAGAACCGACGGCGTTGATCACCCGCTTTGCCATTGCTCACCGGTTCATACCGTTCAATGATCCGATTGCCTTTTTCAGAACCGTAGAGGAATCCACAGCACTCGTTCGGGAAATCGGCCAGGGCGTGGTCGAAGATGCCGGTCATGACATTCTTTTTGATCTGGATACGCATGATATTACAGGATTTGTGATAGAACTTCAGTGTACTTGTCTCCATTATCGGCGAGGAGGGTGACGATCACCCCTTTGCGGATCTGGTGTGCAACTTTCCGGGCACCCAACAGGTTGGCTGCGGCCGATGGACTGATGATCAGGCCTTCCTTGCGTGCGACAAACCGGATCAGGTCATAGGCCTCACCAGTGTCGACAGGCACAATATCAGTGGCCAGCCCCGGATCATAGATCCCGGGGACCCGGGCTGTTTCCAGGTGTTTCCAACCCTCCAGACCATGCATGGCACTGTCGGGTTGAAGGCCGATACAGGTAATCTTGTCATCCAGACAGTGGAATCGTCGAGTGGATCCCACAAAGGATCCGGTCGTTCCCAATCCGGCCACAAAGTGCGTGACCCTGCCGGCGGTTTGTTGATAGATCTCTGGGGCTGTGGTGTGGAAGTGGGCCTGCCAGTTTCGGGGGTTGTTGTACTGGTCTGCATAATAGTATCGGCCGGGCTGCTCGGCAGCAAGTTGTGCTGCCGTTTTCTGGGCCCCGTCCGTGCCCTCCAATCGGGAGGTCAGGATCAATTCCGTCCCCAGTCCACGAAGGATCTGAATACGTTCTTTCGAAGCGTTTTCGGGAAGGCAGAGCGTAAAGGGAATATCCAGCACTGCGCACAGGGATGCATAGGCAATCCCGGTGTTGCCACTGGACGCATCGAGCAGTCTTTTATTCCGGGTCAACCGGCCGGTCGTAATGGCATATTTCAGGATGCTGAATGCCGCCCGGGCTTTGACACTTCCACCCAATTGCATCCATTCCAGTTTGCCATAGATCCGGGTGCCTGGATGCGGAGATAAGGAGGGAAAGGGATGCAATGGTGTCCGGCCTATCCGCTTTCGCAGGTTGGCTAATCGCCGGATGTTGATGGTGGGTATGGAGGTTGTATTCTGGATCATGGGTCTGTATTTGAAAGAGAAAGGGCCAGTCGGTTTCCGACTGGCCCTTTCGATGGTGTATTGTATTCTGGGTGAAGACATACCGCTATCAGGTCCGCCGGAAGCGAAAAGTGCAGCAACAGCAACATGTTGGAAAAGCGGAGATATGGATCACGACAATACTATTTTGATTTTACTAAAGGGATGAAAACAAAAAGGCCATTCCGGAGGGAATGGCCTTTTTATCAGGATCAACCAGGATCATGCTACCACTCCTTCCCGTCGGGGAAAAGGCAGCAACAACAAACTTCCTGATCAATTTTCCTGTTCATGACACAATGTTAATCCATTTTTCTTCCTTTGTCAAGGGATGATCCAAAACCGGTAAGGATTTCATGAAGTGGTGGTGGAAAAAGAAAGAAAAACCGAAGGCTGAACCTGAACCTCCGCTCGAAGCGGGGAGAGACTATTATGAAGAACAGGGGATGATGGTGTTTACTGCAGCATATCTCCTGCGCCGCGGATATTGCTGCAAAAGTGGATGCCGCCATTGTCCCTATTCCGGACAGGAAGAGGAATGATCAGGTTTTCGGATCCCAGATGATCTCTTCTACCTGCAGATCGTGGGCGAGCTTGCGTCCAAGCATAAAGAAGAGATCGGAAAGTCGATTGAGGTAGATGACAATATCGGGAGAAACGTCTTCCCGGCGACCCAGGCTGATGACCCGTCGCTCTGCTCGCCGGCACACACATCTGGCCAGGTGGGCTTTGCTGATGACGGGGTGACCTCCGGGCAGGATAAAGTTCTTCAAGGCGGGGAGTTCGGCGTCCCACTGATCCATCTGCTCTTCCATGGCCGATACCCGGTGCACCGGCAGGGCGGGCAGTTTCAGGGATTTGCCGGGTTCAGTTGCCAGATGTGAGCCAATGATGAAAAGATCATGCTGTAATAAGCGGAGGAGCTCTTTGAGGGTCGTGAAGGTGACTTCATCCGCCAGCATCCCGACGATCGCATTCAATTCATCGATGGTGCCATAGGCTTCTATCCGAAGGTCATCCTTGGGTATCCGTTTGCCGCCGAAGAGACCCGTATCTCCCTTGTCGCCTGTCTTGGTGTATATCTTGAATGCCATCCGGTTTGATTAATGGATCCGCTCGTCTGATTCGACCACGCCATCGATCAGTTTGACGATCCGGTGGGTACGCTGGGCAATGTCGGGTTCGTGTGTGACGATGATGATGGTATTTCCCTGAGCGTGCAAGTTATCGAAGAGGTCCATGATTTCATAGGATGTCTTCGAATCCAGGTTACCGGTCGGTTCGTCAGCCAGTATGATGGAGGGATCATTGACCAGGGCTCTGGCGACGGCTACCCGTTGGCGTTGTCCGCCGGACAATTCGTTGGGACGGTGATCCATCCGGTCGCCCAGTCCGACGGATTCAAGGGCCTGGCTGGCCTTGTCTATCCTGGCTTGCCGGCCCAGGCCTGCGTAGACCAGGGGCATGGCCACATTGTCCAGGGCTGAAAGCCGAGGTAAAAGATTGAAGGTCTGGAAGACAAAGCCGATTTCCTGATTCCTGATCTCGGCCAGTTCGTCATCGTTCAGGTCTGCGACATTGGTCTGGTTGAGCTGGTAGATCCCGGAAGAAGGTGTATCCAGGCAACCCAGGAGGTTCATCAACGTCGATTTTCCAGAGCCGGAAGGACCCATTAATGCCACGTATTCATTCCTGGAAATATCCAGGTTGACCCCGTTGAGCGCATAGATCGTTTCCGATCCCATGCGATACAACTTCTTCAGGTCTTGAACTTTGATCATGGTATCCATAGGCGGGAAATGTGTTGTTCCGGTTGCACTGCAAGGTCGGAATTCCCCCTTTGCCGGCATACATTTTTCGATTAGTGCATGGAAACATCGGGTCAATCTCCCGTTTTCAAGGGATGGATCGGATTTAGAATTACCCAGAACTGGGTAAGTCTTTCTTTGTCCCAAATGGATTACCTTGGACGTTTTATTCATGGAAACTCCTGCAGATGACCAAAACGGCCATCAAACATGTTGCTGTAGCTGGCAACATCGGCTCCGGAAAAACCACCCTTTCCGAACAACTTTCCCGGCATTTCAATTGGGATGTCCATTACGAGTCAACGGATAATAACCCGTACCTCAGTGATTTTTATGTAGACATGCATCGCTGGTCATTCAACCTGCAGATCTACTTTCTCCATCACCGATTTCAGCAGATCCTGGAGATCCACAACGGCGAGCGGACGGTGATCCAGGATCGAACGATTTATGAGGATGCTCACATTTTTGCACCCAACCTGCATGAAATGGGCTTGATGAGTACCCGGGACTTCCGCAACTACCTCTCCCTGTTCGAGTTGATGACCTCCCAGATCAAGCCCCCTGATCTGCTGATCTACCTGAAAGCCAGCATCCCTACCCTGGTGAGTCATATCCACAGTCGTGGCCGCGAATATGAAGGCAATATGAGCCTGGATTATCTCAAGCGCTTGAATGCCAAGTATGAAAAGTGGATCGACTCCTACACCGATGGTCAATTGCTGGTCATCTCCGTGGATGACCTGGATTTCAAACAAAACCCGGAAGATCTCGGAGGCATTATCGAGAAGGTCAACACCCAGATCTACGGTCTGTTCTAGACCGGTTTCCGCCCCCTGGCCTGCACAAAGGAATAATAGAACACGGCATCCGGATCCAGGATGAGTTTCCGCATATCCGCTTCTGCCGATTGCCACTTTTCCATGGTGGTGTATCCGGCGTTGAGGGTTTCATGTAAAGCACTTCGCATCAGGTTCAACCAGTACTCCAGCATCGTAGCCCTTTCTTCGGGTCGGGTCCTGTCCAGGAAAAAAAGATGAGGTTGTGTCTGTATATCCACAAATCCGGCCTCTTCAAAGAGGTTGGCCAGGATCAGACCGACTGCAGGGTTGCCTCCGAGATGGCATTGGTAGCGCAAGGTGTCTTCCCAGTATGCACGAATAGCAACTGAATCCGGGTACACCTGAAAACTCGGATGATTGACCTCGGTGACCCAGAGCTGTGATCCGGGTGGCAGCCATTCGTACGTCCTCGCCATCAGGGCCGATGGCAAGGGCACATGTTCGAGCACCCAGACCAGAAAAGCGCCATCAACAGGTTTGTGAAACCTTGGTTTGACCCGTGAAGCATCTTCTTCGATAAAGAAGTAGCGGCCCGAAACGGTGGGAAACTGTTCCAATTGCGCTTGTGCCCTGCGAATTTGCTTGGGCGACTGGTCTATGCCCGTGATGTGAAGCTCCGGATAGCGATGCAGGAGGGTGATCATCTGTGCTCCGACCCCACATCCGACTTCCACCAGGTGATCACAGCCTGAGAAATCCAGCCGGGCATAGATATAGGATGCCAGCACATCATTTTGACTGATCAGGCGATCTTGTT
>JAUIEA010000124.1 GCA_030429045.1 Bacteroidia bacterium | reverse complement strand
ACGCAAGGTGATCTCTCGTTTGCCGGTCTGCCAGAGGTGGGACCGGTGCAATAAGGCTTCATCCGAACTGCGGGTCGTGCGCACAAAGGGGAGCATCCGCCGTACCGTGGCTGGATCAAAGCCCGGAATCACCTGCAGTTCCAGGGGATCGTGGATCGGTCCATAGGCTTCCTGATAGGCCATAAAGGATGAGACCTGGGCGGCAGACAGAAAAAAGAAGACACTGAGATCGCTGTGAGTGACCTGATTGATATCCATCGGACGATCGAGGAGGTCTTCAAGGAGCAGGAGCCACTCAGGGGCTATTTCACCGCCATCATCGAGGGTATAGTCGTCAAAGAGGCTTTCCAGCAGGTTTTCCTGGATGGCTTCTGTATCCGGATTTGTCTGGGTGAATCCCCAGAGCAATGCCGAGAAAAGGAGGATCAGGGTCGCCAGAAAACGCATGGAATGAATGTACGGCCTTTTCCGGGATACGCAGAGGGCTATGAACGTAAATTTATTGGTTAATAAAAGCTAAACCGGTCAGGATCAAGCCGTGGTAAAAGGGAAGAACATTACCTTTGCGCTCGAAATGTACCCTTCCCCTCACTGAAATGGAATCCCCCTACTATGAGTATCTCCAGATTCAATGCGATTGACACCATTTTAAATCGACCTGAAGCCGATACGGGCTACTTTGGCACACCCTCAGAATTGGTCTCCGAGTACTTCGGAGTCAACGTGTTCAATGATGAGGCGATGCAGAAATATCTCTCGGAAGATGCCTATCTGAGTGTGAAAGCGGCGATCCAATCCGGCTCGAAGCTGAGTCGCGAAGTCGCTGATCTTGTCGCCAGTGCCATGAAAGAATGGGCCATGAAGCAAGGCGCATCCCACTATGCCCACTGGTTTCAACCCTGGACGGGTAAAACCGCTGAAAAACACGATTCGTTTTTCACCCTGGATGGCAACGGGAAGGCAATTGAAGAATTTGGAGGGAAGGAATTGGCCCAGCAGGAGCCGGATGGCTCCAGCTTTCCCGGAGGAGGATTGCGATCAACATTTGAAGCACGCGGATATACGGCCTGGGACCCCTCTTCCCCGGCGTTCATCTTTGAAGTGGGCGAAGGCAAGACACTTTGTATTCCGACCATCCTGGTTACCTATTCAGGAGAGGCCATGGACTTCAAGTTGCCTTTGCTGAAATCCCAGACCGCCCTGGAAAATGCCGCCCTCCCGATCGTGAACTGGTTTGATCAGCACGCCACCCGGGTGATCGTCACCCTGGGCTGGGAACAGGAGTATTTTCTGGTTGATGAGGCCTTATATAATGCCCGTCCCGATCTGGTGTTGACAGGAAGAACCCTGATCGGCAAACTGGCCACGAAAGGCCAGCAGCTGGAAGACCACTATTTCGGGTCCATCCCGGAGCGAGTCTTCGGATTTATGCGCGACCTGGAGATCGAATGTCATCGTCTGGGTATTCCGGTGCGGACACGCCACAATGAAGTGGGTCCTGCCCAGTATGAGCTGGCACCCATGTTTGAAGAAGTGAATGTGGCTGTCGATCACAATCAATTGTTGATGGACCTCATGGACCGGATGGCACGCCGCCACCACATGAGGGTCCTGCTCCATGAAAAGCCCTTTGCGGGAGTAAACGGCAGCGGCAAGCACAATAACTGGTCTGTAGCCACGAATACCGGCAAGAACCTGCTCTCTCCTGGAGAACACCCCGGGAAAAACCTGCGCTTCCTGACCTTTTTTGTGAATACCGTAATGGCTGTTCGGGAACATGCGGACCTGCTGAGAGCCAGCGTCGCTGCGGCATCCAACGATCACCGACTCGGTGCAAATGAAGCGCCCCCGGCGATCGTTTCTGTGTTCATCGGGAGCGTGATGACGGAGATCTTCCGCCAGATCGAAAGCGGAGAGACCACCAAAGAGGACGTAAAAGTGGTCCTGGATCTGTTGAGCAAGATCCCGGACCTGGAAATGGATAACACTGATCGCAACCGGACCTCGCCGTTTGCCTTTACCGGAAACAAATTTGAAGTACGCATGGTCGGCTCACAGCAGAACTGCAGTGGCCCTATGACGGTTCTGAATACCATCATGGCCGACCAGTTGAATACCTTCCGCAGGGAAGTCGAAGCACAGGTCGCCGAAGGAAAGGAGCGGGATGCCGCCATCCTGACCGTCTTGAAAGACTATATCACCAAGTCAAAGCCTATCCTGTTCGAAGGGGACAACTATAGCGAGGCCTGGGAAGCGGAGGCTGCAAAGCGGAATCTCAGCAATGACAAAACTACACCGGAGGCACTGTCGGCATACGTACAGCAGAAAACGATCAACTTGTTCGGACGGGTAGGGGTCTTCACGGAAAAGGAGGCCTTCTATGAGGTCCAGTTGCACAAGTATCACACCACGCTTGAGATCGAGTCGACAACCCTGGAGGAACTGTGTATGAACTATGTATTACCGGCAGCAATGGACTACCAAACGCGCCTTGCCAGTAATATGGTGCAGATGCAACAAGCAGGATTTGACGGACAGCATATTGAATTTGCTTCTGATGTCATTAAGCGCATCTCCAAGAATATCAACGCGATACACAAGTTGACTGAGAAGATGCATGAAGCCAGGCACAATGCCCATCATGAGTCGAACAGTCAAAAGGCAGCCATGATCTACTGTCATGAGGTCAAGCCCTGTATGGATCAGATCCGAATCCATGCAGATGATCTGGAATTGATCGTGGATGATCGGGAATGGGCATTGGTGAAGTATCGCGAAATGATGTATATCCGCTAGATTCATACAGAAACTGAAAATTTTTAGAGAAAAAAGGCCGGCCCGAACAGGGCTGGCCTTTTGTTATTTTTCACAATACAGTAATGAAATTTGTAATGCGAATTTATAATACATTGATATTTAATGCTATATAAATCTGAATAGATCAGTTACGATAAATACTATAAATACAATCTCCTTTTTTTGTTTTTGTTCTGGCAAGGAAACTTGTTGATGTTTGTATCGTCAACGGAGGTCAAAAAGCTGACCGACAGAAAGAGGAAAAGTTGACCAACAGTTTAGAATATGTTCATGGGATTATAATTTGTTAGTGGGCCGTAACTTTTTTTGGTGTTTTATTACGGCTCACTACTTTTCCCCCTCCTCTTCGACAACAAGGATATGTTCATGGGATTATAATTTGTTGCTAGGTCGCCGCACCAAAAGCGGTGCGGCACCTCAACAAATCTTCGAACAGATTCGCTTCCAGTTAAAGCAAAACATGAGCCAAAAGAGGTTTGTGAATTTATATATGTTCATGGGATTATAAAAGCCGCTCTAGTAGCGGCTTTTTTTATGCCCCGACCGCTGGGAACAACCCCGGTCAATTGTTCTGTAGGATACGTTCCATGGTGTGATTTGCCTGGTCCAGATAGGCCAGGCCAAACATGGCCACATGGGCAAAGAGGGGATAAAGATGATAAATGGATTCCCGTTGAGGCCATCCCGGCGACGGGGGGAACACCTCATGATAAGCGTCATAGAATGGAGCAGGGAAGCCCCCGAAGAGGGTAGTCATGGCCAGATCAATTTCCCGATGTCCATATCGGATACTGGGGTCAATCCACAACGGGAGCTCCTCCACGGCACAATACAGATTACCCGACCAGAGATCGCCATGCAACAGACTCGGTGTGGCCTCCTCAATGAGAAAGGGGATCCGGCCACGTACCCGGGTCCATAGTTTCCTGGCCTTCTCATCAAACTGATCCTTTTGTGTGATGACTTCAACCAAAGGTTGAAGGTAGCCATCCAGAAAGGCGATTTTCCAGCTGCTGTCCTGAAATGCCGGCATCGCAACGGTCCCCAGGTAACCCGGCTGATCCGATCCGTGCAACACACCTCTCTGCTGGTGGATCTCGGCCAGGTTTCGACCTGCAGTCATCCAGAAATCATCAGTCTTTTGTCCAGGTGGGTAATAGGTCAACAACAGATATGCACCTCCTTTATCCAGGGCTTCATGTCGGTGATATTCAGGTGTAGCGACCACTTGCCCCAACCGTTGAAGTCCTTTCACCTCTGCCTCAAACATATCAAATGCGTGTTCACGCTTGTTGAACTTCAGGAAATAAGTGGCCGATGGAGTTTCGACCACAAAGGACTCATGGATGTCACCTCCGGTAGCTTTCTGGATGGTCAGTTCGTCCTCTCCTAGGACCTGGCAAAGATGCTGCTTGACATATTCGGGGATGGGCACAGGCTTAGATTCGATTTTGTTGAATAATCTCCAGGACTTCGTCCCGGTAGTTTTTTCCGATGGGAAGGAGTTTGGTTTGATTTTTTAGTGTAACCTCGATCATCGATCCATCCAGTGCCTGGATCTTCTGGATATTGACGATGTAGGAACGATGAATGCGCTTGAACAGAGTGGAAGGCATCTTTGCCTCCAGGCTCTTCATGGTTTGGAGTGTAATGACACGATCCTGTTCCAAACGGATGATGACATAGTCTTTCAACCCTTCAATATAGACGATATCGTCAAAGGATACCTTGACCAGTTTCTTGTCTGCTTTGACGAACATATAGTGTTCGCTGGACATACTCTCCGGTCTCCGGGCCTTTAACTGTTCCTTCGCCTTGTTGACGGCTTTCAGGAAACGATCAAATGCAATGGGTTTGAGTAAGTAGTCCACCGCATTGAGTTCAAATCCTTCCACTGCATACTCCGAAAAGGCGGTGGAAAAGATCACCAGCGGCGGATTCCGCAGCGACTTCAGCCAGTCCAGTCCACTGATTTGGGGCATTTGAATGTCAAGAAAGATCAAGTCGATTTCCTCTGATTGCACTATCTCATTGGCTTCCAGCGCATTGGCACAGGATGCCAGCACTTCCAGGTCCGGAATTTGAGCAGCATGGCTTTCCAGGATTTCTCTGGCAAGAGGTTCATCGTCAATAATGAGGGTTCGGATGGGTTGCATAGCTTAAAGTTAGGTTTCCTCGCTAAAATGGAGGGTAAGTTCAACACGAAAGGTCAAGGGGTCATGCACTACCAGTAATTCATGTTGATCGGGGTAGAGCATTTGCAGGCGTTTTCGGACGTTCGTGAGCCCGATACCGCCAAATGTTCGGGCTTCAGGTTGTGGATGGGTATCTGGCTTGCTGTTTTCAATGCGAAAGAAGACGTGCTCCTGGGTGACTTTCAGAAAGACATGCACATACCCGGTCGAAAGACTTCTGGAAAGCCCGTGTTTGAAACTGTTCTCCAGAAATGGGATGAACATCAGTGGTGCAATGGATTTGTTCTCCACATCGCCTTCACAGGTGAAGACGACATCGGCTTGTGTCCCGTGCCGAAGTTTTTCCAATTCCAGATAATTCTCCACGTAGGCAACTTCCCGGCTGAGCGGCACCCACTTCTCATTGCATTCGTACAGCATATACCGCATCATATCGGCGAGTCGCAATACGATCTCAGGCGCGAGGTCTGATTTTTTAATGGTGAGTGCATACAGGCTGTTCAATGTGTTGAACAGAAAGTGGGGATTGATCTGAGACTTGAGAAACCGGAGCTCGGATTGCATGTTCTGTGTCTGGATCCGTCGGCGTTCCCGTTCACTTTTGATCCAGTCACTGATGATTTTGAATACCGTAAAGGTGGAGGTCAGCAAAAAATTAAGGATATAATAGCCGGCCTGATGCTGGATCACCTGCTCCTGCAAGTCAGGGTAGCCCTGATATTTCCAGTAGAACAGGTTGATCATCAAGGGTGTCATGACCAGGACGATCAGGATCAGAAATGCGCCGTAGATCAACAACTTCCGGTCGCTGAGGAACCGGGGTATCAGGACATAGACGTTGAGATAGATCAAAATGGCATAAAAAGCGATGCGGATCAGCTCATTGCCCAGCGCAAACCCTAGCGGCAGACCGTTGATCGCCACCTCCAGATAGGTTAGTGCAGCCAGCAGGGCCAGCCAGAAAAAGAGATGGGCGATAAGTTTGGAGTGGTACCACTTCATTACCCGATAAAGATAAGGCGCACGACCTGCCGGCCCGATTCAATTCGATGAATCTCTCCAACCAACCGACAGATTCTTTTTTTACCAGCGAACAGGAACGGCCTTGAGGTTGTTGAGGAAGGACATTGGTTCATACCTTTGCGGCTGATCAGCAGATGTATGGTTTATCTGACACGAGTGGAGAAGTTCAATGCAGCGCACAAACTATGGGTGGCTGAATGGTCTGAAGAGAAGAACACAGCGGTCTTTGGCCGATGTGCAAATGCCAATTGGCATGGTCACAATTACACCCTCCACGTGACGGTCAAAGGTAAACCAGACCCCTATACAGGCTTTACCATGGACGCCAGGAAACTGGGGGCGATCGTTAAATCAGCCATCACCGACCACGTAGATCATCGCAACCTCAATTTGGACGTTCCCTTTATTCCCACTGGCATTCAACCGACATCTGAAAACCTGGTCATCTTTTTCTGGCAACAATTGACCCCGCTTTTACCACCTGAAATTGCCTTGTACAGACTCAAGCTATATGAGACTGATTCCATATATGCGGAGTACTTTGGCGAATAAATCCATCCGAGATGGCAAATGACAGAGACAATCACGAATCCTCCGAAAGCATTCAGACGCTGATGGAGGGATATCGAAACCTGATCCATGAAGTGGGGGAAGATCCACTCAGGGATGGCCTTGCGAAGACCCCTGAACGGGCGGCAAAGGCCATGAAGTTTCTCACCCAGGGCTATGACCAGGATCCGGCAGCGGTCTTGCGCTCCGCCATGTTTCGTGAAGATTATAGCGAAATGGTACTCGTGAAAGACATCGAAGTCTATTCGATGTGCGAGCACCACCTACTTCCGTTTTTCGGGAAGGCCCATATTGCCTATATCCCGGACGGACATATTGTCGGGCTGAGCAAGCTGCCCAGGATCGTCGACATTTTCGCCCGTCGCCTCCAAGTTCAGGAACGACTGACCATGGAAGTGCTGGAATGTATCCAGGATACCCTCAAGCCACTGGGTGCGGCAGTAGTGATCGAAGCACAACACATGTGTATGATGATGAGGGGCGTGGAAAAGCAGAATTCCGCCACCACTACCTCTGCATTCACAGGGGTGTTCAGGAGTGATAGCACAAGAATGGAGTTTTTGAGCCTGATCGAAAAGCGACTTCATTAACAGAATTCGAACTTTGCATTGAATCAAGAATCAAGTGAGTATGAAAAAAGCATACGTTTTTCCCGGACAAGGAGCCCAGTTTTCAGGAATGGGAAAGGAAGCGTGGGAGACGAATCCACAGGTGCGGGACTGGTACAGGGAAGCCGATGAACTACTCGGCTTTGCCTTGAGTAAGGTCATGTTTGAGGGAACTGATGAGGAACTGAAAGAGACCAAGGTCACTCAGCCGGCCATCTTTGTGCAATCCGTTGTCCAGGCCCGGCTGGCGGGAGATTCTTTCAAACCGGATGCGGTGGCAGGACACAGCCTGGGCGAATTCAGTGCCCTGGTTGCTGCCGGTGCACTGAGTTTCCAGGAGGGATTGCAATTGGTCAACGAACGCGCCCAGGCCATGCAGGCCGCATGCGAATTGACTGAAAGTACCATGGCCGCCATCGTCGGACTGGATGATGAGGTTGTCGAAAAGGTGTGTGCCGAAATAGATGAGGTCGTCGTTCCAGCCAACTACAACTCACCCGGCCAATTGGTGATCAGTGGCAGTGTGAAGGGGATCGAGGAGGCAGTTGAAAAACTCCAGGCAGCAGGGGCGAAACGCGCCCTCATCCTGGCCGTCGGAGGGGCCTTCCACAGCCCGCTCATGGAACCGGCGCGTGAACGATTGGCAGCAGCTATCCAAGCCGCTTCCTTGACCACGCCGGTCTGTCCGGTATACCAGAATATTCACGCCTCTCCGGAAACGGATCCGGATCGAATCCGGGAGAATCTGATCGCCCAGTTGACTGGACCGGTCAGATGGACACAAACCATTCAGAACATGTTCAGAGATGGCGTAACAGAATTTATCGAAGTGGGAGGCAAAGGGGTCATTCTTCGTGGATTGATCCGGCGGATTGAACCTTCTGCTACCTGTTCCGCATTATAACGATAGGAAGGCTGATCAGCACATGAAAAAAGTGAACGCCGTACATGCCGGATCGCTGCTTGTTGCAGAACCGTTTATGCTCGACCCGTATTTTCGAAGGTCGGTCATCCTCCTGTGTGAGCACGAAGAGGAAAGTTCACTCGGCTTCATTATCAATAAACAGTTGGATATCAATGTGTCAGATCTGATCCAGGATATGCCTGATTTTGATCAACGTGTCTATTATGGTGGACCCGTCCAGACGGACACCCTGCACTATATCCACAATGTGGGTGAACTCCTGGAGGATAGTGTTGCCATCGCACCCGGGCTTTACTGGGGCGGTTCGTTCGAAAAACTTCGATTTCTGATCGATAAGCAAATGATCCTGCCGGATAATATCCGTTTCTACGTGGGCTATAGTGGTTGGACGGAAGGGCAGCTGGAGGATGAGCTCAAATACGGGTCCTGGATCACAGAATCCGCAGACGCCAATTTCATTTTCAAATTTGATCCCGACAAGGTGTGGCAGTCCGTCCTGGAACAGAAAGGGTCCGTTTACAGCGTGATCGCCCAGGTCCCCGAAGCCTTGACCCTGAATTGAATCTGATCAGGGTTTGACCAACTCCTGGCGTTGTGCCTGTGGCGCAACCGGGGCCTTTTGTTCGGCCGGATAAGGAATGTTTTTCAAGGTTGCCAGCACCTCATCCCGATACTGGTTGAAACCGGGGATGTATTGCGCAGGCATAGGCTTGCTCTCCGGAAATTTCTCCCGGCGTGGATTGACCTGACGGCCATTCTTCCAAAAGCGGTAACAGACATGAGGCCCGGTCGCCAGTCCTGTCGAGCCGACGTATCCGATCACCTGTCCCTGGCGTACACGTGTCCCCGGTCGCATGCCCTTGGCGATGCGCTGCATGTGCAGATACTGGGTTTCATAGGTGCTGTTATGGCGGATCTTGACGTAATTGCCATTTCCCCCTGACCGGGTAGCTGCCGTAACTGTTCCATCCGCAGTGGCCAGGATTTCCGTGCCATAAGGGGCTGCAAAATCAGTTCCGAGGTGAGGACGCCTGACCTTCAGCACCGGGTGGAGCCGGCTGTGAGAGAAATGGGAAGAGATTCGGGAGAACTTCACTGGAGCTTTCAGGAAAAGGCTGCGCATGGGGCGGCCCTTGATATCATAATAGCCCCTGATGCTATCCTGTTCGTAATAAAATGCATAATACGTACTGTCTTCCTGGATGAATTCGACGGCTTTGATCATGCCCAGTCCGATCCGTTTGCCTTCCAGTTGATCTTCATCATAGATCATCCGGAATCGATCACCTTGTTGTAAATGGTGAAAGTCGACCGCACATTCCAGCGCATCTTCCAACCCGATGATCAGGGGAGAGGGGATATTCCCGTCCACCAGGGCATTCCAAAGCGACGATTCAATGATACCCGCTCGATGTTGTACCACCTGAACCACCGGTCTGGCGATCTCTGCCACTTCGACAGGGTTGCTGATCTGGATGCGGTAGGATCGGTAGGCATTGGGTTCGTAGATCAGCCATTTGGTCTCGCAAGTGACCGGATCCTTAAAAACGTGAAAACGTTGACCTTCCCGGATCGTCCGCACGTTAAACACGGATCGGCAAGCTTCAATGACAGGATACTGCAATTTTCCAGGGACACCAAAGGACGACAGCAGACTACCCAGGATCTGATCAGGTTGGACCGTCCAGGTTTCCACCTGGTAATGGTCGAGAGGTATTCCATCGAAATACGCTGGCATCTGAACATGAAAAAAACCGACCTGGTCTGCCTGATCCCCGAGAAACCAGTTGGCCCACACTGCCAGACTACTCAGAGCCAGAACACCGGTAAACAATAGAGTTCTGGGCTTCTTGAATGAGGTTGCCGTCATATTTCCTGATGAATCGAGAATAAAGTGATTCGGAGTTCTCTGGATGGGATTGGGTTACCAAAGTTAGAAAACTTGGGCATTCTGTGACATCCGCACGATAAATTCTGCGCGGCTGCAAAGCGGACCGGTCCATCTGATCCACCCGGGGACATCATCCTTCTCACAACTGAACCCACTGGATTGGGGCTCGCTTACGGACGTGCCGTGAGAAACAGTTCTCTTCCCGCCCTTGGGCCGATAGACTGGGTACATGGTTGTAAACTGACCGTGCTGAAATAGCGAGAAAACAACTGTTGATATTCTTCCTGTGTCCCGCCAAATGGTGGGCCGGGGGCGTCAAAAGGATGGGCGAACAACAGCCCGGCCAGAACTCCTTCCTTGACCAGGAGCTGACGACATTGCTGAGCGTACGCATCTCTGTTCTCGGGTTCGATCGCACTGAGGAATGTTTGTTCGACGATCAGGTCATAGGGGGCCGAGAGGGTGAAGAAATCCTGGCAAAGGATCTGTTCTGCAGGAAAGTGGGGGTGTTGCGACCGGAATGCCTCGATGGCCAGAGGGGCCCACTCACAGATCCATGTATGTGTAAATCCATTTCTATGGAGCCAGGCAGCCTCATGTCCGAATCCGGCTCCGGGGATGAGTATCGAGATTCGTCGGTCTGGCAATTGTTCGAAATAACGAAGGAGGGCAGGGGCCGGATATCCGATATCCCAGGGGGTATTTCCCTCCTGATAACGGCTTTGCCAGTATCTTGCATCCAATTTCATCATGAGCAGGTAATGGCCACCAAGATATGTTGAATCCTTTTTGGCAGACAAAAAAGACGCTGAACTGCAACGGAAAGCTGATCCTGCTGCAACCTGCGGCGGTGATGGGTATCCTGAATGCCACCCCGGATTCATTCTACCGGGAGAGTCGATTGGATTCACCGCAAGTGGCAGTTGACCGGGCAGGTGAAATGATCGAACAGGGTGCTGTGATCCTGGATATCGGTGGCTATTCTTCCCGGCCCGGGGCGGATGATATCTCCAGTGGAGAGGAACAGGATCGTGTGTTGCCACTGATCAGGGCCATCCATGAAGCCTACCCCGAAACGCCCCTGTCCATCGACACGTTCAGGTCAGAGGTCGCCCGAATGGCCCTGGAGGCCGGGGCATCGATGATCAATGACATCTCAGGTGGCCAACTTGACACGGAGATGTGGGCTCTGGCAGCAGAACGTCAGGTACCTTATGTCATCATGCACATGCCGGGTACACCACGGACCATGCAGTCAAACGCCAACTACCAGAATGTTGAGATGGAAGTTCTCGACTGGCTGATCCAACAGGTGGGCCATCTACGCTCCAAGGGTCTACACGACCTCATTGTCGATCCCGGATTCGGATTTGGAAAGACCATCCATCAGAACTTTCGTTTGCTCAACCACATCCATACCCTCAAGGTCATGGGGCTCCCCATCATGGTCGGGCTGTCGCG
>JAUIEA010000005.1 GCA_030429045.1 Bacteroidia bacterium | reverse complement strand
GATTTCCCCCTCAAGGGCCAGCATCGACAGACGGCCTGCGCGAAGTGTCACTCTTTTGACGCCTCACCCCGTACCCTGTTCACCGACCGATCGGGTATTCAGACGTCTGATTGTGTACAATGCCACGAGGATGTGCACGAAGGAAAGTTTGGAACCGCTTGTGCCGAATGCCATCAGGAGGAGTCGTTTACCCTGATCGACAATCTGGACAATTTCAATCACGGATTGACTCAATTTATTCTGCTTGGCAAACATCAACAGGTAGATTGCCGGGATTGTCATAAGGAAAGTCTGACCGAACCGCTTCCCCATAACACATGTGCTGCTTGTCATACAGATTATCACGAGGGGGAATTCACCAGAAACAATGTCACGCCAGACTGCGCTGAATGCCATACGGAAGATGGTTTTGAAAGCAGTCTCTTTTCTTTTGAGGATCATGCCCGATTGGCTTTCCCCCTGGATGGCGCCCATCTGGCCACCCCGTGTTTTGCCTGCCATCTCCAGGGTGAAAAATGGCAATTCAGAGATTTGGGAACCACCTGCGTGGATTGCCACGATGACATACACCAGGGGCAGATCCCTCAGAAGTACTTCCCGGAGAACCGGTGTGACAACTGCCATCTCACTTCACGGTGGCGGGACAGTCAATTTGACCATGACCAAACCCCGTTTCAGCTGCTTGGAATCCATGTTCAGCAAGAATGCAGGGCATGTCACATCCCTGAACCTGGTTTTCCATATGGGAAATTTGTAAATTTGGGAACAACCTGCAGCTCCTGTCATGAGAATGTTCATGACCGGCAATTTGAAGAGGATGGCATTACAGATTGCGCACGATGTCATGGTTTTGATGGATGGTCAGCGGACCATTTCGACCACAGCAAAACAGCTTTCCCACTGGAGGGCAGACATGCGGAAATCGATTGTGATGCCTGTCACAAAGAAGTCGAGCAGGAGGGGGTAACTTTTGTGCTATATAAGATCGAACAATTCGAGTGTATCGACTGTCACAAATAGGATTGCTTTTATTGTTGACCGTATCCCTGTACGGCCAGTCACCCCACGGCGAACAGCTCGTCATCAGTTGCTCCGATTGTCATACCTCATCCAGCTGGCAACCCCTCCGGGAAGACCTCCTCTTCGATCATGAGACCACCCGGTTTGGACTGGAAGGGCAACACGCGTTGGTCGACTGCAAGTCCTGTCACTCATCCATGGTCTTTTCCGAGGCCTCCGGCGAATGTATTTCCTGCCATGTGGATATCCACCAGCAAACTGTCGGTCAGGATTGTGCACGGTGTCATACGGCCAACAACTGGCTGGTGGACAATATCACCGAGATCCACTTCGACAATGGTTTTCCCCTGGTCGGTGCGCACGCCGCCGTTTCCTGTTTTGACTGTCACCAGTCCGAATCAGCACTGCGTTTTGACCGACTCGGGAATGATTGCATCAATTGCCACCTCCAGGACTACCAGTCCACCTCCAGCCCGGATCACGTCAAGAATAATTTCTCGACCAATTGTGCCGAGTGCCACGACATCAACCAGATCGACTGGAATACCGACCAGGTCGACCACAGCTTTTTCCCATTGACCCTGGGACACGCCATCAACGACTGTGCCCAGTGTCACACCAATGGCAGCTATCAGAACACCCCTACCGAATGCCTGGCCTGCCATCAATCTGATTTTCAGGCCACCCTGGATCCCAATCATATCCAATCCGGATTCTCGACGGACTGTGCCGCTTGCCACACCACCAATCCCGGGTGGAATCCGGCGGAATATCAGGAACATGATGCGGTCTATTTTCCGATCTACTCCGGCAAGCACCAGGGTGAATGGACCTCCTGCGCAGAGTGTCATACTGACCCGGCGAACTACGGCATATTCACCTGTGTCACCTGCCATATGAATCCGGAGACGGATGATGACCACAGCGGGATCAACGGGTACGCCTATTCCAGTCCTGCCTGCCTGGCCTGCCACCCCACCGGAGATGCGGAGGATGTCTTTGATCATAACCTGACGGCCTTCCCACTGACCGGCGGTCACCTCAATGTCGATTGTGCCTCCTGCCATTCGGCAGGCTATGCCGGCACCCCGACGGAGTGTTCCGCCTGTCATACGGACGATTTCAACCAGACGGTCAATCCCAACCATATCGACCTGGGCTTCTCCATGGATTGTGCCGCCTGCCACACCACGGATCCCGACTGGAACCCGGCCTTTTTTCCCAATCACAACGATTTCTATCCATTGAACGGAGCCCACGCTCTGATCGCCAACGATTGTGCGGCCTGCCATAATGGAGATTATCTCAATACACCCGCCACCTGTGCCGGTTGTCACCAAACAGACTATGACCAGACCAGCGATCCCGATCATGGGGCGTTGATGTTCTCCACAGACTGTGCATCCTGTCACAGTGAATCGAGCTGGATCCCGTCCACCTTCGATCATGACGTGCAATACTTCCCCATTTACAGTGGCAAGCACGAGGGGGAATGGAATGCCTGCCTGGACTGCCATACCAATCCGGCCAATTATGCTGAGTTTACCTGCATCACCTGCCACATGAACCCGGAGACGGATAATGATCACAATGGCGTGCCCGGATACACCTATAATAGCACCTCCTGTCTGGCCTGCCACCCCACCGGGGATGCAGACGATGCCTTCGATCACAGCATGACCGCCTTCCCGCTCACGGGAGCACATGCCAGCACCGACTGCCTGCAATGCCATGCTTCCGGATATGCCGGCACCCCCACAGAGTGTTCATCCTGCCACATGATGGATTTCGAACAATCCACCAATCCGAATCACCCTGTCCTGGGATTTCCGGTGGAATGCGCTGCCTGTCATACCACTGAACCCGGATGGGAACCCGCCACCTTTGCCATCCATGATGACTATTATCCGCTGAACGGCGCCCACGCCATGATCGCCAATGATTGTGCGACCTGCCACAATGGCGATTATAACAACACACCGAACACCTGTGCGGGATGCCACCAGTCGGATTATGATCAAACCACCAATCCGGATCACCAGGCCCTGCAATTCTCAACGGATTGCATCACCTGCCACACTGAAACCGCCTGGCAGCCGGCCACCTTTGATCACGACATGGCCTACTTCCCTATTTACAGTGGCAAACACCAGGGCGAATGGAATGATTGCACGGATTGCCATTTGAATCCGGCCAACTATGCCGAGTTCACCTGTACCACCTGTCATATGAATCCGGAAACGGACAATGACCACATGGGTGTGCCCGGATACACTTACAACAGTCCGTCCTGCTTTGCCTGCCACCCCACCGGGGATGCCAACGATGCCTTTGATCATAACAATACCGCCTTCCCCCTCACCGGGGCCCATACCACAGCCGATTGTATCGAGTGCCACTCAGCCGGATATATCGGGACGCCGACCAATTGTGATGCCTGTCATACCACAGACTTCAACCAGGCTACCAACCCCAATCACACTTCGCTGAACTTCTCCATGGATTGTGCATCCTGCCATACCACGGATCCCGGTTGGAGTCCGGCGCAATTCCCGGATCATGACAATTTCTGGGTACTGGACGGTGCCCACGTACCCATCTCCGGCGACTGTGCGGCTTGCCACAACGGCAATTACAACAATACCCCCAACACCTGTGCCGGATGTCATACAACTGATTTCAATGGCAGCACCAATCCCAACCACCAGGCTTTGGGTTTCCCGACCGACTGTGCGATGTGCCATACTACGGCGCCTGACTGGATGCCGGCCACCTTCCCGATCCATGACGACTACTACGTGTTGGCCGGGGCACATGTCATGATCAGCAATGACTGCGCAGCATGTCATAACGGTGACTACAACAATACACCCAACACCTGTTTCGGCTGCCACAGTGACGACTACAATGCGACCATGGACCCGGATCACCAGGCCGCGCAATTCTCCACGGATTGTGCCAGTTGCCATTCTGAAGATGCCTGGTTACCCGCCAACTTTGATCATGACGGGCAATACTTCCCCATCTATAGTGGAAAGCATGAAGGAGAGTGGAATGAATGCGTGGATTGTCATATCAATCCCAGCAACTACATGGAGTTCAGCTGTCTGGGCTGCCATCTGAATCCGGAAACCGACCAGGACCACCAGGGCATTCCGGGATATTCCTACAACAGCAATTCCTGTTATGCCTGCCATCCCACAGGTGATGCCAATGATGCCTTTGATCACAGCCTGACCAACTTTCCGCTGACCGGTGCCCATATCTCCGTGGACTGCGCTTCCTGTCATGCTGCCGGCTACCAGGGCACGCCCACCAATTGTGACGCCTGTCATCAGGACGACTTCAACCAAACCTCCAACCCCAATCACGTCGCCCTCAACTTCTCTGTCGATTGTGAGATGTGTCATACCACCGATCCCGGATGGAGTCCGGCGCAATTCCCCGAGCACGATAATTTCTGGGTACTGGATGGAGCACATATTCCAATCGCCAATGACTGTGCCGCTTGTCACAACGGGGATTACAACAACACACCCAATACCTGTGAAGGGTGCCACCTGGCCGATTACAATCAGACCACCAACCCCAATCATATCGGGTTGAATCTGCCTATGGATTGCGCTTCCTGCCATACTACAGAACCGGGTTGGATGCCAGCAACATTCGCCATCCACGACGACTACTACGTCCTGGACGGTGCCCACTTGCCCATCGCCAATGATTGTGCAGCCTGTCACAACGGGGATTACAACAACACACCCAACACCTGCGCCGGATGTCACACACCGGATTATAACAGCAGTAATAACCCCAACCACGTTGCCCTGGGATTACCCACCGATTGCGCCTTATGCCACACCACCAACCCGGACTGGATGCCGGCCACCTTCCCCATTCATGATGACTTCTGGCCATTGAATGGCGCCCATATCCCCCTGGCCAACGATTGTGCGGCCTGTCATAACGGGGATTACAACAATACGCCGAACACCTGTTACGGTTGTCACCAGTCAGATTATAATCAAACCTCCAATCCGAATCACCAGAACGCTGGATTCCCCACGGATTGTGAGATCTGCCACAACGAGAATGGCTGGGTCCCGGCGACGGTCGATCACAACAGTTTCTGGCCCCTGGAGGGAGCACATGAGACGGTCGACTGCAACAGCTGCCACCAGGGGAACTACAACAATACCCCGAACACCTGTGCCGGCTGTCATACTCCGGATTACAACAACAGCACGAATCCGAACCACAATAATCTTGGACTTCCCACCGATTGTGCATTATGCCATACGACAGATCCGGACTGGATACCGGCGACCTTCCCCATCCATGATGATTTCTGGCCACTGACCGGTGCGCATGCGGGGATCGCGAATGACTGTGCAGCCTGTCATAACGGGGATTACAACAACACGCCGAATACCTGTTTCGGGTGCCATAGCGACGATTATAACGGGACCAATGATCCCGACCATGAACAGGTCGGCTTCCCAACCGATTGTGAAGCCTGTCATTCCACGAATGCGTGGATCCCCTCGATCTGGGATCATGACGGTCAGTATTTCCCCATCTACAGTGGCAAACATGAAGGGGAGTGGAATGAATGTGTGGACTGCCACACCACACCCGGCAACTATAGCCTGTTCAGCTGCATCGATTGCCATGAGCATGACGATCCGGTCGACCTGGCGGATAAACATGAGGATGTGCCGGGTTACAGTTACAACAGCCAGGCGTGTTATGATTGTCACCCGACGGGTGAAGATTGATTCGAATGACTAGTGAAATGCGAAGGATACTCTTCCTTTCTGTCCTTTTTCTGGCGGCTGCGACCTGTATGGCGCAGGAGCGGACCGTCCTGGCAGATGGCACCATTTCCTATCTCTCGGCTTCGAATGTGTATATCAAGTTTGCGGATACCGGGGCGATCCCTGTTGGGGACACCTTGTTTCTCAAGGCCGGACTCCGCTTTGAACCCGCTTCCGTGGTACTCCAGAAATCATCCATCTCCTGTGTGACCAGATGGATCGCTAAAAGGGATCCGGCTGTCGGTATGATCGTCCATGCACTGGAGCCTGTCAGGATGAGTGAACCAGAAGAGAAAACGGAAGAGCCGCAGGTAGCATTAAAGGATACAAGTTCCACCCCTGTTTTTTCCGGTCCTGCTGTTACTGAAGTAGTCGATGCCGCCGATGACCTGGAAGCTCCTGCTGAATGGAAGGAAAAACTGGTGGGCCGGATCTCCGCAGCTTCTTACAGTACCTTTTCGGATGATGCACCCCTGCATCGCATGCGGTACGGAGTATCCTTTCGCGGCCACCACCTGAATGGCTCCCGTTGGTCCACAGAAACCTTTATCACCTTCCGCCATAATGCCGGTGAGTGGTCGGAGGTGCAAGAAAATATTTTCAACGCCCTGAAGATCTACAGCCTGGCTGTCCAGTACGAGCCAAGCCGCAATTCCATCCTGACACTGGGTCGGAAGATCAATCCCCGGATCTCGAGTATGGGCGTCATCGATGGCCTGCAGTTTGAACAGTCATTCGGGGCCTTTCAAATGGGATTGATGGCCGGTTCCAGACCCGACTTCCAGGACTATCGCATCGACCCCAGCCTGTTTCAGGCAGGCGCCTACCTGGGTTATGGCCAACAAAAAGATGGCCGTTCCCAACAGAATACCCTGGCCTTTATCGAGCAGCGAAACAGTGGCCAGATCGATCGACGGTTTGTGTATTTCCAGCACACGGACAATCTGCTGAAAAACCTGAATGTATTTGCCTCCTGTGAACTGGACCTCTATCAGAAGGTCAATGCAGAAGTCAGTAACACGCCGACGCTGACCAATTTCTTCGCCTCTCTTCGCTATCGATTCTCCAGGGTTCTCAGCGCCTCTGTATCCTATGACAATCGGAAGAATGTCATCTTTTATGAATCCTTCAAAAGCTATATCGACCAATTGATCGAACAGGAGACACGGCAGGGGCTCCGGATCAGTGCCAATTACCGGATATTCAAGCGGATTTCCATCGGTGCGAACACCAGCTGGCGCTTTCAGAAGAATAACGAGAACACCTCCCGGAACATCAATGGGTACATCACCTACAGTCGCGTGCCCGGGATCAAGGGGAATGTCACCATCAATGTAAATGCCCTGGAGACCGGCTATCAGCAAAGCCGGTTTTACGGATGTCGCTATACGCGCAATTTTTTAAAAGGCAGGTTGAATGGAGACCTTTATTACCGGTGGGTAGACTATATCCCGTTCTATTCAGATGTCAAGACCCACCAGGATATTGCAGGTTTGAGTCTCTCCTGGCGCATTACGCGCAAGCTGTCGCTGTACACCTATTTCGAAGAAACGCTTGATCGTCGTTATGCTTCCGTTTCCCGCTTCAATACAAAACTGATCCATCGCCTTTGATTCTCCCTGGACGTGCAGCCCGCATCAAATTCTCGCGATCCTGAGAGAAGCACTATTTTTAGCCTTCAATCACATCATCATGCTTGCATTCCGTCTACCTCTTTTTCTGTTTGTCTTCCTCCTGATTACCAGCTGCGGAGACCAGCCAAAGGTCATTGAAAGTACGACTGGCCAGACCAGCACCACAGAAGGCAGTAGTGCCCTGGATGAGATCACCGGTTCGGCATCTGTAACGGCCGAACACCAGGTGGAAGTCCTGGAGGTATTGCACACCGAAAAATACTCCTACTTGCAGGTCAAAGAGGGAGATGACAGTCATTGGATCGCGATTCCCAAAAGCGAAGTGGAAGTGGGTGATCAACTCATCTACCGGGGCGGATTGATGAAAAAGAATTTCCTCAGCCGGGAATACAATCGGGTTTTCGAAACACTGTATCTGGTCTCGGATATCCGGAAGATGGGCCCGGCCGGTGCACAAACCAACACTGGTGCGCCAGGTAGCAGCCACCCTGCGATCGAGGTTTCCGATGTCATCACGCCCGCTGCCGGTGCAGTAGCGATCTCGGAGCTTCTCACCCATCCTGAAAAGTATAAGGACAAAACCGTTAAAGTCACCGGCAAGGTCGTCAAGGTCAACCCCATGATCATGAACCGCAACTGGATCCACCTTCAGGATGGCACTGCAGACAAGAACGACCTGACGGTTACCACAGCAGAAAATATTTCATTGGGCGGCATTGTCACCGTAGAGGGCACCATCGCCCTGAACAAAGATTTTGGCGCCGGTTACCGGTATGACCTGATCATGGAAGGGGCTGTGGTGGTGAAGTGATGACAATAAGTACCATGGTTAACTTTTCCTGAAGTCGTGGCTAATCAATACTGGGGAGACGAACACTTCATACGTCTAGCAATAGATTACGCAAGTTCAACTAATCCAGATTCTGACATCATTGTAGGAGTTCTTTTCCAACAATGCACAATCCCGATCAACATCCTAATTCCTGCTTATCACAAATCTTGCTTCATGTTGAATTCCTGAGGGGGAAGTAGTTTTAATAAAGTAAGCACCATTGTTCAGATAGTATAAATCTATTGGCTCCAAATTATTATACATTGATTTCTCAAAAATAATCTGACCATTAATATTATAGATTTGGACTGTTTTATAATCGCCAAACAATTGCAATCGACCAGTTGTAGGTGAAGGAAATACAACCAAATCGGAAAGCATAGCTTGATCTACAACCTTAATTCCATTTGTTTGAAGATCAATCTTGAACAATTGCCTATCCTCAGTAAATACTTTTGAACTGAAATAAATATCACCATCAGGCCCATACATGAAGTCATCAGGATTGCTTGATGTGAATTTTTCGTTTATATCCTTTAATAACTCAATAGTACCAATGTCCAAATTGTAAATCCATGGCTCTAATCCATGGACACCATCATGTAAAAACACCAGTCGCTCTGATTCGTTTACTGTGAGAACATCAACCAGATAGCTTCCATTCGATACAGATTGTATGGATGTCACTTTAAACCACTCACCTGAACTGTAAATGTAATCGTAAAATGAAATGACATTTTTCTTGTCCTTATAAACCAATACAGCTTTATCTGTGTCTTCAATGACGAAGATTAAACGATCATCCCTACTTTGTTCTGTTATTTTTACTGGTTCAGTATCAAATGTAAATGTGTATGTATCATAAAGCGAACCATTTTTGATTTCCAAAAAAGAACGATTATCCGATTCGTACCAATAATAATTTGCACTCATATAGTATAAAAGCCCTCCGTCCGGTATATGCTTTACTCGCACATCCCCATCTTTGACTGATAGAATAATCATGGTATCAACACCATCAAACGCCAAGGACTTTACATTCCCATCGAATCGATTACCCTTATAAAATAACTGATAAGAGAACCCTTCAATCACGGTGGAGCTAGTACCTTTTTCATCAATATGAAAGAAGTCTACAGGATTGGAAATCTTCCATCCGTCCATATAGAACCCTCCCTGCCCATCAGGATAAGGATCCAGGAATGTACCAGAATTAATTTGAAGATTATGGGTCACCTTCGTAACTGTATTATGAATATACCAACTACCTCCAGTTACTTGAATCAGTATATTATCTCCACTCACGGCCTTTCCCTTCCCCTTTATAATATTCAGGTCTTCAAACGAAAAATATGTCTCCTGCCATACATCATAGTACCCACCGACATTGCCACCATCCAAAATGACAATTGCATTCCCAGTGTTTATCCTACTGTAATACAATTTCTCCAATTCCGGAATCCACTTTTTAGTGATCGTCAAATCTGTTGCATGAATTTTCAGTGCATAATATTCGGAATCCAAACTAGCTAACACAAACACATAATCATCTAATGACAAAAAAGATGATGAAGCAAGTGAATTTGGCCCTAAATCTAACAGTTTGGTAACAACGTTTTCATGTAAGACAAACACGCCAGCACTAGTGGAGAAAAAATAATTTCCGTGGCTCCATACATTTGTATAAATACTCTGATAAATGCCATGATTATTCAAAATATCAAACTTATTAACCTCATTCAATTTTCCCGATTCTGTTTTCAAGGAATAAAGCGATCCATCCTGCTCAATTTGATAATAAACATGTATGTCCAAGTCATCCTGTTTTTCCCCAATTACAACGGAACGAATATCAGTGAACGTAAAATCACTTATCCGATTTATATAAAAATCATCTAAATCTATCTCATACAATTCACTGACATTGCCCAAATAATGAATTTCATCAAACCCAACAATGTAAAGTTTACTACCATATCGAATTGCTTGTCTTGGATCAAAAAAGTCAACTAACATATCCAAAACCGCATACTGGTTTGTTTCAATATTATATAAATAATACTTGCCAATACCTTGCCAATCGCTCGAATAGCCAAAGAATAAATACTCATCATTCAATTCTTCAAAATTATAATTTACAAAATTTGACAAGTTTAAATCAGGAAATAAAGCACCATCATTGAGTTGACATATTTCACCATCAACGACTACAAGCCGCATATCAACATCTCCAACATCCGCACATATAAGCCTATCACCACTTATTGCCAATATCGACAATACCTCAGGAACAGAACAAATAATGTTCTTTACCACATCATTATCTTGAACAACAAAAACACCACTAGCATCACGTACGATCAATGATTGCACACCCCCTACAAATAATTCTGACAAAGAATGAATTTCTGAAAATTGATATGGGATTGACAAAATTGTGTCTTGCTCATAATTATAATATATAATAGAATCAAAAGTCGCATTTACCTGATATACATCTGGACCCAACCGCAGTCCTTGAAAATCGACTTTTTTCATCGTACTTGTCGGTCGATCATATCTGACAGAATACGATCCGGTCTCACCCAATGCGTTAAATGAATAATATGTATCGCCAAGTACAAAGTTTGATTGCAATCGGAGATCAAATGATTTCAAATCGATAACCTCCTGTAGATCACCAGTGAGAATATCTACTACATAAATATAATCCCAATACAATTCATATAGGTACTTGCCTTCATAGATCAATCCCGAATTGCTATTATCATAAAAATTGGAATAGGCATAATATTTAATACTTGAATCGGTTGGACGGTGTTGCAAATTATGAATGACCTCCAATCCGTCATCCTTAACTATTGAAATTATCGTTCCTTCCACTCCCTGCTCAATAAAATATTCAGCACTATCTAACGACAAAAACCCCTTTCTTGGATAATCATCTCGTTTGACGAGGTATTCTATATCACTCACCTGCGTTTGCGCTAATAATGCCCCTGCATAGAAACATAAAATGACCAAGGCTAACATCCTGTATTTCATATACTGCGTTTGAAGAAATGAATTAATCGACGAGGCGTAACAGAAAAAGTCGTTTCAATTTCACCGCCCGAACATGTCCATGATGCTTGCATTCCCTAACAAGGACCTTAATATCCTAAACGTAAGGATGTTATGGTCAATCACTCAAATATACCAAACATGCGGATCAAAGGCAATAATGGCCATCAAATGCGCCTTCAAGACACCCCGATGAGTCGCGAATTCACTGTTTTCATTTCCGGGCTGTTACCTTTACACCCCAAAAGGCTTATAAAGTATCATGAACCGCAACTGGATCCACCTCCAGGATGGCACTGCGGATAAGAATGATCTGACCGTTACCACCGCCGAAAACATTTCATTGGGCGGCATTGTCACCGTAGAGGGCACCATCGCACTGAATAAAGATTTCGGTGCCGGATACCGGTATGACCTCATCATGGAAGGAGCCGTGGTGGTGAAGTGATCATGACAAGGCCATAAATGCAAGGAGCAGTTTCCGTTATTTTTCCACAACCAGATATTCTGCATACCGTAGCCCTGTTGCAACCAGGTTGCGGCGTAGAACAGCCTTTTCCCTGAAGGTCTGCAAAGTCTTTTCCATCATCCGGCGACCGTTGACACTGACCGTTTGGGGCTGAGCCAGGACAGACAGGTCCTCCAGCGGGTTGCCATTCGTCAGGATATAATTGGCGCGTTTTCCTGGCTCGATCGTACCCATGTCTCCGAGAAACGCGTGAATCTCCGCTGGGTAAACCGTAGCCGTCCTCAGTGCTTCGAAGGGACTCATACCCGCCTCCACATAGAAGGCGAGCTCCTCGTGGATGGACGTTCCCGGAGGTGTTATCCCGATACCTGCATCCGTTCCACAAATGATCCTGACCCCGGCTTGATGGAGTTTGCGAATGGCTAAAAGATGGAATTCGTGTTGCACCCTGATCCGATCTCCGATTTCAGGGTCCTCCTGCCGGGTTTGGACCCACCGGTCATATTGGGCCTGACTGTCCACCTTGCGAATCAGGGGGTTCATCAGTTGCAATCCTTCCTCCTCCAGAATCTCCGGCTCAGCGATCAGGCGATGGATATTGGCAAAGACGACTGCTGTCGGGCATAATGCAGAACCCGGGTGAGCCACGTACCCTGCAACAACTTCTTTCAGTTTAGTCGTATCCAGATGGTAGTCCAGAGGTTGCTGTACGATGTCCTCGACATGTTCGATGGACCGGATCCCCTCATGGAAGTGTTCTGCATAATCCAGCTCGGCACTGGGATGAGCCACTACATCCAGATCCAATTTTATGCTTTCATCCAGGATGGCATCAAATAGGGGTCCGGTTAATCCATTATAGGTCTTGATGAAATCGTAACCCCGCCTCTTATAGGCAGCGACCTTCTTCCTGGCTTCGTCTGCGGAAGACAATTGCAAGTTATCATCACCCGGATAGCCCGGTCCCGATAATTTTGGTGATGAAGTAAAAAAGGCAGGGCTGAGAACATCTCCCTTGGCCGTTGCTTTTTTCATGCGTAAATGCATCGGAAGGCCCCACAAGTTGCGCACTGTCGTCACCCCGTTCGCCAGATAGAGGCCCAGCTCGTATTTATCCCAAACATGCACATGCATATCCATCAGCCCGGGTACCAGGTAACTGCCCTCCCCGTCAATAACAGCCAGTCCTTCAGCTTTCAGGTCGGGACCAATGGCCTCGATCACTCCGTTCCTGATCCGGATCCGGTGATCTGGTAATACAGTATCGGAGGTCATGGGGATGATATGGACATGATGGAGGACATAGCTGTCCAAACCAGCTTCCTCTACCTGATCAACTTCCAAATACCCTGTTTGCCAGGAGTCCATCAAAAATACTCCCCCGACAAACAAGAGCAGGAGTAGCAACAGAACGCTCAGGATCTTCATTACTCTTATCAGGTGCGTCATACGGCTGAACGTTTGGACCGAAAGAACGCATAGATTAGCCAGACGGCAAATCCTAACTCACCCAGCGCCATCGGCAAACCCAGGATCACTTCAGCCTGTTGCACTTTTTCTTCCATCGACGGCAACATCGCCTTAGCTCCATGAACGCCTGTATAACACAGCCCGGCAAAAACCAACAGCCAGCCCCAGAATCGAGGCACGAAATCGGACCTCAGACTCAATACACCCAATCCGACCAGATGCAGTCCAAACAACGTCAGGCTTGCGGACCACACCCCCTCAAATGACTCCAGTAAGGCAATGACCTGTCCGCTATCAGCTCCGTCCGTCACCTGACCGATCGCTGCAAAAAGATAACTGATCGCCAGACCCAGAAAGGCCGAATAGACAAGGCGTAATCCAGCGGTAATCGATGACAATGTCCGCTGTACTCCTTCGAAATACCGAAACAAGGCCAGTGCAACCACAACATCCAGAACGAGAATCAGGATCCAGCCAATTGCTCCGACGCGAAACAATCCAAGTCTATCTCGAATACGTTCCAGGGTTTGACCCTCCTGGCCGGGAATGACCAGTTCGCTATATACAAATCCAAAAGAAAATCCGGCTGCCAATGCCATTACCAGAAGACAGATCCCTGCCAACAATCCAACCTTTTGTCGATCCTTCATCAAACAGTTATCCTCTTAAATCAATCTATTTAGATGATCATGCTCGAAAATCTTCCCAGCGACCACCACCTTGCGTGGCCAAAATAATGAATTGTCTAAAACAATTAGAATGGTTACACTGGAGCAATGCAGACTTGAATCGATGAAAATCGTCGTAATCTTTTAATAGAATTAATCAAAGGGAAGGGGAAATAAACATTATAGCACCCGTAAAATTACGCATGCAACTCCGATCAAATAAAGTGTTGTAAAGATCACCTTGTTGTTCCGTGCCAGCCACTCAGGCAGGAAAATATCAAAATTGTCCTTTGAGGAAGAGGAATACTTCCTGGCCCAAATAGTCAATGGACAATACATCTTGAAGAGTAGCAACACCAACCCCTCTCCCAAGATAAGACCGATCGCCACCCAGGTATACACTTGCACCTCATCTACAATTCCGCAATATAAAATGTAGAAGATCACAGCCACAAAAAACGCCCAGATCACCGTATGTGCACTTTTGATGAGCAGGAGGCGCTGGTGGTTGTTCATCGGTGTTGGGTGTTCGGTGTTTGGAAGAAACGCAAAGGCGCGGAGACGCGAAGGGTATTTGTGCATTGATATTTAAACTCATGAACCACTTTGGTCAGTTCAGTTAAGGTACGGAAGAGTTGAAAAGTCGTGGAGGTAGATTCAAGAAATTTTAATGCTCCAATATTTACGGTAGAAAGGCCTGGAATACGATCATCAGAATATTTTAAAATCACCAACCCCGGAGGGGTTGAACATCATTAGCCCCGGGTGCCAACCCGGGGTTTCCGATCCACACCAGTTCGTTTTGGCGGCATTTTTGCCCCGCAAAAATGATGACAAAACAACACACACGACAATCGCCAATTTTCCAGGCAATTACCCCTGCGGTACCTTTTTAAGACGCCACAAAGCCAGCAGGCTGATGACCACCAGCCCGACCACCGTGTAATACACAAAATCCGGAATGGGAACGGGGTCCCCGGCCGCATAAGAGTGCAACCCTGACAGATAATAATTCACCCCGAAATAGGTCATCACTACGGACGCCCATCCAAACAGCGAGGCCACATTAAATGCATACAACCCACGCAATCCGGGAATAAACCGCATATGCAGAATAAAGGCGTACACCAGGATGGTCACCAGTGCCCAGGTCTCCTTGGCATCCCAACCCCAGTACCGGCCCCAGGATTCGTTGGCCCAAACGCCACCGAGGTAGGTCCCGATACTGATCATAAACAGGCCGCCGATGAGGGTCATTTCGCTGATATAGGTCATTTCCCGGATCATCCTGTACACCTTGTGCTTGTTGCCGGGTGTCAGGGTGATCATGAAGATCAGGTTCAACACACCGATGATCGCGCCCAGCATCAGGAAGCCATAACTACCGGCTTCCAGCGACACGTGAATGGTCAGCCAGTAGGATTTCAGTACCGGCACCAACGGGGTGATCTCCGGATCCAGCCAACTCAATCCGGCCACCATCATGATGGTGGCTGCCAAGGCAGAAGTTGCCGTCAGACCCCCGATCGATTTCCTGGAGAAGATCAGACCGGCCAGGACAGTGGTCCATCCGATATAGATCATGGACTCATAGCCATTGCTCCAGGGTGCTCGCTCAGAAATATACCAGCGCAATCCCAGGCCCACCGTGTGCATCAGAAAACCAAAGGCCAGCAACCCGGTGGCGATGCGAATGGGCCACAGCAAATTGAGTTGATGACTGAACACGGAGGTAAACAGCAACACCAGAAATGCCAGGGCCAATAGTCCGTACAACGACCCCAACCGGCTGAACACATTCATTTTATTCAGGACCAGCTCTGCCCGGACCTGCGTAGCTGAAGGCAGGACTTCACCGGACAACTGGCGCTGATAGCTGCCCAGTTCCTCCAGCAGACGATTGGCCAGGGACCAGTCGCCATCCTGTATGGCCTGCTGGACGGTTTGAACATAGGCCGGATAGAACCGGGCCATGAACGAATCCTCTCCCTGATGCTGATGTTGGTGCTGATTCAGGTCGGCTGGCGATTGCCAGGTGTGCGATGCATCCCCGGGGGTGGGGAACACCCGAAAGAACCGGCCGGAAAAGATCATATTGATAATATTGACCCGTTCATCGATCTTGATCAATTCCTTCTCCCAGATCCCCCGATCTCGCGGCTCCGTATTGAAGGCATTTCGAATTTCTTCCCGCAGCTTGTAGGAACCATCCTTGTTGAAGAACTGGTTATAACTGGCCAGTGGACCTTCGACGCCCAGGAGGGCCAGGATCTGCTCATGGTTGCCGATCTTGATCATGGGTTCATTGTACCAGTCCGGCGGGCGGACTGCCATGCCCAGCATGACCTGATCTGCTGATGCCCCCTGATAGGTCTCCTTTCGGGAAAGTTTGCGGAGGACTTCACTACTCATGGAATTCATGGGCTTGAATCGCCCATTCTGGTCCTGGACCAGGAGCTTTCCAAATTGAATAGCATGCTCCTCCGCTGGCAGTGTCAGGGCGGCCAGGTCCGTGGTCAGTCCGAACAAGCTGATACCGAGGATCAGGATCGTGGCTGTAGACTGGCGCATGTTGCGGATATGCTCGGCCAGTTTGCGAAACCGGCTCTTGGGGGAAAACAGGGTCATGATCATCCCCAGGGTCAGCAGGATATAGCCGATATAGCTGACCCAGGTACCCGGCGCATCGTGATTGACACTGAGATAGGTACCCAGCTCATCCTGGTCAAACGAGGATTGGAAGAACCGATATCCATCATGGTCCAGGATATGGTTCATATAGATGCGCTGATCCCGATTCAATCCGGTTCGCGGGTCGATCAGGGTCACTTCACTGGCATAGGAGGAGGCGCTGTTGGTACCGGGATAACGCTCCATGATGAAGTCATGCAACTGGAGGGAAAAGGGCAACTGCATTTGCTTGGAGCCATAGGAGATGGCCAGTTCCACACCGTTGACCTTGAACCCCCTGGGTCGGCCTTCCACTCCCTGCTGGCCAAAAACATATTGGGTCTGTTCCTGCCCCCCAGAGGAGACTTTTACCAGGACCCCACCCATACTGCTACTGAGCATTTTGGGAGAGGATGAGGTGATCTCTACCCTGGCTTTCGGATTAAAATCTCCAAAGACAAATCCGTCTGCCCCGCTTGAATACAAGCTGCGGAGGATAAGGGGATAGACGGTGCCTGGCGCAATGGAATCCCGGGTTTGGGTGGCCATCACCATTTGGGTATAGGCCCGGGGTGCGGTAAAGGTCAGGGCCTGATTCTCATATTGGATCGTGAATGCAGTGCCGTCATCGGGGATTCCGAATGCAAAGCGGGTGCCCCGTATGGTAGAGGCCTCACCATAGCGCAAGTAGTACTCCTCACGGCCATTGGCACCTCCGATGACCACTTTCAGAATGGGTATACCATTGACCGGGTCGTCTACCATGACCTCTGTCGGATTGGGTAAAAAGTCGAGGACCTCTACGCCGACTGCCTTGTCTCCAAGCTGATAGGTCTGCTCAAAGGTATTCCGCCCTCTGGAGGCAAAGTAGACCGGTTCATCAAAGCGGAATTCCTCCTGTCCATTTCTGGCATTGAAAAGCAGGTATGTTTCGGCAGAGATATAGGAATTCGAGGCGTTGCCTTCGCGGATATGCATCATGCCCTCACTGCCGAGATAGCGTGTCAACCCTGCCCCGATGAGAATGATCACCATGGACGCATGAAAGGTCAGAATGGCCCACTTTTTCTGCTGGACCATGCGAAATCTGAAGATGTTGACAATTAGCGTAATGCCAAAGAGGACCAGCAACAGTTCAAACCACTTTGTTTTGAAGACCAGTTTTTGAGCGGCACTGGTTCCAAAGTCATTTTCAATAAACGTGGCCACGCCAATCGCTGCAGCGAACAGGACCATATATAGTCCTGCTGCCGAAGTAGAGAAGAGTCGATCGAACAGCTTTTTCAACGTCGTCTTAATCATAGTGGACATATTCAATCGTCTGCCATCACCCTCCTTGATTCGGGAAGGAGAGGCAAAACCGTTTTGGTCTGGATATTCTGTAAAGATACGGAAGGGTCCTATCCTGCGTATTAGAATAGACTATTCTTCACATTCGGCTCGCTTAGAGCGAATGGGACAAAGCTAAAGGTAGGACAGACAGTTTTACACGTACAATGATTGAGGCCGCAGAATTACCGGTCGGATCCAACAAATTCCAGTTTGGATACTCGGACCTCGGTCAAACCAGTTCTTCTTCCGCTCTCCGGCGGGCAATCTCGGCCTTCATGGTGCGCCAGTTTTCACCCATCAACCGATTCATGCCCTTATCGACGACATAATGGCGGGCAATATTGAACAGGCCAATGGCTCGTCGGGTATAGGATTCATTTGCCCGGAGGGACATCGAATACCCTCCGTCCGTGTATTCGATGTAATGCCAGTAGCCGGCGGGCATGAACAAGGTTTCACCGGGCTCCAGAATGGTTTCATAGCCGTGCACCTTCTCCAGGGCGGGATAAGCCTGGTAATCCGGGTGATTGACATCCACGTAACTGGCCACGGTAAAGGGATGGTGGTACAGATGACGCGATTCTTCAGGTGCAAAAAGGACCACTCGTTTCCTTCCGTGAAACTGGTTCAGGAAGACATGGGCCAGATCGATATCGTAATGCAGGGCCACGGAAGACCCTTTACCACCGAAGAACATAAACGGAAATTCACTGTAGAATCCGTCCATGACTGTCGGCAGTGAAAAGTCTTTGCACATGGAGGGCGCATGACGAAAGATGTTAAACAGGAAGAGACGGTACTTTGTCGGGCCGGATTCCAACATTTCGAGGTATTCCCGAAAGGGGAGGATCTTGTCCGGCTCCATGTAATTCTTTCCCGGTTTGGAGTAGTTTTCTGAATAGACAGGTACTTTGATGTGCCCGAAATTTGATTTCAGATGCTCCACACTCCACTTGGTCTTGGCCGGCCATGTGTCCATCAAGTCTGTAAAAACTACAGGACACCGGGGGTCAAGGTATTCATGTTTGAATGAATCCTTGGTCAGGCCAGATCGTCGATCTACTTGTTGCAAGTCCATATCGTAACCGTTTAACGGAAACAAATTTACAGAAAACTAAAGGTTTCCCACACCATGAAATTTCAGCTTCACTTTGTTCAAATACAACAATAAAACGGGATTTCAGCGGTTTTCACACCAGTATCGGGAGTCTTCATATGGGAGGGCAAACTTAAAGTTGTACTTTTGCCATGCTCATTTCCGGTTATGTATAAGTCTGTCAACATCAACAGATCATTGGCCGATTTGGGTTTTGCATAATCCCCGCAGAACATGCCAAAAAAGAAGAAGAACAGCAGCCAGTTGGCCCTGGACCTCAAGATGAAAAAAGATCAACGCCATCCAAAGATCGGTGGCCTGATTGCACTTCTGCTGTCTTCCTACCTGGGTATAGCCTTCGTTTCCTATCTGTTTACCTGGTATCGCGACCAAAACCAGGTCCTCTTTTTCTCCTGGTCGCTCCTTTTTGAAGGAGATGTCGAAGTCGACAACTGGCTGGGAAAGCTGGGTGCCATCACCTCCAACTTCTGCATTTACTGGGGTTTCGGTATCGGATCATTTATCCTGGTCTATCTGCTTTTCCGGCTGGGACTGTACCTCGTACTGGAGCAAAAACTGAAGCCCTACTGGGTGAGCTTCCGAAAGGGCATTCTGCTCATGGTCGTTGTTTCCGTGTATTGCGCCTTTATCTTCCAACAGGCCGGCTTTCCCTATGGCGGTGCCTTTGGCAGCAAGGTCAGCACCTGGCTGATCGGCCTGATCGGACAGGTCGGTATGACCCTGTTGCTGGTCGCGACCATCATTGGTACCCTGGTCTGGTTTTTCAATCCGGATTTCAACAACCTGGGGATCCCTGCCTGGATGACAGCTCCGTTCCGTGCCATCCAGCAGTTCAAGCTTTTTGGCAGTGGATCTGATGATGCTGAAGAATCTGACCCCTCAGAATCGAAGCAAAAAAAGAAGAGCATAAAAGAAGCGTTGGCTCCTCTTCCCGGTGAGGTCCTGGACCTGGAAGTGGGCAACGATCCCATAAAGCCTGCCCATGTCACCGGCAATCGTCCGGACCTGGAGCTGGAGACGGTGGGCATGCCCGACAATGCTTCCCGGGACCAGAAGGCACCGGTTTCCGAACTCCAAACCACTCCCGTTTCCCTCGAAGAGGGGACCCACCCGGTAGTTTCAGAAGATGAGGCTGCCAACATGGAACCGTATGATCCCAAAAAAGAGCTGTCTCGCTATAAGATCCCGGGAATCGAGTTGCTCCACGACTACAGCGAGTCTCAGGTAGAGATCGACCGGGCCGAACTGGAGGTCCACAAGAACCAGATCATCGAGACCCTGCTCAATTACAAGATCGAGATCATCAAGATCCGGGCAACCATCGGACCCACCGTTACCCTGTTTGAGATCGTCCCGGCTCCGGGTATCAAGATCTCCAAGATCCGCAGCCTGGAAGACGATATTGCGCTGAGCATGTCTGCCCTGGGTATTCGGATCATTGCGCCCATTCCGGGTAAAGGAACCATCGGCATCGAGGTCCCCAACAAGAAAAAACAGATCGTGGGACTGCGCGAGGTCATCGCATCGGACAAGTTCAAGAACGTCAAGATGGACTTGCCCATCGCCATTGGAAAAACCATTTCCAATGAGGTTTTTGTGGCCGATCTGGCCAAGATGCCACACCTGCTGATCGCCGGGGCGACCGGACAGGGCAAATCCGTTGGGATCAACTCTGTGCTGATCTCCCTGCTCTATCGCAAGCATCCGTCTCAGCTGAAGCTGGTCCTGATCGATCCAAAAAAGGTAGAGCTCTACCCCTATGGCTTCCTGGAAAATCACTTCCTGGCTTTTCTGCCTGAACAGACGGAACCCATCGTCACCGATAACAATCAGGTGATCTATACCCTCAATTCGCTGTGTATCGAAATGGATGCCCGCTATGAATTACTGAAGCGGGCTAAGACACGGAATCTTCGGGAATACAATGACAAATTCACTGAACGTCGCCTCAATCCAAACGATGGTCATCGGTTCATGCCCTTCATCGTTCTGGTCATCGATGAGTTTGCCGATCTGATCCTTACAGCAGGCCGCGAAGTCGAACAACCTTTGGCCCGCCTGGCCCAACTGGCCCGTGCCGTTGGCATCCACCTGATCATTGCAACACAGCGGCCTTCTGTCAATATTATCACGGGGAGCATCAAGGCCAACTTCCCGGCTCGAATTGCCTTCAAGGTCGCTTCCAAGGTCGACTCGCGGACCATCCTGGATGGCGGTGGCGCCGATCAGCTGATCGGCCAGGGAGACATGCTGCTCAGTGTCGGAGGTGATATGATCCGGCTTCAGGGCGCCTTTGTAGACACTTCTGAGGTCGAACGGGTCATTGACTTTATCGGCAAGCAACAGGGTTTCCCGGAACCCTACTTCCTTCCGGAATTCAATCCGGACAATCCGAACGGGGGTGGCCCGCTCGACCCCAAAGACCTGGACGATCTGTTCAAGGATGCTGCCCGCCTGGTCGTTTCCAACCAGCACGGTTCGACCAGTATGATCCAGCGACGCCTTAAACTGGGATACAATCGGGCCGGTCGAATCATGGATCAACTGGAAGCCATGGGTATTGTCGGAGGCAGTGAAGGCAGCAAGCCCAGAGAGGTTCTGATCTACGATCCCGCAGAATTGGAACGGTATTTGGAGGAAAGAATGACTGGTTAGGAACGTTGGCTATGCTCCGGTATAGCCACAAGTAAAGGGCCCACTCTCGGAGTGGGTTTTTTTGATACCCGATCCTGCACCACATCTGCCGTAGTAGCGGCAATGCCGCACCACATCTTTTCAACCCGCTTTTCCTTCATGTGGTAGAATTTTCGGACATTCCGGGAGAATACCTCCACATGAAAACCATCGACTGGATCCTGCGCATCGTTTCCGCGGTCATCTTGCTGCAGACCCTCTTCTTCAAATTTACCGGTGCGCCGGAAAGCATTTACATTTTCGAGACCCTGGGTGTCGAGCCTGCCGGACGATATCTGGCCGGGATAGCCGAACTCGCCGCTGCCATCCTCCTGCTTCTGCCCCGCACTGTCCCGGTGGGCGCTTTTGTCGGAGTGATCGTCATGGCCGGAGCCCTGTTTGCTCATCTGGGTCCGCTGGGCATTGATGTGCAAGGTGATGGAGGCCTGCTATTCGGCCTGGCTTGTACCGTTATGGGTTGCTGTGCCGTTTTATTGCGCTGGCGCTGGCAGCAATTCAAATCCTTCCTCCCCGCCCGAAGGTAATCCCCTTGCTCCCGGGGACCCCCTTGACTGGTGGGTTCCGATCGGTTTGTGATCCGGGTTGCACAAGCCTCCTTTACTCAGGTCTACCTTTGTACTTGACATCAGATGAATTCGCCCATGTCCTTCTTCTCCAGGCATATCCCTGCATTTCAGTGGATCGCCACCTATGACCGCAAACAGTTTCAAGGCGACCTCGCCGCCGGTCTCACTGTGGGTGTAATGCTGATCCCCCAGGGCATGGCCTATGCCATGATCGCCGGATTGCCTCCTATTTACGGCCTTTATGCCAGCACCCTGCCGCTGATCATTTACGCCCTGCTGGGAACATCCAGACAGCTGGCCGTCGGTCCTGTCGCGATGGTCTCCCTGTTGACCGCAACAGGCGTTGCGGCCCTGGCCGAACCCAACACAGAGACCTATATCATGCTGGCTATTACCCTGGCATTCATGGTCGGGGCCATCCAGTTTCTTCTGGGCGTTTTTCGTCTCGGATTCCTCGTCAACTTTCTTTCCCATCCTGTCGTTTCTGGCTTTACCTCCGCGGCAGCCCTGATCATCGGATTCAGTCAATTGAAGCACCTGATGGGCGTTTCACTACCCAAGTCACAAAAGGTCCACGAGATCCTGATCGGCGCAGTACAACACATGGACCAGATCCATTGGCCCACCCTTCTTTTGGGTATCAGCGGTATCGCGCTCATCCTGATCGCCCGTCGAATCGACAGGCGGATTCCCGCACCCCTGCTTGCAGTGATCGTCGGCATCGGTGCCGTATCAGTCTGGCATCTGGACCAGGGCGGCGTCAGGGTGGTTGGTGAAGTACCCGGAGGGCTACCCTCCCTGATGTTCCCCCAACTGGATGGCGCCAGCCTGAAAGCACTGCTCGGAACTGCATTGGCCATTTCGCTTGTCAGCTTCATGGAGAGCATTGCAGTGGCCAAGGCCATCCAGTCCAGACACAAGGATTATGAGCTGGATGCCAACAAGGAGCTGATCGCGCTGGGGAGCGCCAATTTGGGAGGTGCTCTTTTTCAGGGGTATCCGGTCACTGGCGGATTTTCCCGCACTGCCGTGAATGACCAGGCCGGGGCACGAACAGGCCTGGCTTCCATGATCAGTGCCCTCCTGATCATCCTCACCCTGCTCTTTCTGACCCCCCTGTTTCACGATCTGCCCAACGCCATCCTGGCCTCGGTGATCATGGTGGCCGTATTCGGCCTCATCGATTATACCGAAGCCATTCGATTGTGGAAAACCGATCGGAGTGACTTCTGGATGCTCCTGATCACCTTTTTTGCCACATTGGGCCTGGGCATTGAAGAAGGGATCGGCATCGGTGTGATCCTTTCCCTCGGTCTGGTCATCTACCGGACATCCAGGCCCCATATTGCCACTCTCGGACGGGTACCCGGCTCCTCGTTCTATCGGAATGTCGATCGGTTCAGTGACCTGGAAGTTCCCTCCGACCTCCTGATCCTCCGTCTGGACGCCCAACTCTACTTCGCCAACCTGAACTATTGCAAGGACCACATCAACGAAAAGATCCGGGAAAAAGGAGATGCCCTCCGTGGCATCATCCTCAATGCTGAAAGTATCAGCCATATTGATTCCAGTGCTGCACATTTTCTGGCGGATCTGGTCAGGGAACTTCGTCAGAGAGGGTATATTGTTCTGTTGAACAGCGTGATCGGACCTGTTCGGGACAAGATGGGACTGACCGGACTGCTTGACCTGATCGGGACCCAAAATATGTTCATGAGTGTCCAGGAAGCAGTGGATGCCTTTGATGATCAACGCAAGAAACACCCTGCGGATGACAGCTACAGGTCCTATTCCACTCAGGTCAACCCTTGACCACCCGTGACGACGATCACAAAGCTTTTCCGGCCCATTGGTGAACTTTGTGCCCGAAAAATGATTCATGCCTCTACCAACCCCTTGCTACAACCTTTCGCAATTTTCAATTTTCTTTGCCTCGTAAGAGGTCTATTGCCGTATCCTCCAGAATCCTGACCTATTGATCCAACCAGATATGAACTTGCACCAACTACTCCAGCAATCGGAACCACTCATCGTTGATGTCCGAGAGCCGTTTGAATTTGAAATGGGCCACGCCGAGGGTGCCCGAAATATTCCCCTCGGACAAATTCCCGGACATATCGACGAATTCAGGACGGTTGACAAACCGATCATCTTCTATTGCCGATCTGGGATGCGCAGTGGCCAGGCGGTCGCCTTCCTGGGCGGGCTGGGGGTTCATGACATCTACAATGGCGGGGGATTGGAGGACATGCTTCACCTGATGAAAAATCAAGCCTGAACTGATGTTGTCCTTCCTTAAAAAGCTGTTCAACAGTGGTCGCGACCAGGAAACGCTGGATCTCCTCCGTCAGAAAGCCATCATCATAGATGTACGAACGAAGGGTGAATTTGCACAGGGCCACGTACCCGGATCCCTCAATATCCCGCTGGACCAGTTGGACGCGCAGATCTCAAGGCTGAAAAAACAGAATACGCCCATCGTGGCCTGTTGTGCGACGGGCCGCCGGAGTGGAATCGCTGCCGGCATCCTGCGTCAAGCCGGACTCACAGCGATCAATGGAGGCAGCTGGCAGCAGGTTGACCGGCTGGGCAAGTCCGTCGCCGCTTCGATGGGTTCGTCCACCTGAAGCTGGCATTCCATCAGAAATGCGGCCATATCCTCATCCCGGACCGATGATCGGTTCCCAGTGCAACTGAACACTTCCGTTGAAGAGATGTGCACTGGTCGGGATTCCTTCTATATCTTCGTTTCACAATCTGATTATGCGCCATTCCATCCTTGCACTTGTCCTTTTACTCGGCCTTATTGCTGCCTGTACAACTGCATCCGGGCCTGAACCTGTTCATTCCTTCGACCCGACGCCTTGGCTGGATAAAGGCAGTCGCGTACAGGCTGCCAGCTTTGCTGTGCTCAGCACCAAACTGAAAGGCGTTATGGGCAAACAAGGTGTAAGTGAAGCCATTCAATACTGCAGCCTCACCGCCCATCCCCTGACGGATTCACTGTCCGCCATGTATGATTGCACCATCAGACGAGCCACCCTTCAAACACGCAACCCGATCAATCAGGCGAATGACTATGAATCTGCCATCCTGGAAGATTGGGCCTCCGACCTCAAGGATGGCAAGGAGATCACAGCTGTCGTCCAGGAAATCACCCCGGATACGGTGATGTATTATGCACCCATCCGCATTCAGCCCTTGTGCCTGAATTGTCATGGTCAGGTAGGCCAGGAGATCACCCCCGAAAATTTCGCCCTGCTCCAAACCCTCTATCCTGACGATCGAGCCACCGGTTATGCATTAGGTGATCTGCGGGGGATGTGGAGCATTCGTTTCCTCAACAAGATGGACTGAGCTCTATGCGCAAGCAGAACAAGAATTCACGGCTGATCATCATTCCGATGTTTGTCATTTTCGGAATGCTCATCCTGTTTCACTGTCTTGTGATCATCGGCTGGATATCACCCGAATTTGTCTGGGGTGGAAAAATACAGTCTGGTCAGGACCTGATCCACATGGAATTGGCCTCCATCTCCATGTTGCTCCTCTTTGCCATGATCGTCATGGCGAAAGTGAATATCATTGATATGGATTGGATCAAGCCCCTGGCTCAACTGGGCCTCTGGATGATGGCCATCTATTTTATCATCAACACCCTGACCAATGTGATGGGGGAAACCAACCTGGAACGATTCTTTTTTGCACCTGTATCCATAGCGTTGGCTTTCCTGACCGTCCGCCTGGCCCTCATGCCCACCATCCGTACGATATCAGAGGAGCAATCCGAAACGGCAGAGTAACCCTCTGTCGACCTGAACTGCGCAGGCTCAACTTGATCAGGATGCCACCGATCCAGGATCAACCCTGGTCCCAAAGGGGCGGGGGGCTGGACCCACAGGTCATTGTCCCTTTTCTCACCACTCATTTTCAGGTTGAGCTACCCCTACCTGAGCGGCCATGGTTCTGGTTTACGTCCTTCCAGAACACCCAGGACCAGTATGAGATCGATGCTCTGGAAGCCCTGCCCTATGTCGATCGAATCATTGCCGCAGCACAGTAGGAATTGGATTCTCAGCGTAAATCTGATGGAAATGAGCTTCTGCAATCCGCATATGGAAGGAAGGGAATGCCACATTTGCCAAACAAAAAAAGCCTGCTCCGGAAATGGGCAGGCTTTTCTGAATGATTATTAATCTGTGCTGTGCTTACAATTCGTAGTTCGGACTCAGCTCTCCTTGTCCGGTCGGGCCTACAGAATACCAGTCGTTAATGACCTGGACCACCTCGGCCGGATCGTCGGTGATACTGAAGAGGTTCAGATCCTCTGCATTGATATTGTTTTCCTGACCCAGCATCGTGGTTTCTATCCAGTCCTTCAGTCCACTCCAGAAGGAGGTGCCGACCAGTACAACAGGTACCGGGTTGATCTTTTTGGTCTGGATCAGGGTCAGGACCTCAAAAAGCTCGTCCAGGGTACCAAAGCCGCCGGGCAGGACCACAAAGGCCTGGGCATATTTGACGAACATCACCTTTCGAACAAAGAAGTAGCGGTGATTGAGGCTCTTCTCCATATCGATAAACTGGTTGTTGTTCTGTTCATGAGGCAAGTGGATGTTGAGGCCTACAGAGAGTCCGCCGTAGAGCGACGCACCCTTGTTTCCGGCCTCCATGATCCCGGGACCACCACCGGTGATGATGCCAAATCCTTCTTCTGTCAGTCGCCTGGCGATATCCACTGCCAGCTTATAATTGGGATGATCGGGTTTTGTTCGCGCCGAACCGAAGATCGAAATACACGGACCGATATGATTGAGTTTTTCAAAGCCGTCCACGAACTCGGCCATGACCTTGAACATGGTCCAGGCATTCTCACCTTTAATACGGCTCCATTGCTTCATGGTGTTTTTGTGCACCACGGTTTCTTTTCCGTTTGGTTCCATAGTTGAAATAAATCTATCTCTGATGCCAGTATGGGCATTCACAGAAGGATATAACGTGAATCCCCGAGATTTGTTATCAAATGGGTCAGGGGCAGGACCCGGTGCAACTATTGATGTTTGAAAACGGGGTTTACCCGATCGTCTCCAACTTGTCGACCACCTTGGATGGTTTGGCGCTGGAAGGCACGACATAACGCTGGACATCCTCTTCCGATATGGACTTACCACTCAGGATGATCAGGCGTTCGACCACGTTCCGGAGCTCCCGGATATTTCCGGTCCAGGTGATCTGCTGCAATGCGGCCAGCGCATCGGTATCTATCTTCTTGGTTGAAATACCGTAATCGCCGCAGATCTGGGTGATGAAGTGCTCGACGAGTTCGGGGATATCTTCCAGGCGATCGTTCAACGAGGGGACATGAATGATGATCACGGCCAGTCGGTGGTACAGATCCTCCCGAAACTTGCCCTCCTGGATCATTTTCCGGAGGTCTTTGTTGGTCGCGGCAATGACGCGCACGTCAACCGAAATTTCCTTGTCCCCACCGACACGGGTAATGCGGTTTTCCTGGAGAGCCCGCAAGACCTTAGCCTGGGCAGAAAGGCTCATATCACCGATCTCATCCAGAAAAAGTGTGCCGCCATTGGCCTGTTCAAATTTGCCGATTCGCTGTTTGACAGCTGAGGTGAACGCCCCTTTTTCATGTCCAAACAACTCACTTTCAATGAGCTCGGAAGGGATGGCTGCACAGTTGACCTCGATCAGTGGATGCGGATTGCGGGGGCTCTTGGCATGTGCCCATCGGGCCACCAGCTCTTTCCCTGTACCATTTTCTCCGGTGATCAGGATCCGCGCATCCGTCGGAGCGACACGTTCGATGGTTTCCTGGATCTGCTGGATGCTCTCTGATTGACCGATCATCTCCTGGGTCTTGATATGACCCACCTTGCGTTGCAGAACGCGCGTCTCGACGATCAAACTGGATTTGTCCATCGCGTTGCGAATGGTGATCAGCATCCTGTTCAGATCCGGTGGCTTGGAAATGAAGTCAAATGCCCCCTTCTTGACCGCTTCGACAGCTGTGTCAATACTGGCATGGCCACTGATCATCACCACCGGGGTGTCCGGTGCGATATGCTGGATCTTTTCCAGGGTTTCCATGCCATCCATTTTGGGCATCTTGATGTCCAGAATGATGACATCATATTTGTTCTGTTTGACCTTGGCCAGACATTCCAAGCCGTCACCAGCTTCGTCCACTTTGTACTTCTCAAATTCGAGGATCTCGCGCAACGTGCGACGGATACTCTGTTCATCATCAGCGATCAGGATCTTGGCCATGGGGTATTGCTAGGTTTGGAGTTCAATGTAACTATAGAATAAATATAAATAAATATCCTATATAATGCTAGGTCACTCCTCCCGTTTACTGTTCATATGAGAAAAATGTTTCATCTATTCCGCGATTTGTTCTGACAACTGCGCCATTGCCATCCAGGCCATCAGGCCACTCCCGATCTCCAGGGCAGTCTCATCTACATCAAAGCGCGGCGTATGCAGGCCTGACGTGATCCCGGCAGCAGTATTTCCGGTGCCCAGGCGATAGAAACAGGCCGGCATCACCTGACTGTAATACGCAAAATCCTCAGCCCCCATGCGGATATCAAGCTCTTCGACGGCATCCCGGCCCAGATAGGCCTCGGCCCAGGACCTCGCCCGACGGGTTGTCTCCACATCACTGATCAGGGTAGGATACCCTTTCCTGATCTCCAGGTGGCAGGTCGCACCCATCGATTGGGCCACTCCGGTACAGACACTGGTCAACAGGCGATGGGCTTCTTCCCTCCAGGTCTCATCCAGGGCCCGGAAAGTACCTTCCAGATGCACCTTGTCCGGGATCACATTGGTCGCTCCCCCATCCGACCAGATACGGCCAAAGGTGAGAACGGACGGAGAGATAGGGTTTGCATTTCGGCTGACGATCTGCTGCAAGGCATTGATCAAGGTCGAGGTGATAGCGATGGGGTCCCGGGTCAGATGAGGCATGGCACCATGCCCCCCCTTCCCTTCGATCGTGAGGTACAATTCATCTGCGGAGGCCATGCAGACCCCCTCCCTGAATCCAACTTTGCCCGCCGGCATGGTGGGCAATACATGTTGACCGAATATGGCGGATGGCCGCGGATTCTCCAGGACACCTTCCTTGATCAGGAGGGATGCGCCTCCGGGATGTTTTTCTTCAGCTGGCTGGAAGATGGCCCGAACCGTACCCTTCCATTCCGATTGTAAGGACCAAAGAATTCGCAAGGCCCCGAGGAGGGAGGCAGAATGAACATCATGCCCACAGGCGTGCATGACACCTGGATTCCGGGATCGGTAGTCCACCTCATTGGCTTCGGTAATGGGCAAAGCATCAAGATCTGCCCGCAATGCAACTGTTGGCCCGGGTCCGCTTCCCTGCAACACAGCGACCAGCCCGTGACCTGCCCAGCCGGAGGTGAAGGGAATCCCCCATTCTGTCAGGCGGGCGGCGATATAGGCAGCCGTTTCTTGTTCTTCAAAGGACAGCTCCGGATACATATGCAGGTGGCGCCGAATTCCGACGACATCTGCATGGCCTTTCTGTGCGTGAGCCTGGATCTTTTCGATAAGGTGCATAATAGTGACTCCGGATAAGTGAAATGCGATCCTCGAAGATACGAACTGGTCAGAGGTGGATCGCCCCCTCGCCGCCCTAGCGGTCCAAACGCCTGAAATTTCGCATCAGGATGCGCAGATCCTTTTCGATACCATAGTCCCTGGCATAGAGAAAATCCAGATGGTGGGCCGTTCGTTGATCCAGGTTCAACCACGGATGGGCATCGGAGGGCTGGAGCAATCCCGGGCGCAACCTCGGCAGGGCATCCCTGGATTCGCCATAGCTCACCAGGGTCCGCCGACCCGTGAGCAGGAGGGCCATGTTCCGAAAGAACCGACCCTTCTGCCGTTGAAACCAGACCAGGATCGGACTGCTGATCAACAACACCAGGGAAATACCGATATCGAGGATCCGCTTATGCCGGCGCTTCACCGCGTCTGCCAATCGAAAACGCACATCCGTCGTGTATAATTCACCGGACGACATGGAAGATGCACTACCTATGATACTGACGCCTCCTTCCGGAAGGATCCGGTACTCCACTGCGGACCCGATCAGGTTCATCCACTGCATCATGTGATCAGAACGCACATCCCGCGCACAAAAGATCACTTCCTGCACCCGGAAGACACTGACCACCTCGTCGAGACGACGGATATGGTTGAGGAAAAGATGGGGATCATAATCATCCTCCGGAGAAAGGTAACCCACCAGGTTTTTGGAGATGTGCAGCTTGCTCAGCAACTGCATGGCCCGCTCGCATTCCGCATGTGAACCGACCACCACCAGACTGGCCGCTTTTCGGACCCCCGCCCGCCATTCACCATATTTCACGTAATGAGCCAACATCCGGATGAGCAGGACGGACAGCAGGGCCCAGACCGTACCCATCAGGATCACTGCTCTCGATGTTCGATAGGGCTGGTCCAGAAAGCCGTACACTGCAGCGATCAGCAAGCTTCCCAGTAACAGCCCTCTTGCAGCTGACCACAGATCGTCCTTGCGATCATATGCCCCGCTGAGGTAGAGTCCTCCCGTCCAGATCAGGGCATAGAGAGGGGCATTGATCGAATTGAAGTGGGCCGGATAATAGGAGGGATCATTGAAATAGAACTCTGCCCAGAAATCCTTGATCAGGATCACCCCGCCCCACAGCAAGAGGACATCCAGGAGGAACAGCCAGCAACGCCTGAAAACATTGCGAATCACAGTCATCCAGGCGCGCAGATAGATGGCTAAACGGATAAACAGGACATACCACGACTTCCGACTGCCGGAAAAATGCTTCTCCGCAAACAGGATCATGGCCTGGTAGAAGATCCGGATATAGTTCAGACTTCCCTTTCGGGTACTCTCCCCTTTATAGTGGATGATGGTGACCTCGGGATAATAATAATTGAGATATCCTGCCTCCCGGATCCGGTAGGACAGATCGATGTCTTCACCGTACATGAAGAACGCCTCGTCCAGCAATCCGGATTTGTCCAGGGCCTCCCTTCTCAGCCACATGAATGCACCGGCCAGTACATCAACCGGTGACGTCTCCATTTCCCCCAGATGACCGAGATGATATCGATTGAATGTGGCCGATTTGGGGAACAGACGGGACAGTCCAAAGGCCTTGCAAAAGGCCACAAACGGAGAGGGAAATCCACGCTTCGACTCCGGGAGGTATTTCCCCCCGCCATCGATCATCCGCACACCCAACGCACCGGCATCCGGATGGGCATCCATAAACTGGATACATTTGGAAAAAGTATCCTCTTCAACAACAGTGTCCGGATTCAACAACAGGATAAATCGGCCTTTCGCCAGGCGGATCGCCTGATTATTGGCAACGGCAAATCCCGTATTGGCCTGGTTGGCGATCAATCGGACCTCCGGGAAGCGTTCCCGGACCATGAGGACTGAGTCGTCAACGGAGTCATTATCCACCACGATCACCTCCGCGTCCAACCCGGCAACCGCTTTGCGGACCGAAAGCAGGGCCTGCTCCAGAAAGTGGCGGACATTATAACTGACGATGATGACGGTCAGATCCATCATTTCGTATTGGATGCATAGGGGATCCTGCTCATGATCGAGCGGCCCAGCGTGATCTCATCGGCATATTCCAATTCTCCCCCGAAGGCCACTCCCCTGGCAATGGTGGAGATCTTGACGGGTAATTCACGCATCAGCCGGGAGATATAATAGATGGTTGTTTCACCTTCAATGGTTGGGGAAATAGCCATGATGATCTCCTCCGGTTCTTCCTGTCGGATCCGGGATACCAGAGATTCGATCTGCAATTGTTCCGGACCTACGCCGTCCAGTGGATTGATCACACCTCCCAATACATGATACAGGCCGCTGTATTGCTGGGTTTCTTCAATGGCCATCACATCCCGGACACTTTCGACGACACAGATGGTCTTCTTGTTCCGGTGGTGATCGGTACAGATCGCACAGCGGTCCTCATCGGACAGATTAAAGCAGGAAGAACACAGGCGGATCTCCCGCCTGAACTGTTTGATGGCACCGGCCAGCTGGTCAACCTGCCCCGGTTCCTGCTTCAACAAGTGCAAGGCCAGGCGCAAGGCCGTCTTCCGACCGATACCCGGCAAACTGGAAAACGCCTCCACAGCATCCTGAAGCAGGCGTGAAGAATGGTTCATCCCGTAAAAATAACCTGCCTGAATTGAACCGCAGTCCCTTTTTATGCATTTCGTTGATCAATCAACAAACCCGGCGGTTTGGGGAAAAGTTTGCATTTTTGCAAGACACAAAACTCCTGGCATGGCAGAGATCATCCGGATGCCGCGCATGAGCGACACCATGGAAGAAGGCAATATTGTCTCCTGGCTCAAGAAAGTGGGCGATAAAGTAGAGTCAGGTGACGTCCTGGCAGAGGTCGAAACGGACAAGGCGACCATGGAATTGGAAACCTACCAGGAAGGGACCCTCCTCTACATTGGCGTAGAACAGGGAGTGATCCCGGTAAATGGTCTGCTGGCCATCGTCGGAGAAGAAGGAGAGGATTACCAGGCCCTCCTGGATCAGGCCGAATCCGGCGGGAACGGGGCAGCCCCTGCCCCTGAGTCGGTGCCTGCCAGTACCCCTGACGAGACATCCGCATCTTCCACACAGGCGCCCGCGCCAGCCCCTGCCGCAGAGGGTCAGCGGGTGAAGGCTTCTCCCCTCGCAAAGGCCATGGCCGAAAAAGCCGGTATTGACCTGAGCCGGGTTGCCGGATCGGGAGGCGATGGCGGACGAGTAGTCAAACGGGATATCGAAGCCTTCCTGGAAGGCCAACCCGCCTCCATGAGCGGTCCAGCACCTGCCCCTTTGGTGACCATGCCCGCCGGTGGATTCACCGATGTCCCCGTTTCACAAATGCGCAAAACCATTGCCCGACGTCTGGGTGAAAGCAAATTCAGCGCACCTCACTTCTATCTGACCATTGAGGTCGATATGGATCAAGCCATGATCGACCGGAAAATGATCAATGAGCTCGCACCTTCTAAAATCTCCTTTAACGACCTGGTGATCAAGGCCGCGACCAAGGCCCTTCGTTTACATCCGGGTATCAACTCCTCCTGGCTCGGCGATCGGATCCGGACCAATCATGATATCAATATCGGTGTCGCTGTAGCCGTCGACGAAGGATTGCTGGTCCCCGTAGTGCGACAGGCAGATCTGAAGTCACTCACCCAGATCAATCAGGAAGTGGCCGCATTCGCTGAAAAGGCAAAGAATAAAAAGCTGCAACCGGAAGAAATGCAGGGGAATACGTTTACCATCTCCAACCTGGGCATGTTTGGCATTGAGGAGTTTACCGCCATCATCAACCCTCCGGATGCCTGCATCCTGGCTGTTGGAGGTATTTCCCAAAAGCCTGTGGTGAAAGATGGGCAGATCACGGTTGGTCACCGGATGAAGGTGACCCTGTCCTGTGATCATCGCGTAGTCGACGGGGCAATGGGTGCCAAATTCCTGCAGACCTTCAGCCAGATGCTCAGTGCTCCTGTCCGGATGCTGGTCTGATGTCCCTGTCGCCAACTTATTGACCGCCTACCGGGTTGTACATTCATGAAGACTTTAGTGCTGGGGGCCTCTCCCAACCCGATCCGTTATTCCTATTCCGCCGTTGAACAATTGCGTTGGAAGGGCCATGAAGTTATTGCCGTCGGCTCCCGAAAGGGGCGCATTGAAGATGTGGATATTCTGACCGAATGGCCCGCTACTATCGACGATCTGGATACCATCACCCTCTATCTGGGGCCTGCCAACCAGATACCCGTGTATGACCGGATCCTGGGATATCACCCCAGACGGATCATCTTCAACCCGGGAACAGAGAACCCGGAACTGATGCGTATGGCCAGCGCTGCCGGTATCGAGGTGATCAGAGCCTGTACCCTGGTGATGCTGGCCATTGGCAATTATGACCTGGTCGCCTAGAACCCCAGCTTTTTCATGGCAATTTCAGTGGCCCGGGTGGAAATTCGGGTCAGATCTGCTGATTCCGCTTTGACGTCCTGCAAGGCCTTGCGAATCGTCGCAGACACATCCTCAAAAATACCGTGATCCGTCACTTGAATATCCGGCTGCATGAGATAGGCAAATACCCGTGCCATGCCACAATTCGCGATAAAATCCGGAATGAGACTGATCCGTTTGTCGACTTCTATCGCAGTGGGGCCAAAAAAGACGCCATCATCCGTAAACGGGACATTGGCCCCGCAGCTGATGACCTCCAGCCCGCGATCCATCAGACCCCGGATCTGCTCGGGTGAAACAATCTTACTCGCGGCTCCGGGCATAAAGATATCAGCAGGCATCTCCCAGACCCTGTCCTTTCCCTCTTCATAGGGTATGGCCATGGCATGATCCAGTTTATTTCCTTTCCGGCTGAGGAAGATATCCTCCACCTGGTGGTAATCCAGACCATCCGGAGCGAGCACCACCCCACCCAGATCGATGATACCGGTGATCAACGCCCCGTGGGCCGACAGGTAATATCCTGCCGCAGCTGCCACATTCCCCCACCCCTGGATAATGACCCGTTTTCCCTGCAAGGTCTCATGCCGGAACAGGTCGTAATAATGCCGGATGGACTCACTGACACCATAACCGGTGATCAGGTCAGCAACTGCATGCTTATGCCGTCCCGGAGGGGCATAGGCCGGGTCTTCTACCATTTTGGCACAGCCATATCTCAATTGCCCGATGATCTGGATCCGATCTCCCTTGGCACTCTTAAAGTGCCCGTTCACGACCCCTTCCTGTGGATGCCACAGGCCCAGGTCCTCCGTGATCGGAATGACATCCTTCATTTCATCCACATTGAGATCCCCTCCCGTTCCGTAGTAGTTTTTCAACAAGGGGAAAACGGCCTTGTACCAGCGGCGAAGCACGCCATCACGACGCGGATCATTGGGGTTGAAATCAATGCCTGATTTGGCACCACCGATCGCAGGACCACTCACGGAGAATTTGATCTCCATGACCTTGGCCAATGAAACCACCTCATCACGGGTCAGACCCTGGCGCATCCGGGTTCCTCCACCCGCTGCCCCGCCTCGCAAGCTATTGATCACCACCCACCCGCGGGCTTCGGTCTCACTGTCGTGCCACTCAAACACAATTTCCGGGGCATCTGACTTATAGGTCTCTAATCGCTGATCCATTTCTACTGATTTTCGTGCGCCAAAGGTAGGCCTTTGCCTTGTGGTCACCATCAAAACAGCAGGCTATTTTCCCGGCGATATCAAATGTGAACGGCTCTTCTCCTGCTTGTGATTCCCTACCTTTGGGTTATGCTTGCACACTGGCTCAAACCCCACGAGCATCCGAACAAGAAACGCTGGTCCTCTTATCAGCTGGGCAACCGGATCCTCCCGTTCTTTCCGGAAATGAACGAAATCCCGGAAGAGGCTGTCACCCTCCTCGGCTATAACGACAAGGCCGCTGATGCCGTCCGCAAAGAATTGTATGAAATGGGCTGGAGTTTTGGCAACATGCCTATAGTCGATCTGGGCAATCTGCGAAAGGCCGAACCCTCCTTTGCCATTCAGGTATTGAAAGAGTTGATCGATGGACGAAAAGTCGTCATCCTGATCGGAAGCGACCCGGATCTGTCCTTCTATCAATACCAGGCCTACGGAGACAAGGTAAAGGGTGTGAGTGCTTCTCTGGTACAGGACCGTCCCCAATACCTTCTGAAGCCGGATAATAAAAAGTTGCCCCTCCTCAACCGGATGCTGAAACCCGGCGAACACCACTTGTTCCATCTCAGCTTGCTGGCCTATCAGCGACATCATGCAGATCCGGCGGTGATCCGCCACCTCATCGAGGAAGAACACTTTGAGTTGCACGGGTTGGGCATGGTCAAGGAAGATCCGATCAAGATGGAACCCATACTCCGGGATGCCGATATGCTCAGCATCAACCTGTCTGCCCTGGCTTCCGCCTATGCGCCTGCAGCTGGCCATCCAGGGCCCAACGGCCTGGATGGGATGGAGATATGCCAGATCGTCCGGTATGCCGGCTTAAGCGAAAAACTGAGCTCTCTCAGTATAGGAGACTGGGCCCCCAGTCGGGATCGAAAACACATCACCGCACGGATGGCAGGGCAGATATTATGGTATTTCCTGGAAGCGGTCTCCCAGCGGCAGGGTGATTTTCCGGTTTCGATGGACGGTCTGATCGAATTCCATGTGCAGCATGATCACTTCCATGATCAGCTTGTTTTCTGGAAGAGTTCCCGAACAGGCAGATGGTGGTTACAGGTTCCGGTCCGTGAAGAAGCGGGCCATGAACGGCATCGCCTGGTTCCCTGTTCCTACAGCGACTACCAGGAGGCCTGCCGAAATGAGTTGCCCGACAGAATCATGCAGGCGCAATTCCGCTATCGTTAATCCAGCGATCTACACCCTTTTCAAGCGCCACACCTCGTGAGCCCTTCACCAGAATGGTCATCTGTTCCGGCTGGCGAGCGGCCAACCACTCATCAAGCTCCTGGGCAGACTGCAATGCCGGCCAGTGGGCCGGATGATCGGTTTTGGAAAAAGCCGGACCCACCAACACCGGTTCTACATGGGTCATCCCGACCAGAAGATCGATGATAGCTTGATGTTCTTTCCCCGTGTCCTCACCCAGTTCCAGCATATCCCCCAGGATGGCCATCTTGCCTGAGCCCTCAGACTGGTCCAGACTGCGCAAGGCCATCGCCATACTGGTCGGGTTGGCATTATAGGCATCCATCACCCAGGTGTTGGTCCCGGCGAGGATCCGCTGGGATCGGTTATTATCCGGACGATACCGGCCGATCGCCTCACAGATATGGGCATCCGGGACACTAAAGTGCCGACCGATGGTGATCGCCGCCATGATATTCCTGAAATTATGAACACCATATAGAGGCGACTGAACATCGATCCTTCGGCCGGATCCATCCATGTAGTGAAGCTGGATCTCAGGCGCTTCCCGATCCAGGACGTAATGCATATCGGCGTTTACATCCTGTGCCGAATAGGTGACACAGGGTTGATAGCGACCGACCAGATCACCCAGGTGAGGTTCATCAACACTATAGAAGATCAATCCCTTGTGGTCCTGCAGATACCTGTACAGTTCACTTTTCCCTTTCCGGACCCCTTCCAACCCGCCAAACCCTTCCAGATGAGCCTTTCCAATATTGGTGATCATTCCGAAATCGGGTTCGGCAATGGCGCACAGATCTGCTATTTCACCCTGTGCATTGGCACCCATTTCAACGATCACCATCTCAGAATCCTCCGGTATACCCAGCAGAGTAAGGGGCACGCCAATATGGTTGTTGAAATTTCCCGGTGTGGCATATACCCGGTAGGTTTGGGAAAGGACTCGTGCCATCAGTTCCTTTGTGGTTGTCTTGCCGTTGGATCCGGTGAGGGCCAGGATGGGTATGCCCAAATACCGGCGGTGATACTGGGCCAGGAGTTGAAGGGCTTTCAGGGCATCCGGAACGAGAAGGGTTTGCTCATTGGCCACCCATTTCTGATCATCCACGATCGCATAGCTCGCCCCTCGGGCCAGGGCATCTGCAGCAAAGCGGTTGCCATCCACCTGCCCCTGCAATGCAAAAAACAGGTCACCCTGTTGGCACTGACGACTGTCGATGACCGCCCGATTGCAGTCCAGGAACAGGGTATGAAGGGCGGAGATATTCATGGCACAAAATAAAAAACTCCCAGTCCTGCAGGACTGGGAGTTTTCAGTGATTCGATCAGGGCCGTATTATTTGTAACGACGCTTGACCTTGTTCTTTTTCACTTTGAACTTGTTACCGGCACTGTCCTCGTTTCCTTCAGGACCACCCGTACGGGTCATGGCACAACGGAAACCGAGACTGCGATCAGCCTTGTCTTCTTCTTTGAAACGACGGGCACCAGGAGAGAGATACCAGGCGCGGTCCATCCAGGATCCGCCCTTGATCACACGGGCCTTGTCACTGATCAAGGTGGACTTGCCATATTCATATGTCGCGGCAGATTCTTTGTCACCGTCCATATAGTTGAGCACATCGCCTCGCTTATAATTATCGCGGGTTGCAACCTCATCATCTTCCACCATGCGATACTGCAGGCGGCCCAATGAGTCTTTCTCCACCGGCTTGTTGTCCTCATCCTTCACCTTGGTCATAAACTTGTTTCCACGGAAAGGGTTCAGATCGTGGTTGTCTACATCGCGAAGGGTCTCCGGGGTCAGGGCGCGATAGACATCCATGGTCCACTCAGAAACGTTACCCGCCATGTTGTACAGACCGAAGTCGTTTGGCATGAAGGAACGGACATCCGCTGGAATGTGGGCCTGGTCATTCAGCTTACCTGCCATACCCATATAGTCTCCACTGCCACGCTTGAAGTTGGCCAGGATTTCACCCTGATACTTGTTGCGCTTCTGGAAACGAACGGTATTATCGTTCCATGGATAGAGTCTGCGATCAGTGATCAGTTCTTCATTATCCGTAGCCTGGTTGCCGATCAGGGCAAGCGCCGCATATTCCCACTCCGCTTCTGTAGGCAGGCGGTAAGCTGGCAGCATGATGCCATCTTCGAAGCGAACTTTACGTTCGCCGCCTGAACGGATATCCTCCAGATTCTTGCGAACAGAACCTTCATACTGACCGGCCAGATAGGCTTCAGTGTTGAAGTTGTCTTCATCCCGCTGCTCCGGATTAGGGTTCAGGATGCCGCGTTCGATGAGAATCATCTCGTTCACACGGTCAGTCCGCCACTGGCAGTAATTATTGGCCTGGATCCAGTTCACGCCGACAACCGGATAGTTGTCATAAGCGGGGTGACGGAAATAGGTTTCTACGAATGGTTCGTTGAAGGAAAGCTCTTCACGCCATACCAGGGTATCGGGCAGTGCGTTGCTGTATACCTCCGGATAAGACTCACCAAAAGTGTTGGTCAACCAGAAGAGATATTCGCGATAATCGATGTTGGAGACTTCAGTTTCATCCATGTAGAAGGAAGAAACGGTCACACGGCGTGGAATCGCATTCCACTCCATTGCCACATCTTGCTCTGTGAGTCCCATGGTAAAGGTTCCACCTTGTACCAGGACGAGGTTGGGTCCGGTAACCTGACCTTCATAATCGAGCTTTTCGAATCCGCCCCATTCGGCGTCGTTGTATTTCCATCCAGTGGAGGAAGAGCGATCGCCCTTACCACAACTGCCGAAGAGGAGACCGCTTACGGCTACTGTAAATAGAATGCTTTTCCAAGAGTTCATCGTGATCATCCGATTTTTCTAAAATTGAGGAACAAATATAAACCTTTTACCGAAAGCACCTAGACCTATCGAAACATCTTTAGACAGTCACTATAACGACCGCGGCGACGATTGGCTTCTGCCTGGGCACTGTTGTCAAAATTCAGGATCAGGGAGATTTCATGAGCGCCACCAAATCCGGACGCACCGGATATCGTGAGATCATAGGAATACCCCACCTTCAAAATCCCCTTTTGCATGCCGACCAGGCCGATGACCGCATCCGGATTACTCCCTGCGTGACGGTACCACGCTCCGGCAAAAACCAGGCCTAACTGCCCGTACAGGCCGGCATTCAACTGGGAAAACCCGCCCTGTCTGGTATACAATATGTTCGGAGATAGGAACGTAGGGCCATCCAGGTTATTGTCTATGTTAAACTGTGCCCCTCCCATGAAGGACAACCGCATCGGCAACCCGAAATAGAGGTTGTCATTGATCTGGAGGAAGCTTTCATCCGGGGTGGTCAGGTGATTCATACTGAAGCCGGCATAGAACATCCGGCTGTAGACCAGAATTCCTGCACTTACATCCAGATTGCCCTGCACCAGATCTTCCGGACGGCCTTCCCCGCTGGGGTTGGGATTGCCGGATGGATCATTCGGTCCATTGACCGGATCCAGCTGATCGTAAAAGACCAGTCGGTCCCAATCCAGTGACCGCTGCAGGTAAGTCCCTTCAATGCCCATTTTGGCATAGACATCCCCACCAAAGTCGAGCCGATAGCTGTACAGGCCACTCATGCCGACGGTCTTGTAGATCCCGTCTCCCGCAACATCGCCCATGGCTGTCAAGCCGAAACCACTGTTGAGCATTGGCACAAACTGATCGTACGTCACCATATAAGTGGCGTATGCATTGGGCAGGTTCGGCCATTGGTTGCGATAGTGCAAGCCGATCCGGGGCAGGTTGGTGTTCCCGGCAAAGGCCGGATTGGTCTGCAGGGGAGCCGCATAATATTGTGAGAAAACCGGATCCTGCCCAAAAGTGTTACACACCATTGTGATCAACAGTGCGATGGTCAGAAAAAGATTCAAGAAGATAGCCCGTGGACGTTCAACCATATCGTACTTTTAAGATTACTTCCCTTTGGCAATACAAGTATACTGGTAACGTTTCTGTAACAGCAAACCTTATGCACATGGCCGTTTTAACCTTGAGATCCGCGGGATTCGGGATCCTAACATTCCTTACGCTGCCCCTGTGGTCACAACCACAACCTCTTCAGGTGGCTGAAGCAGTCATGCAAAATACGCATTTCGTACAGACCGCACCAGCCCTTGCCGAGGAAGATGCAGAATTTCCGCTAGAGACCCCAGGGTTTCAACCCCCGGGCAACGGCCCACATGCTTCCTTGCGCGGAGGCACGGAAGAATCCGTTCTGGCCGGTGGGGATATCTACAAGATCGCCGTATCGCAGGAGGGGATCTACAAGATGTCCTATGACTATCTGAAAAACACTTTGAAGTTACCAATCGACCAGATCGATCCCAGAGACCTTCACCTGTACGGCAATGGCGGAGCCATGCTTCCCCGGGCGAATGCTCTGGCCCGGCCGGATGACCTGGTAGAGAACGCCATATATGTCGCCGGAGAGGAGGATGGTGTATTTCATCCATCAGATTATATCCTGTTCTATGCTGCTGGCCCGATACAGGAGGTCTATGACGAGGTCAGCGGAAAACTCACGCAGATCACCCACCTGTATGATACCCGGAGCTACTACTTTCTCAAGGTGGATGCCTTTGATGGCTTGCGGGTAACCTCCAGGGACAACCTTGCTCCGGGAGGATATACCACCACATCCTATGATGATGTCCAGCGCATCGAAGACGAACTCTACAACCTGCTGGATGGTGCCTCTGGCACGCAGGGCTCCGGCATGCGCTGGTTTGGCGATCGCATGTCATCTGCCCTGACGACCATCAATTACAGTTCCCGGTTCGACCTGACCAACCTTGTTCCCGGCGAACCGGTGGGCGTCTCCGGCGGATTTGCATCGCGCAGTGATGCCTCCAATACCTTTACCCTCACCCTGGGTACTACAGCGTTGAAGTCCAACACGCTGGGAAGTACCAATCTGGGGAATGTCGAAGCGGTCTATGCCCGCCTGGGGAATATTCAGGAGACCTATTTCCCCACTGGAGACAACTTCTCCGTCAAGGTCAGCTACAGCGCCCTGGGAAGTGGCGCTGCCGGATGGGTGGACTATATCGAGCTGCGCATGCGAAGAGCGCTGATCCTCGGAAGCAAACCCCTTCGCTTTGCCGATCTACGCACGGTCGGACAAGACAAAGCCACCCTGACCCTTAACCAGGTCGATGCGCAAACCATGATCTGGGACATCCGCGATCCCCTGTCCCCGGTCATCCAGGCATACCAGAGCGACGGTAACCAGGCCACCTTTACTTACGAACCTGAGAGCCTCCATACGTTTATAGCCTTCCGCACAAATGGTTCTTTCCAGGCACCACAGGCCATTGGTAAGATCCCCAACCAGAATCTGCACGGCATTCTGGAAGCCGACCTGTTGATCGTCTACCACCCGGATTTTACAGCCGCTGCTGAGCAGCTGGCGGAACACCGCCAATCCCATTCCGGACTGAAGGTGGCCATGGCATCCGTCGATCAGGTATACAATGAATATTCATCAGGCGCTAAAGATCCCTATGCGATCCGCGACCTCGCGCGGATGATCTGGCAACGCGACAGCCTCTTTGGCCATCTGCTCCTATTTGGAGATGCCTCCTTTGACTATCGGAACATCAAGAATCTCAGCAACCCCGGCGACTTTGTGCCTGTGTTTGAAACAGATGAATCCCTGGATCCCGTCAGAGCCTTTCCCACCGATGACCACTTTGGCATCTTGGAGGATCAGGAAGGTGGATCAGCGACCGGACATACGATCGACATTGCCGTTGGCCGCCTGCCTGTCGAAACCGTGGAGGAAGCAACCGGCGTAGTCAACAAGATCATCGCTTACGATTCTGACCCCGCTTTCTTTGACGACTGGCGCCTCCGTTTTGTCAACATGGCGGATGATGAGGATGACAACTATCACCTCAATGATGCAGACGAACTTTCTGAGCTGGTCCGCAACTGGAGGCCTGAGCTCAACCAGGACAAGATCTATATCGACGCATTCAAGCAGATCTCTACACCGGGCGGTGAACGCTATCCGGATGCTAATAAAGCCCTGAACAACAATATGTTCAAAGGGGCGCTCGTGGTCAATTATCTCGGCCATGGTGGCACCTCCGGCTGGACCCAGGAACGCGTACTTCATCTGACAGACATCCAGAACTGGTCGAATAGCAACCGTTTGCCGCTCTTCATCACAGCCACCTGTACGTTTGCCGGTTTTGACAATCCTGGAAATAAAAGCGCCGGTGAACTGGTGCTGCTCAACCCGAAAGGCGGTAGCATAGCCCTGTTCAGCACGGTTCGACCCGTCTATGCCGGTTTGAACAAGGATCTGGCTGAAAATGCCCTGAAGGAACTCTTCAATGATGGGGAACCCTACGATAAAAGTATGGGCGAAGCACTTCGCCGGGCGAAGAACAAACGCGGCAACGGCCAGAATGATCGCAAATTCATGATGCTCGGAGATCCGGCCCAACACCTGGCCTATCCCCGGCTTCGTGTGGTCACGACCAAGCTCAATGGCATTGACATCACCCCCAATCCAACGGCGCCATTCGATACGCTGAAAGCCCTGCAAACGGTGACCATCGAAGGGCGTATCGAAACCGGCACCGGGCAATTGGTGAAAGACTTCAATGGCACGATCTATCCGACCCTGTTCGATAAGGCCATTACCGCCAAAACCCTGGCCAATGACCCCGACAGCTATGTAAAGGAGTTCAGGCTCCAGAAAAACATTCTCTTTGAGGGTGCTGCTTCCGTAGCCAATGGCACCTTTACGGTGACGATGACCCTCCCGAAGGACATCATATTTGAATTTGGAAATGGCAAGTTGTCCTATTACGCCTTTGACGGCGTGGATCGTGACGCGACCGGCAACTTTGAAGACTTTGTGATCTTCGGCGTGGATGAAACTGCTCCGGAAGACAACCTTCCCCCCATTGTCAATGTGTTCATGAATGACTCGGACTGGTCATTCGGGGGCCTTACCGGCGATCGGCCCATCCTGTATGCCGAATTGTATGATGATTCGGGGTTCAATATCTCTGGGAACAGCATCGGACATGACCCGATCGGTGTATTGAATGAGGACACGAAGAATACGTACGCACTGAACGACTTCTTCGAGCCTGTCAAGGATGACTTCAGGCGAGCGATCATTCGCTATCCCTTGCAAAAGCTGGAACCCGGTCGCTATTCCATCCGGGTGAGGGCCTGGGATATCCACAACAATCCGGGAGAAGGATCAACGGAGTTTGTGGTTGGAAACCTCGACGATGGCGCCTTGGCACATGTTTTGAATTATCCTAATCCGTTCGGCACCTGGACCAACTTCCAGTTTGAACACAATCTGGCCGGGCAATCTCTCCAGGTCGATATCCAGATCTTTGATATGACCGGAAGAGCAGTGAAAACCATCCGTGAGGTATTGACCGGACAAAGCAACCGGGTGAGCTCCATGGGCTGGGATGGAAAGAACGATTACGGCGGCGAACTGCCGAATGGTCTGTATCTATACAAGATCCACATTAAGGCCCTGGATGGTCTTCGAGCCGGCCAGGATGCCGAAAGCACAGTAGAGAAATTGGTTTTGCTAAAATAAACAGGAAAAAAAGCAGTTATCTATCCGGTTCCCCCGGGCCTAGTGGCCAGAATCGTTAATTTTGCGCTTTAATTTGACAAACAGGATGAAAAAACTCGTAGTACTCGTCATGGCCCTTGGCCTGATCAGCCCGGTGATGGCCCAGAATCGACAGATCTGTATCGGCCAAACCATTGGTGGTGATTGCATCAATACCATCTTTACGGCGGTCCCCTTCTTACGGATCAACCCGGATGCACGGTCCGGTGCTATGGGTGATGTCGGCATCGGCATCTCTCCGGATGCCAATTCAATGCATTTCAATGCCTCCAAGCTGGCATTTGCAGAGAAAGATCTGAGCATCGCGGCAAACTATACTCCCTGGCTGCGCAACCTCGGACTCAATGATGTATACCTGGCGTATCTCACTGGCTACAAGAAACTGGACGAATTCCAAACCATCGGTGTCGGTTTGCGCTATTTTTCGCTGGGTAACATCCAATACACCGGATTGCAGGGCGAAAGTCGGGGTACAGGTCGCCCCAACGAATTTGAGTTAGCCGCTGCATATGCGCGAAAGCTCTCCGACCAATTCTCTGTCGGGATCACCGGGAAATTCATTTACTCCAACCTGGCCTCTGGCCAGGAAGTTGACGGAAATATCATTGATCCGGGAATTGCCGGAGCCGCCGATATCTCTGCGACCTATGTAAAGAAGTTAAAGTTCAACGAGCGGCCATCTGTCCTGCGGATCGGCGCCGTCGTATCCAACGTCGGATCCAAGATCACCTATACCAACTCGCAGAAGCGGGACTTCCTGCCGGCCAATCTGGGCCTGGGAGCTGCCTGGGAAATGCAGCTAGACGATCACAACTCCCTGACCCTGGCCCTGGATATCAACAAACTGTTGGTCCCGACTCCGGACACCCTGGACCTGGACAATGACAATCGCCCGGATTACCGGGACAAGAGTCCGATCGAAGGTATCTTCAGCAGCTTTGGAGACGCCCCGGGTGGCTTCAACGAAGAGATGCGGGAACTGTATTATTCCCTGGGTATCGAATATTGGTACGATCAGCAGTTTGCTCTCCGTGCCGGTTATTTCTTCGAAGATATCACCAAAGGAGGTCGTCGTTATTTCACCCTGGGGCTTGGTGTGAAGTACAACATCTTTGGCATTAATATCTCCTACCTGGTCCCAACCACCAGCCAGCGAAATCCATTGGACAACACGTTGCGATTCAGCATGCTGTTCGACTTCGGAGTGTTTGGTGCAACAGAATGATCAATTGATCATTCTGTTAAAAAAGGTCTGACAGGATAACCTGTCAGACCTTTTTTTGTAAAAGTGTCGCCGGCCGATAAGCCGGATTCTGTTTTCACCCGAAGGCGAAACTCTGTCATTTATCTGCTTCCGCCATCACTGGCGGAATGAAGCTGCCTACCCCTCCGGGTTCCACCGAGGTGGATCAGGCCGAGCCGACCTGTCCGAAGACCCGGATGTACATGGCATTTCAACCCACAAGGTTTATCCCATCCCTGGATTACTCCGGGGATGCGTGCGCTCTTACCACACGATTTCACCCTTACCTCCCGTCCGAAGACGGGATCGGCGGTATGTTTCTGTGACCCGATCTGTACCCTGACGCCTTCGCGTCAGAGCCCCAGCAGTTAGCTGGTGTGGTGCTCTGCGTTGTCCGGACTTTCCTCCCCGAATCTGAAATTCGAAGCGACAGAGTGGCCGGCGACCCTTCAAAGATACATCCTTCGACCGTGCAGTACGCCTTCTGCTATTTTTTACTCAATCCACCAGTCAATTGGCCCGGAAGGACGAGAAACTGCCGTGAATGCAGATGTTCCGCTTATTTTGCGTGCAAAACGAGAGCATATGGACCCGATTTTGACGAATGATGCAGTAGTGTTGGGACTTCTCATGACCATCCTGGCCTTGATCATGTGGACGTCCCGAAGCATCAAGCCGTTCTGGAAAAAATTCTACACCTACATTCCAGCCCTGCTCCTCTGTTATTTTGTCCCAGCTCTGTTCAACTGGCCCCTGGGATGGGTTTCGGGCGAGGAGTCGCACCTGTATTTCGTGGCATCCCGCTATCTGCTACCCGCCTCGCTGATCCTGCTCTGTCTGAGTATCGACTTCAAGGCCATCCTCAATCTCGGTCCGAAAGCCCTGATCATGTTCCTGACGGGCACGCTGGGTGTCGTACTGGGTGGGCCCGTTGCCCTGTTGACCGTCACTGTATTTTTCCCCGAGCTGTTAAGTGTCCCTCCCGATGAACTGTGGAAAGGATTGAGCACCGTTGCCGGAAGCTGGATCGGGGGTGGCGCCAACCAGACCGCCATGAAGGAAGTGTTTGAAGTGGGTGACAACCTCTTCGGCAGCATGCTGGTGGTGGATATCATCGTCGCCAATATCTGGATGGGATTCCTGTTGTACGGAACCAACATCAACAATCGGATCGACAAATGGCTGAAAGCCGATTCATCAGCGATTGAGGATCTGAAAAAACGGGTGGAAGACTATCGGTCCAGTATTGCCAAGATCCCGTCTACATACAGCCTCTTCCTGATTGCAGCTGTCGGTTTTGGTGGCACCGCTCTTGCCCATTTTGGAGCGGATGTCATTACCCCTGCCCTCGGCCACTATGAAACCAGCCTGAAAGAAATGGGCATGCACTCCCTTTTGTCCAATTTTTTCTGGTTGGTGGTCATTGCCACGACGTTTGGGCTTACCCTTTCGTTTACCCGCGCACGACAGCTGGAAGGTGTCGGTGCCAGCCAGTGGGGATCGCTGTTTATCTATGTCCTGGTCGCTACCATTGGCATGAAGATGAATTTGCAAGAGGTGTTCAGCCACCTCGGTCTGTTTGCCATAGGACTGATCTGGATGTTGATCCATGCGGGGATCATGATCCTGGTTGCCAAATGGATCAAGGCGCCCTTTTTCTTCCTGGCCGTCGGAAGCCAGGCCAATATCGGGGGTGCGGCATCTGCACCGGTGGTCGCTTCAGCCTTCAGCCCCAGCCTGGCACCTGTAGGTGTCCTGCTAGCTGTCTTGGGATATGCCGTTGGCACGTATGGCGCCCTTCTCTGTGCCTGGTTGATGCAAGCTTCCGTTTGAGCTGACCATTCTTTGGGTATAGATCACTCCTCATTGTGGATGCGCAATGAGCTCAACCTTCATGTATTCATATTAACATGAAGATCGATCTGGCCCGGGTAAAATGGCCTTGCTGCCTCTTCTTTCGTATCTTGATAGTTTGAATCCACGCCACCTCAAATGCGATTACCCTTCACATTATTGAGTCTTTTCATGTGTTCTGCACTTGTCGCACAACAGAAAGGACTCCAGCCAGCAGCTTCTGAGCAGGAGCAGCAAGGCGTTCATTACGGGTTAGTCGTCGGGGTGTCGGATTATCAGGATCCAACCATCACAGACTTGCGGTTTGCCGACAAGGATGCCGAAGAATTTGCCGAATACCTCCGATCTCCTGCAGGAGGATCACTGGACGATGACCATCTCAAGGTGTTGACCAATGAAGCGGCTACCCAGGCGGAAGTCGTCATGGCGTTGTACTGGCTGATGGACGTGGCCCGGGAAAATGAGACCATCGTCATCTATTTTTCAGGACACGGAGACGTAGAAAGCAAACGTGTCTCTCAACCCGGATATCTGCTGTGCCACAACGCAAATGCCAGGGCTTATATGGTCGGTGGCGCGATCAAACTTCAAGACCTCCAGGACATTATCACCACCTTGTCTACAGAGAACAAGGCCCGCATCATCCTGGTGACAGACGCGTGTCGGTCCGGCACGCTGGCCGGAGATGCGGTGAATGGGAAACAGATCGTCGGACAGAACCTGGCGGCCAAAATGGGTAATGAGATCAAGATCCTCTCCTGTCAACCAGAAGAAAACAGCCTGGAAGGCACCCAATGGGGCGGAGGAAGAGGCGTCTTCAGTTACCATTTGCTCCGGGGGCTCTACGGCCTTGCTGACAATAACAATGATCAGCAGATCACCCTGTCCGAGATTGGACGCTACCTGGAAGATCAGGTGATCGAAGATGTCGATCCGGCACTCCAGACGCCGATGACAGTGGGGAATCCCAGAGAAAAACTGACCACTGTGGTCCCCGAATTGCTTAGTATGCTGAGTTCGGAGGGGGACGTTCCCCGTGACTTATTAGCCTCCCGTTCCCTGAATGAAAAAGGCATCCGGTCTGCGCCGGAAGAATCCTTGAGCGACGCTGCACAAAAGAATTTCCAGCTCTTTTCCGAAGCCCTGGAAGAAGGCCGCTATCTGGCCCCTATGGCGACCAGTGCAGATCGCTATTATGAACAGTTGATGCGGGACAGCACGATCATGTCCTGGCATCCCGAGATACGCCGAAGCTATGCCGCTGCTCTCCTGGATGATGTGCAGAATGAGATGTGCGCTATCCTGTCCAGGGGACAGTTCATGATGTCCTTCGGAAACAGCCTTCAAATCGCATCCTACAGATCCAGCGCTGACAAGCTGGAAAGAGCCGCCCGGATCCTCGGCCCCGAGCACGTCCTGTATCGGACCATCCAGGCCAACAAACTCTTTTTCCAGGGATTATCTCATTCGTCTGTTGATACACGTCAAAAAGCATTTGCAGAAGGCTTGAAATGGGACGCCGAAATGCCTCACCTGATGACAGGCCTGATACCCACCTTTGCGTCGCCGGAAGCTGACTCGGCGATCCACTATACGGAAGAAGCGGCAGCACTGACTACCACCTGGGCATTACCTTATCTCACCATGGCCCGGTATTATGAGGATACCCTGCAGGACCTTTCGAAGGCATCGGAAATGCTGGACAAAGCCGCTCTGGCAGAACCGGAGTCCGACCTGGTTGTCACCGCCCAGGCGAACTTGCTGACCCGACAGGGACGGCATGTAGATGCCCGACAGAAATGGATGTCCCTCCTGGATGCTGCAGATCAGAATACCTGCATCCCATGTATTGAAAACCGGATCGGACATACCTACCTGATGGAAGGCCAGTATGCTGAAGCCGGGCAACACCTGGAAAAGGCCCTGGAAGCGGATCCGTCCGATCTGTCCGCGTATATCAATCTTGGAATGATCCATACCTTGGCCCGCCAATGGAGGCAGGCAGAACGACAATTCCAGAACGTTCTGGATGTGGATTCTCTGTCTCTGATAGAAGACCCCGTCCTCCATACCACATGGCTGCTCAATCGCGGCTACCTGAGGCATCAGCAGGGTCAGTTTGCCCGGGCAATAGCCGACTTTCAATCCGCCATTGAAATCCAACCGGAGAATGGCCTTGCCTATTCTCGCCTGGCGACGGCCCTGATCGAGGCGGATCGTCTGAACGAAGCAGAGGCGCCGGTCAGGAAAGCCCTGCAGATGACGCCCGGGAGTGCATTGACACACATTAACCAATGCCTGCTAAAAGCAAAGACCGGGCAGATCGATATCGCCTTTACATCCCTGGAAAAGGCGCTTACCCTGGGCTGGTCCGACCTGGAAACCCTTTCGAAAAATCCGCATTTGGCCCCTCTTCGAGCCCGGACCCAACGCTGGCAGGCACTGATGGAAACATTTGACCCAACGAAATAGGTGCCAAACCTCTGGATTCCCATTGCTTTATATGCGACTCTTTTTGCTCACAACTGATCCTGAAGAATGGACCAATCCAGGGGAAATTTGGGCCGAATGAACGGGAAGTGGTAACTTCCGCCTCTATCTCCGGTTACAGGATAGACAACACCCATCACTTACCCCAAGAAAAACAATCAACATGCGCGTAACGACCGTATTCCGGATCTCTACTTTGATCGTCCTGCTATGTGCTTTTGGCCTTTCCACTCTGGATGCCCAGAACAAGCCTACAAAAACCACCCTGCAAGGGTCGGAACTGTACAAGGATCCAGATATCAAGAATATCCCCTATTGCGATCAGATCATTCCTCGGATTACGAAGGATCTGCAACGTAAGGCCAATACCAGCTGTGAAACACAGGAGACCTGCATTCTTTGTTTGGAGCGTGAATCACGTCACCCGCTTTATTCCACTGTCTTTCTGCAGCCGGATCCGGCCATCTGCTCATCTGTAGGTGTATCCACCCAGGCGGTTGTCGATTCAGAGCGGAGGACCTTCTCCGGCGGAGATCGTCCGACTCCACCTTTCCAGGCGGAAATCCTCCAATCGGTCTGTATCAACGGCGGAAACACCCTGGATGTATATGTCCTGGGCAACGGGATCAATCGCAATTACAAGAAAGATGCATTCACCTTCCTCTGGACAGTGGATGGCAACAAAGCGGGTCACGCCCAGCGCATCGATTGTGCTTGTGGCAACCAGGCTGAGGTCAGGATCACCAGTGCCGAGAATGGACAGTCCATTACCAAGCGGGTCAAGTTGCGTCCCTGCATGACGAATGAGTAGCTATAGATCGAACTCGATCAGATAAAAAGGGCCTTTCCGTGGAAAGGCCCTTTTTTTATGGTGGACGACTGAATTGTGCCCGGAATGGGTCCTTGTCATTCCGAATATCCCGACAAGGAACGCATCATCGTTTCCCATTGCGGGCATTGACGGTCCAGCTCTGTCTTTACTTCTTCAGAAGGCCAGGAGGCCAGATCTTCAGGCAGGCCGGCATCCAGACAGTCGGCGACACGCTGACTCCATTCATCCAGGTCCATCATGATCTCCATGGCTTCTTCCTGTTTGCCCTGATCCAGGGTCACGACCAATTGCTGATTCAGTGAGTCGATCGGGTGCAAACACGCACAGATCCGTTGTGCATGCTGAACAGGTTCCAAGGTGGCCTGGCAGGCCGACCCCATCATGGCTATCAGGACAAGGCCAAGAACGAGGAGTAGATCATCGGTTTTCATGAGGCAAATTGTATCAGTTGCATCGGATCGGGGCATCGGTCAGCCCATTCTTCCTGGTCTTCCAGTGGAGCCACACCGGGAAAATCTCCGACGTATTCTGCGATATCCAGGATCACCTGAAAGTGGAGGTGGGGGACCCATCCGCCATTCTCATGGGGCTCCCCTAAATGACAAAATGCCGATCCGGAAATGATCTCATCCCCGGGAGACCAATGCAGGTCCCGCTCGGAAAGGTGCCCGTATAATGTCCAGAACGAACCGTTGTCCGTGTCGTGCTGGAGGATGATGGTCGCCCCATAATCCAATGGTTGGGCATTCATGGCCAGGCTGTGTACGATACCATTCAGGGGGGCATACACCGGGTGGCCAGCGCTTGCCCACAAATCCACTCCGAGATGCAAAGACCGGTCAACCGCTCCTTCCAGAAAGTGCGGGGAAGCCCTGTAGATCCCACGATGCTCAAGATACCCTCCATATCCCAGGCGTCCACCTCCGTCTTCGATGGCTTTCCAGATGGCGGCATGAAGCTGGGTCTGATCGGCGAGATCTACGCCACGCAACGTTTGTCCTGTCACACTGAGGTCCAGAAAAGTGGCATCCTCTTTTGTAAAGGAGGGTCCCATCACCGGGAATTGAGGTTGTGGAAGCGCGAACTGCTGGATCATGGGTCAAAGGTAGTGGATGGTGAGGATGTGTGGCGACTCAATAAGAATTAGGAGAAAAGGCGATCTTTCCCGTTCGCATGCCCGTATATCGACTAGACGACCGACTCTTGTTTCCAGACCCCAGGCTTGCCAGTGAGGAGGGCTTACTGGCCGTGGGGGGTGACCTTCGCCCGGAGCGCCTTCTCCTGGCCTATGAACATGGTATCTTTCCATGGTTTAATACTGGCGAGCCCCCGATGTGGTGGAGCCCAGACCCGCGATATGTCCTGTATCCTGAGCATTTGAACGTGAGTAAAAGCATGCGGACATTACTGAAACGCCATTCCTTCCAGGTGACCCTGGATAGGGATTTTGCACGGGTCATTCGGGCTTGCGCCCGTCCTTCACTCGGACGATCAGAATCCGGTACCTGGATCACCGCCGAGATGGAGGCGGCTTATATCGAACTTCACCGGATCGGGTATGCCCACAGCGTCGAAGTGTGGCACGAGGAGGAACTAGTCGGAGGCCTCTACGGGTTGAGTTTGGGTCGACTTTTCTTTGGCGAAAGTATGTTTACCCATCGTTCCAATGCCTCCAAGTTCGGTTTCATCCGGCTGGTCCAACAGCTGGCAGAATGGAATTTCCAGCTCATCGATTGCCAGCAAGGCACCAGCCATCTGATCAGCCTGGGCGCCGAACCCATCCTCCGGGAAACCTTTTTATACCATCTCCAGGAACAGGACTATTCAACGACCAGAAGAGGGGCATGGGCTTTCGACAGTTGATCCTTTGCCAACTCCCCTTCACTGCCCAGTCGAAGGTGGAACGCACGTGGTATCTTCGTACTACGATGGTCCGACACCTTCTTCTTCTATTTCTGTTCGCATCAGCTGCGTTGTCCACAGCGGTGAGCCAACAGCTTGGTGCACCCATTCAGCATCCCCTTGTGCTCACAGGCGGGTTTGGCGAGTTGCGTCCCGATCACTTTCATGCTGGTGTGGATCTCCGATCCAGAACCGGAAGAGCAGGCGACCCGATCCTGGCTGCCGGCGCCGGTTACATCAGCAGGGCTATCCTGCAACGCGACGGATATGGGAGGGCCCTGTACGTACAACATCCCGACGGCCGAATGACGCTGTACGCACATTTGACTTCTTTTTCTCCCCGATTGCAGGCCTACGTGGATACGATCCGATATGCTACGCATCGAGAAGAGGTTGACCTGGTTTTCGAACCGAACCAATTTCCGGTTGTCAAAGGCCAGGTCATCGGCACCATGGGCAAAACGGGCCGGGCCAATGGGGTCCACCTTCACTACGAAGTTCGCGATCAGGACCACCATACGGCGCTCAATCCCCTTCTACACGGATTGCGGATCAAGGACAACATCCCTCCTGTTTTCCAGGGGTTGAAATTATATGCTCTGGATGACAAACTGCTGCCGCTCTTTGAGACTGAGATCGCTCCCATTCGGAGGGGGAAGGCCTATAAAGTGAAAGGTGATACAGTCCTGATCGGCGCCTGGAGGGTCGGCCTTGGTGTTTCAGTGCAGGATAAAATTGCTGAAAACAGATTCAGAACAGGCATTCAGCGGATGACGATAACGGTAGATGAAGAGCTGGTCTATTCCTTTGTGATCGACCGGGTCGACTTTCATCTCAACCGGTATATGAACGCACATCTGGATTATGGAGAATGGGTGCGCACGGGCAGGGGGTTTCACCGCTGTTATCAGATTCCAGGCAACCGCTTGCCCTTCTATCCGGAAATGAAAAAGGCAGGGCTGATCACACTCAGCCAGAAGAAGGCAAAAAAGGTGGTCATCGAAATCATGGATGCTTCCGGCAACAAAACCCAGATGCGATTCTGGATCAAACGGGCATCTGAAATGAAAGAACCTCCGGCAAGACTGTTTCAGTACCGCATCCCCTTTGGGGAATCTTTTGCCCATTCGGACCAGGATATCCGATTCAGCATTCCGGCAGGAGCCTTTTATGAAACCGTATTTTTTCAGTTTTCCCGCCAGGAATCTGAAGATGGCCTCATCTCCTACAAAATCCACACACCTGAGACGCCTCTTCATCAGTTCATGACGGTGTCCATCCGACTTCCCGAGAAAACGGATGTGGCCCCTGAAAAATGGGTCGGTGTTTATGTGGATGGTTCCAGGCCCGTCTCTTGTGGCGGACAGATCAAGGATGGCCAACTTGTATTTCAGAGTCGGCAACTGGGCACCTATCAATTGATGGCGGATTCCCTTGCCCCGGTGATCACACCCCTGTTTGATCGCAATCCAGCCGAGTCAGATAGCTGGTCCTTCCGGATCCAGGATAATGTCCTGGCTGCTGATCATATGCGCAATCTGCAGTGGAACATCACCCTGGATGGTCAATGGATCCCCGGAGAATGGTCCAATCAGGAGGAAGTCCTGACAATTCGCCCTCCGGACAATCTCCGGAACAAGGCCAGGACACTTCTCCTGGAAGTCTGGGATGAACGGAATAACAGAAGCCGGTACACGGCGAACATTCATCGATGAACCATCAACAGGAATAACCTGTTACTCCAAAAAAGAACAACATGATCAATTTGAAACCCGGAGATCCGGCCCCGGCATTTTCTGCACCCAATGAAAAGGGTGAAACCATCACCCTGGATCAGTTCAAAGGCCAGAAACTGGTACTCTACTTCTATCCCAAGGACGACACGCCCGGTTGCACGGCAGAAGCCTGCAGTATCCGTGACAACTACAACCGATTTCTCAACAATGGCTTTGCTGTATTGGGAGTGAGTCCGGATAAGGAAACCAAACACCAGAAGTTTATCGATAAATATGATCTGCCCTTCTCCCTCCTGGCAGATCCCGACCATCAGATCCTTGAAGCCTATGGCGTCTGGGGATTGAAGAAGTTCATGGGACGGGAGTATATGGGTGTGATCCGGACCACCTTTATCATCGATGAAAACGGAAAGATCGCCGAAGTGATCAGCAAGGTCAAGACAAAAGAACATGCGGATCAGATCCTGGATCTGATGGGTGTGGCTTCCTGAGCATTCCAGGAGGACCAGAACAAGAAAAGGGCTGCTTGAAGGCAGCCCTTTTTTATTGGGGTCGTGGTTTGAATTACTTGGGCAAAATCATCATGATGGGTATGAAGATCATCCCCATTCTTGCGGCCACCGAAAAATCCGGATCCAGTTCGTCGATAATAACCCAGTCACGAGGATCACCCTCATAGGCAGTGAACACTTCAAACCGGCCAACATCACTCTTCTCGCGAAGTTCCCATTCCTCCGGGGTATTCGCCCAACGGGTCAGCCAGCTCAACTGGATATCACCATCGTCGGTCAGTTCCCATTCTGTGGGAATATCCCGCCAGGTTTGGCGCATGGTAATTATTTCCGATCCTTCCTGAACCTGCCATTCTCGATAATTATCTCGCCAGCGAGCTCGGATCTCACCCGTGTGTTCGCCAAAGGTGTAATCCCAAAAGGAAAGATCATATTGCATGGACCAGCGCATCTTGAGCGTTCCGATCTCATCCCCTTCATCATCCAAAATGACCCATTCTCTCAGGTCATCTGCCCATAGTGCGTAGATGCCACCCATATTCTGGGCAGCACTCCGGAGAGGCGTCCCGAAAAGGAACCCAGCAAATATGCTGATCCAGAGTAGCCGGTGAAGGATCGACCTGATCATCGGTTAGAATGGAAGATCATCATCACCACCTTCATCCTGGAATTGAGGTTCATTCTTCACCTCTGGAAAGGAGACATCACCGAAAGGATCCTGTCCGGCAGGCTGTGGGGGGCCGCTTTGTGCGCCTTCTACCCGCCAGGCATTGAGATTGGTGAAATACTTCCCTTGCCATTCCCGGCCCCGGAGGTCGAACCATACTTTGATCTCTTCACCCTCCTGGAAGGGATCTACCAAAGGACAGCGGTCCTGGGTCAATTGGAATTTAACAAACTGAGGATAGTTACCATCCTGAATCTCGATGACAAACTCTCTCGCCTGGAATGTGGCTGATTTGTTTTCTGTAGGGAATATTTTGACCAATTTCCCGCTGATCTCGAAGGCCATTTGACATGTTTTTTATGGAGGTTCAAAGGTAGCCAGAATGAACGGTTCTGACGGTCCCGCATCCAGCCTTCAGCTGATTTTTGTTAAAAAATTTGGATTTCTACCGCGCATACACGAGGTTTGTATCAGATTTAACCACTTGGTTAAACCATTTGGGCAAATGGATACAGACCAGTCTACACAGGAACGGATCATCCACGCTGCCAAGCAGGTCTTCTTCGAGAAGGGCATGTCTGGCGCCCGGATGCAGGATATTGCCGATCGGGCAGGGATCAACAAGGCTCTCCTGCACTATTACTTTCGCAACAAGGAAAAGCTCTTCTTCCTCATCTTCCAGGAAGCTGTCCAGTCCTTCCTGCCCCAGATCCAATCGATCTTCAAATCCACACCGGATATGAACACCATGATCCGGGGGTTTGTCCAGTCGTACTTGACAATGCTGCATCGGCAACCCTATCTGGCAGCCTTTATCATTCAAGAGATCAACCGGAACCCCCGAGCCCTCTGGGACGCACTGAACAGCTCAGGGTCAGCCCCCTTTCCCATACAGGCATTTGAAAAATTCGTGACCCGGGAAGTCGAGGCGGGTCATATCCGACCGATCGATCCATTTCAGTTGTGGGCGCATATCATGGGCCTCTGCATTTTTCCCTATCTGGGGCGCCCGCTCATGAAAATGGTTTTCCAGTATTCCGAACCAGAATTTGACCAATTCCTGGTCGATCGACAGGAAGAGGTGATCCAACTACTCACTACTTCATTGAAACCCCAATAATGAAATCGACTTTCATCCAAGTTTTCCAGATCCTGGCAATATGGCTGGCATGCCTTCCGGCATATGGTCAGGATGCGCTCTCTCTGTCGGAGTGCTTCCAGCTGCTTGAACGCCAGCACCCTCTGGCACACCAGGTGGCTCTGCAGTCGGCTATCAGCACTGCCCATCACGCCAAACTCAACCGGAATTACTGGCCAAAACTGGAGATCCAGGGACAGGCGACCTGGCAGAATGAAGTAACCGTGGTAGATATCCCTCTATCCATTCCCGGGTTCGAAGCCCCATCTGCGCCTCAGGATCAATACCGGGTCGTCGGCGAGCTCACGCAAACCCTGTATGACGGTGGAGCAACCCGGCACCTCAAAGCTGCCAGTCGGGCTGAACAGGGAGCTGTACGCCTGCAGCACGAAGCTGAATTATACGGACTGAAGTTCCAGGTCCATCAACTCTATTTCGGTATCCTCCTTACACAGCAACACCGAAAGGCTCTCGAATTAGTGCAGTCGGAACTGCAACGTCGCGAAGCGCAATTGGCCGAATTGTACCAGGGAGGGATCGTCCAGCGAAAAGATATCGACCTGCTGGCCGTTGAGCTGATCAAACACCGGCAATCCCTGGAAAAAAACCGGTTCCAGGAGGAGCTCCTCCGGGCCAACCTCGGTCAATTGATCGGCAGGGAAGTGTCGATGGATACAGCGCTCTCCCTGCCGGGTCAAGCAGATGCCGGTGACCAGCCGCGCCGGGAATGGGCCCTGTTCGAGGCCAAAAAGTCTGCACTGGATGCCCAGGCAAAACTGGTCCAATCCCAACAACTACCCAAATTGATCCTGTTTGCCCAGGGTGGACTGGGCCGGCCCGGATTCAACCTCTTCAATCCTGATCCATCACCTCTTTTTATGGCCGGCGCCCGCTTGCGGTGGAATCTGAGCTCCTTTTACGCAGACGGCCCGGATCGCGAACTGATCCGCCTGGGCCAGGAAATGGTCGGTCAACAGGAGTCTGGATTCCGCCGGGCCCTCGACATGCAGGTGCGTCAGGCTCAAACAGAGGCAGCCACCTATGCCACCTATTTGGAATCCGATCGCGACATTCTGGAAAGGCGGACCCGGATCAAGGATACCGCTGCCCTTCAACTGGAGGAAGGCATCATTCCCACCCCGGACTATTTACGCGAAGTAGATGCCTGGTACCAGGCCATCCTGCAAAATGAACTCCACCGTATACAGGCTGCCCAGGCCACTGTTCAAACCCGACTCCTCGCTGGAAAAACACAACAGAAATGAATCAGATCCAACTGAAACGCCATCGTATTCACGTCCTTACCCTGATGATCCTGCCTGCCCTGCTGGTGACGTCCTGCCTCAATAACGGGTTGGAATTTGATGCCAGTGGCACATTTGAGGCAACTGATGTGATCGTCTCCGCGGAAGTAGCCGGCCGAATTCTTTCCTTTTCAGCACATGAAGGGGATTCCCTGGGTGCCGGGACCATCGTCGCCCGGATCGACCCTTTGAGTCTTTCCCTGCAGAAGGAGCAGATCGAAGCCACCAAATCATCTCTGGATCTGAAGACCATGGATGTGGAGCCCCAGATCAATGTCCTGAACGGCCAGATCCAGGCACAGCGCCGGCAGATCGACGTCCTCGCCGGACAGATGTCTGTCCTGCAACGGGAAAAGGAACGGTTCACCAAGCTGGTGAATGCTGATGCCGTCCCCCGAAAGCAACTGGAGGACATTGAAGGTCAGATCGATGTCCTGTCCAAACAACAGGTAGCTGCCAGAAGCCAGATTGACATCCTGGAGAAACAGATCGCCGCTCAGCGGGCCACTGCCCGGCGGCAGAACAGGGCCATCCTCAGTGAAAAGGATCCACTCGACAAACGCGCTGCCCAGGTGGACGATCAACTCTCCCGGACAGCTGTCAAGAACCCACTGAGTGGGACAGTGCTCATCACCTATGCGGAAGCCGGCGAAATCACAGGACCCGGAAAGCCATTGTACAAGATCGCCAAAACGGATACCCTGTTTCTGCGAACCTATCTGACGGGCGGACAGTTACCCACGGTTAAAATTGGTCAATCTGTCCAGGTCATGGTGGATGACGGCAAAGGGGGATACCGGGCCTATCCCGGTACCATTACCTGGATCGCAGATCAGGCAGAATTCACTCCAAAAACTATTATGACCCGTGATGAGCGAGCCAACCTGGTGTATGCCACCAAGGTAAGAGTGGCCAATGACGGGCTGCTCAAGATCGGCATGTATGCCGAAGTAGACCTCAACGAATAACCTATGGACCGTATCATTGTCGATCAGATCACCAAAACCTACGCCACGGGCAAGGGGAAAAAACGGGTGGAAACGCCAGCCCTGCGCGGCATCAGTTTTGCCTGTGCAGAAGGGGAGATCTTTGGCTTGATCGGTCCGGATGGTGCTGGAAAAACCTCCCTCTTTCGCATTCTCACCACCCTGATCCTGCCCGACAGCGGCCAGGCCTCCATGGACGGACTGGATATCGTTCGCGATTATGCCAAAATCAGAAAACGGGTGGGCTATATGCCTGGGCGGTTTTCGTTGTATCAGGATCTCACGGTGGAGGAGAATATGAATCTGTTCGCATCCATCTTCCACACCACAGTCAGGGAGAATTATCATCTGGTAAAGGAGATCTATCAGCAGATCGAGCCCTTCAAACACCGTCGTGCCGGACAACTCTCCGGGGGAATGAAACAGAAGCTGGCTCTTTCCTGCGCATTGATCCATCAACCTCGTATCCTCCTCCTCGACGAACCGACAACCGGCGTGGATGCGGTCAGTCGCAAGGAGTTCTGGGATATGCTGGATCGCCTCAAAGCCCAGGGGCTGACCATCCTGGTATCTACGCCCTACATGGACGAAGCTGCCCGATGTGACAAAGTGGGCCTGATCCAGGAAGGATCACTCTTCTCTGTAGATACGCCCCAGGGGATCTGTGATGAATTTACCACCCCACTATGGGCGGCTGCCAGCGACGAGATGTACCCCCTATTGAAGGACCTCCGTCGTTCGCCCGAGGTGAAAACGGCCTTTGCATTTGGTGACAGCCATCACGTCACCCTGGCTAACCCCACTCCGGCCAGTGAACATCAGCTTCAGGAATGGCTGCGGCAGTGTGGACATACCGGGATCACCTGGAAACGGATCGACCCGACAATAGAAGACCGATTCATGGCCTTTACAACCGAATCTCATGTCTGACTATGCCATCGAAGCCCGGGAGTTGACCAAGAAGTTTGGTGCGTTTACGGCCGTGGACAATATCTCCTTTGATGTTTCAAAAGGTGAAATATTCGGATTTCTCGGCGCCAATGGTGCAGGAAAAACGACGGCCATGCGCATGTTGATCGCCTTGTCTTTTCCCACCTCCGGCAGCGCGAAGGTGGCCGGATTTGACTTACTCAAACAACCCGAGCAGATCAAGCGAAACATCGGCTATATGAGTCAGCGGTTTTCGTTGTACCAGGACCTGACGGTCCGTGAAAACATCCGGTTTTACGGGGGCATTTATGGCCTCAGTGATCAGGAGTTGGCTTCCAGGACAGCGGAGCTCCTGCAGCGCCTCGGGTTGGAATCTGAATCCGGTCAATTGGTGGGCAGCCTGCCGCTGGGCTGGAAACAGAAACTCGCCTTCTCGGTAGCCATTCTTCACCGGCCGCGCATTGTATTCCTCGATGAACCGACGGGAGGTGTAGACCCTGTTACCCGGCGTGCGTTCTGGGAAATGATCTATGAAGCAGCGGCCAGTGGGATCACGGTCTTTGTCACCACCCACTACATGGATGAGGCGGAGTATTGCGATCGGGTCTCGATCATGGTAGACGGTCGGATCGACGCCCTGGACACGCCCGCCAACCTGAAAAAGATTTACGATGCCGGGAGCATGGATGAAGTCTTTCTTCAACTGGCCCGGAAAGCCACTCGTACTGATGGATAATGAAGGATCTGAACCTGTATAGACGAAACAAGCGATCATGAGCCAATTCTGGACATACGTCATCAAAGAGTTCAAGCATATCCTCCGGGACTGGCGAACCCTGTTCGTCCTTCTGGGCATTCCCATTGCCCAGATCCTGCTGTTCGGGTTTGCCTTATCCAATGAGGTGAAGAACAGCAAGTTTTCGGTCCTCGACCTGAGCAAGGACTCCGAGACCCGGCAAATCACGGAACGGATCGCCGCGAGTCAGTTTTTCAATCTGTCTGAAAACTTGACCCATTTCGACCAGATCGAGTCCAGTTTTCAAGCTGGTCGCTCCAATATGGTGATCGTCTTTCCGGCCGGATTCAGCCAGGACCTCAACCAATCGCACCATGCCCAGATCCAGCTTATCGCAGATGCGTCAGATCCCAACCTGGGCTCCTCCCTCCTCAATTATGCCGGAGCGATCATCCGGGACCATCAGATGGAACTGTGGGATGACCGCCAATTGCCCTATTCGATCACCACAGAGGTGCGCATGTTGTACAACCCCCAGCAAAAAGGTGCATTCAATTTCGTACCGGGCGTGATGGCGATGGTGATGATGTTGATCTGTGCCATGATGACATCCATTGCCATTGTCCGGGAAAAGGAACAGGGCAATATGGAGGTCCTGCTTGTGTCTCCCTTGCGACCCATGGTCTTGATCCTGGCTAAGACGGTACCCTATCTGGCCCTTTCCCTGGTCAATCTCACCACCATCCTGATCCTCAGCGTCTGGTTGCTGGAATTGCCCATTGCAGGGAGCCTGTTGTTGCTGTATGCCGAGTCCGGGCTCTTTATCATGACAGCTCTGGCCCTGGGGATGCTGATCTCCACATCGACCAATAGTCAGATGCTGGCCATGTTCATCTCACTGGTCGGTCTGCTGCTCCCGACGTTGATGTTCAGCGGGTTCATGTTCCCGATCGAAAATATGCCCATGCCCCTGCAGGTGCTGTCCAACCTGGTTCCCGCCAAATGGTATTATCTGATCGTCAAGGACGTGATGATCAAGGGTCTTGGCTTTGCGGCGATCTGGAAGGAGACCCTGATCCTCCTGGGCATGACGGTCTTCCTCTTCGTCCTGAGCTGGCGCAAATTTGACATCCGACTGACCTGACCCTAATCGATTCAACATGCGCACACTCCGATTCATCCTCGAGAAGGAATTCAGACAGATCTTTCGCAATCCGGCCATTCTGCGGATCATGTTCCTCATGCCGGCTATCCAGCTCATCGTCCTGCCTATGGCCGCTGATTATGAGGTGAAGAACGTGGATGTGGCCATCGTCGACCAGGATCATTCTCCCTACAGCCGACAGCTGATCAGCATGATCGATGGATCACCGTATTTCAGACTGAACGAGTTGAGCACCTCATTTGAACAGGCTTTGGATGCCGTCGAAGAAGACCAGGCCGACCTCGTCCTGCAAATTCCAGATGGATTTGAACGAGACCTCATCCGGGAAAATGAGGCCAAACTCTTCATGGCAGTGAACGCCATCAATGGTGTAAAAGCCAACCTGGGGAGTGCCTATCTCGCCCAATCCATTCGCAACTTCAACACAGGGGTCCGAACGGAATGGGTGCAGTTTCCACGGTACTTCCCGGAGCCACGCATCGAGGTGGTCCCCAATGTGTGGTTCAACCCCCACCTTTCCTATCCCCTCTTTATGGTGCCGGGTATCCTGACCATCCTTCTGACCATGGTGGGAGGATTTCTGGCGGCCCTGAATATCGTGGTCGAAAAAGAAGTGGGGACCATCGAACAATTGAATGTCACCCCGCTGAAAAAATCTGAAGTCATCATGGGGAAATTGATCCCCTTCTGGGTTCTGGGGTTTGTGGTGTTGACGGTTGGATTGATCATCAGCTATGTGGTCTATGGCATCGTCCCCGTTGGTTCCCTGGTCGTTATCTATGCCTTTGCAGCTGTATTTTTACTCGCTGTCCTCGGTTTCGGGCTCCTGATTTCCACGATCGTGGATACGCAACAACAAGCGATGCTGGTCGGCTTCTTTTTCATGCTGATCTTCATCCTGATGAGCGGATTGTATACGCCGATCGAAAGCATGCCAGATTGGGCACAGGTCATTGCACGGTTCAACCCGGTTACTTACTTTGTGTCGGTGATGCGGATGGTGGTGATCAAAGGTTCCGGATTTACTGACCTGGGCATGCAATTCGGTGCGATGGGCTTGCTGGCAGCTGTGCTGAATGGTGTCGCGATCTGGAATTACAGAAAACGTGGATAAGCGGTTCATCCCGAATCGTGTAGTAGAAAAGTACAATTCGCCCATCTCGCGGACGAAAACTGCACGATCAGCGGGTTTGTCCGGGTTGACCCAGACATTGATCGTCTGAACGATGTGCAATAAAGTCTATTGACTTTTTTAGGTTCATCTGCCGTAACTTGGAGATGACGAACTGACGACATATCCACGATCGATGATCTGTCTGTTAAACCTCTAAATCTTCCCACATGATGAACCAACTCCTGGAAAACTGGCTCCCTGATCCGCTGTTGCGCCAAAGTGTCGTTGCGGCCATTTGGGTGGCCCTGATCTGGGGCCTGGTCGTCCTGTTCCGCCAGCGCATCTTTTCCCGGATCGAGGATACAGAAAACCGGTATCGATTTCGGAAGGGGGTGACATTTGTGGGTTACCTCGTCATTCTCATCGCTATCCTGATGGCCTTCCAGGTCCGGTTGAGTGGCCTGGGATTGGCCCTGGGTGTTGCCGGAGCAGGGATTGCCTTTGCCCTCCAGGAGGTCATCACCAGTGTGGCCGGTTGGCTGGCCATTGTATTTGGCGGATTTTACCAGACCGGCGACCGGGTCCAGCTGGGTGGTATCAAAGGGGATGTCATCGACATCGGTGTTCTGCGCACGACGTTGATGGAAATGGGGCAATGGGTCGATGCCGATCAGTATAACGGTCGAATCGTCCGAATTGCCAACAGTTTTGTCTTCAAGGAGCCGGTATTTAACTATTCCGCTGACTTTCCCTTCATCTGGGATGAGATCAGGGTGCCGATCCGATATGGCAGCGATTACCAGGAAACGGAAAAAATGCTGTTGCGAATCGCTGATACCCACCTGAAAGAAAGCGCAGAGATCGCCAAAATGACCTGGGCGAGCATGGTGAAAAAGTATATGATCGAAGATGCCATTACCAAACCGATGGTCACCCTGATGGCCAATGACAATTGGGTTGAATTCACCTTGCGCTACACCGTGGATTTCAAACGCAGAAGAGTCACCAAGGATACCTTGATGCGGGCCCTTCTCCAGGAGGTCGACGCCAGTGGCGGTCGGATCCAGATGGCCTCTACGACCATCGAGATCACCAAATTCCCCGGCCAGGGAATCTGAACAGTTCCTGTTTTGCTCTGTGACCCGAGTCCCAGGGAGGGAGTTGGAACTTTTTAGTCTGGAAATTTGTCCATATATTACAGACAACTTTCCAAGATGAGCCCTCTATCCACCTTAGAATCCAAGATCAGCCAGGTCATGGAGTCCCTGATCGTCTACCCTGCGAAGGGTCAGGCACCACATTCCCCTCGCAAAGCGATCTTGCCCGGGCACTTGTTCACTCATCCTTTGGAGCTCTCCCTGATCATCCAGGCTGGCTTGCCCTATGGGCTATTCGCCCACATTCAGGAACGGGCCCCCCTCACAGAGAAAGAATGGAGTCACATCCTGGATATCTCCGAAAAGACCCTCTCCCGTTATGCCAGGGAAGGTCCTCATTTCCGATTTCGGCGATATCAGTCCGAAAAAATCCTTGATGTCGCTCAAGTGACGGATCTCGGGCTGGCTTTTTTTGACACCACATCCGCCTTTCGCGAGTGGCTGGATACCCCCAATTTCCAATTCAGAGATCAAAAGCCTGTTGATATGCTCGCAGATTCTCACGGCTGCTCCCTCCTTTGCGATGAGTTGGGCCGGATGGAACACGGTCTCTTCTCCTGATGGAGGCTTTCCGACTGACACGGCAGAAATACGCCGGCTCCCTTTCGGGTCACGGCGCCGCCCTGTATCCGGGGCGATGGAATCTCGCTGGACAGGAAACGATCTATTCTGCAACCAGCCGGTCTCTGGCCTTATTGGAAATTCTGGTCCATCTTCCCCGAAAGTTGATCCCGCAGGACTTTATTCTCCAGATCCTGGATATACCATCGAACTTACCCGTTCACAGGGTCAATGTAGCGGAACTGCCTGATCGATGGCAGCAAATTCCACCAGGTCCTGTGTCCCAACGATTCGGAGCATCACTCCTGGCCAATCATACTTTTGTGCTGGTACCTTCTTCCATTGTAGAGGGAGAATGGAACCTGCTGATCAACCCTCAACTTCCGGATTTTTATCATGTTCAATTGGTCAGTGAAAAACCCTTCCCCCTCGATCATCGTCTCTTCGGTCCAGAAGCAGGCCGTTAACGGTCCTCGAGGCGGTAGACAAACTTGAGCGCGCTCCAGACTTCGTCCACAGAAGCCACTTTGACATCGACCAGCCCATTTGCCAGTCCAAAATCCCGCAGGATATTTTCATCCAGGTCTGACCGCACTTTCGAACTCTTTTTCGGCCAGCTGATCCAGAACCGTCCATTTTTTTTGAGGGCTTTCTTCCAGGGAAAAAACAGGGCTTCCAGCGTGTGTTGATCCGGACAGAAGATATGGACCAGATCCAGCTCAGGCTTTCGGGGAGGGACGGTCACAGGCTCCCAGACAGGATAAAGCTGTTCGCCATATACGATGGCGTCCGGCCAATGACCTACGGCCATGCCTTCCTTGTATTCCAGTTTTTCGAGCAGGGGAACGGCCATTACGGAATCCGCTCTCCATGCCACTGGACCAGTCCTGACGGAAATGTCCTGGCGCTGATAGTATGAAACCCGGTTTGGGAAACGGGTCCGGTAAACAGGTGGATCCCTTTCCCGAGTACGACGGGATGAATGGACAGGATGATCTCATCGACCAGACCCGCCTCGAACAGGATGGCATTGATCTGTCCGCCGCCCACCAACCAGATCGGCTTGCCTTCCTGTCCTTTCAATGCACGGGTAAATTCGACCGGGTCGCCCGCTACAAATCGTAAATGATCCGCCGGGGCACTGGTCAGGGTCCGGGTAAAGACGTAGTTCATTCTGTCCGTGTGCGGATAGGGAGACATCTGCGCCACAAAGTCATAGGTCGTTCGGCCCATCAGGAGGGTATCAATACCCGCGTAGAAGTCGAAATATCCATAGTCATCATCACTGTACAGCCAGTCGATCTCCCCTTGCGGGCCCGCGATGAATCCATCCAGACTGATGGCGGTATAGAGGATTATCTTTCTCATCTCATCCTATTTTTTCTTGATCGTATTCCAGGTTTGGTACAACATCTCCTGCTCCGGACGAAATGCGGGCATCTCCGGAAGCGGATCGCAAGGCTTGAGGTGCTCATGACACTCACCAGGCAATGCTTGATACAATTCGGTCCCCTTGGTCTTCCAGGCCAGCATGTCATCCGAAACCTCCTTGATGACCTTCCCCGGATTTCCGGCAATGATGCTCCTGGCCGGGAACTCTTCTCCCGCCTTGATAAAGGTCAACGCTCCAACAATACTCTCCGGGCCAATGACGACTTCATCCATCAGTACACTGTTCATCCCGATCAGGCTGTTGCGACCAATTCGTGCACCGTGGATGATCGCCCCATGACCGATATGCGCCGATTGCTCCAATACGACGGTGATACCTGGAAACATGTGAATGGTACAATTCTCCTGGACATTACAGCCATCCTGGATCTCGATGCCACCCCAGTCACCCCTGATCGCCGCTCCGGGACCGATATAAACATTCCGACCGATCACCACATTCCCGGTAATGACTGCCTGCGGATGCACAAAAGAAGAGGGGTGAACGACCGGTGTGAATCCTTTGAAACTGTAAAACATAGAAAGGTGTTAGGCGCTTGGCATTGGGTATTGGCTCTATTCGTGAAGATCATCAAAATCCGGCAAATGAATGCTGTGATCCATGTCACTGACTTGATGCGTGCCGCTCCTTCATCTTTGTATCATGTTTGGAATGAACAAGAAAACAGAGACAACTGAAGCGCCCAAGAAGGTGAGCTTCAGCGAATTGATCAAGGGCCCACGGCCTGTTCTGGTCGATTTTTACGCCGATTGGTGCGGCCCTTGCCGCATGATGCCCCCCATCCTCAAAGAGGTTAAAAAGGCCCTTGGAGATGATGTGGAGATCATCAAGATCGATGTGGATCGCAACGGTCAGCTGGCCGGATCGCTGAAGGTCCAGTCTATCCCGACCATAATGATCTTCAAGAACGGGAAGGCAGTCTGGCGACAGTCGGGTGTAGCCCCTGCTCCAGCCCTGATCGAAGCCGTGCGCAAGCAGTTATAGTCTACCTGTCAAAACGAGATCTGCAATCCCGGCTTCCGCAAGCCGAGATGCACGCCTTCAGGATTTGCCATAGCTCCTCCTGACGGTCTTTCCTCTACCTTTGGGGATATGGCCGGCATCTATCTCCACATCCCATTCTGTCGAAAGGCATGCCACTACTGCAATTTTCATTTCTCGACCTCATTGCGTCTGAAAGATGAGCTCCTGTCTGCTCTCCGACTGGAAATCATTTCCCGAAAAAAGGAACTCACTGCAGAGGAATTCACCACGATATATTTTGGAGGTGGCACTCCTTCTGTCCTGACCTCGGTTGAGTTGGACCGTCTGTTAGATTTGCTCCGGGAACACTACCCTGTCATTGCGGATCCGGAGATCACCCTGGAAGCTAACCCCGACGACCTGACCGAAGAATATCTGGCACAGCTCCGCGCCATCGGGATCAACCGGTTATCCATCGGCGTCCAGTCCTTTTCACCCTCGGATCTGGCCTATATGAACCGGAGTCATGATGCCCGACAGGCGATCAGCTCCCTCGAATGGGCCAAAAAAGCCGGTTTTCCCAGCCTCAATGCCGATCTGATCTACGGCACACCGGGTATGACCGATGCCACCTTCCTGGAGAATATCCAGACGATGGTGGATGCCGGAGTAGACCACATCTCAGCCTACGCGCTCACGGTCGAACCCAAAACAGCTCTGGCCCATTTTGTCAAATCAGGTTCCTCCCCTTCACCAGATGATGAACAGACCGTTCGTCAGTTTGCCCTGCTTCGGCATGTCCTGGCAGAGGCCGGATTTGATCATTATGAGATCAGCAACTGGTCTCTGCCCGGGCGAGAATCCCAACACAATACAAGTTATTGGAAAGGTGCCCATTATCTGGGTTTTGGGCCGGCAGCCCATAGCTATGACGGTCGAACCCGGTCCTGGAACGTGGCCCATAATCCAGCCTACATCAAGGGACTGCAGGATGGGAAGCCCGTTCGGGAAACGGAGATCCTTTCCACTTCTGATCGGTATAATGAATATGTCCTCACCCGATTGCGCACCAAATGGGGCTGCAGCCTGGCTGACCTTTCTGGTGAGGATCAGATGTTTTTCAAAATGGCGATAGCACCATTTCTGGAGAAAGGCTGGGTTCGTGTTTCAGAGAACACCTATCGGCTAACGGATACCGGGCTGGATTTTGCAGACCATATCAGCTCCGAACTGTTTCGGTAGGATCAGATCACGCCAGGTTGGTGAATACCTGGTTGACATCGTCATCTTCTTCCATCCGCTCGAGCAATTTCTCCACGTCTGCGATCTGTTCTTCCGTCAGTTCCTTGGTCATGGTGGGGATGCGTTCGAATCCGGAGGAATCGACTTCCAGACCCTTTTCTTCCAAAAAGGTCTGCAGGGAGCCAAACGACTCAAAGGCCCCATAGATCACGATCAGGCCCTCATCCTCCCCCAGTTCCTCGCCTCCATGATCGATCATTTCAAATTCCAGCTCTTCCAGGTCCAGAACTTCGGGGCGAACCACCTTAAAAAAGCATTTATGTTCGAACAGGTAATCTACTGAACCGGATGTGCCCAGGCTGCCATTACACTTGTTGAAGTAAGAGCGCACATTTGCAACCGTTCGGGTCGGGTTGTCCGTAGCACATTCGACCAGGACGGCGATCCCATGGGGCGCGTACCCCTCGTAGATCAATTCCTTGTACTCTTCCTGTTCTTTTGAAGAAGCCTTCTTGATCGCACGCTCCACATTTTCCTTGGGCATATTGGCCGCCTTGGCATTCTGGATGGCGGCCCTCAGTTTCGGATTCGATTCCGGGTCGGGTCCACCCTCTTTGACAGAGATCGCGATCTGCTTTCCAATGCGGGTAAAGGCCTTGGCCATACTGGCCCAACGCTTCATTTTTGTGGCCTTGCGATATTCGAATGCTCTTCCCATGGTGGTTCTTTTCTATGGCGTTGCAAAATTAGGCGGAATCTCACTTGGATGCATGGTTTCCATTGGAAATTCTTCACCACAAAATTCACGGAATGGCATGAAAAAAGTCCAGTACTGTAGGGTACGGGACTTTTTTAACGGCTCGACATGGGCCCTTACAATTGTTTGGCGATCATCTCGATGACCTCATGTTCAAACTGGCTGAAACGACCGCCTGCCTGGCAAAGTCCCGTCATTTCCATTTTCAAGGCATCCAGGCCTGCGTCGCCAGGATAGAACCGTGGTCGGAGTGCCTGCATGACCTCGAGGCATTGAATGTCATTACACTGACTCGCCGGTTTCCGGATATGATCCAGGTGTTCTTTACCCAGATGATCTGCTATGTACTGTAGTTCCTGTTCCTCCAGTTGACCATCAGCTTCAGCCAGATACAACAGGATAAAGGCCAGGTAGTCCTGCTTATCCCATTGGTCAGTGTCAATGTGCATAGGTTGAATTTGCGGTCAAAATAGAAAAAACCCCGGACAAGTGACTTGTCCTATCAGTCCCGAACAACGAATCGGGTTGCTTGTGGTTGTCGTTCCAAATGGTCGATCGCCAGTCGCGATCAATACGCTCTGGCGAACAACACCCGTTGACTGCTGGGGTTCCCGGTCAGGATACAAGACCCGGTTTCAACCGGACCATCCAGGGGAATACAGCGGATAGTGGCCTTGGTCTGTTCCTTGATGGCCAGTTCTGTCTCAGAAGTGCCATCCCAATGGGCAGAAACAAATCCGCCTGGGCCATCGAGGATGCTGGTCATCTCTTCCATGGAATCCGCATTGCGGGTGTTCTCTGTTCGATAGTCCTTCGCCCGCTGAAGCAGGTTTTCCTGGATCTCATCGAGCAGCTTGACGATATAATCGCCCGCTCCATCCTTCGGTACGAATACCTTTTCCTTGGTATCCCGGCGAGCGATCTCTACCTGGCCCTTTTCCAGGTCGCGCATACCGACCCCGACACGGACAGGTACGCCCTGCATCTCGTGTTCGGCAAACTTGAATCCGGGACGTTTGGTCTCATCATTGTCATATTTGACAGAGACTCCCAGGGAACGCAGGTTCTTCATCAGTGCCTCGACGGCATCATTGATCTCGGGAGACGGTTTCGGGATCGGTACGATCACCACCTGGGTTGGGGCCAGCTTGGGAGGCAATACCAGGCCGTCGTCATCACTGTGAGTCATGATCAGTCCGCCAACCAGACGGGTCGATACACCCCAGGAGGTTGCCCACACCAATTCCTGCTGATTCTCCTTATTGAGGAAGGTCACGTCAAACGCCCGGGCGAAGTTCTGGCCAAGGAAATGGGAGGTCCCGGCCTGGAGAGCCTTGCCATCCTGCATCAGGGCTTCGATACAGTAGGTATCGTCAGCACCTGCAAACCGTTCATTTGCTGTCTTGACGCCCTTGATGACCGGCATGGCCATATATTCCTCGGCGAAGGTGGCATAGATATCCAGGATCAGGCGGGTCTCATCAAGGGCCTCCTGCCTGGTGGCATGGGCGGTATGACCCTCTTGCCAGAGGAATTCTGCCGTGCGCAGGAACAGGCGAGTACGCAACTCCCAGCGCACCACGTTCGCCCACTGATTGATCAACAGGGGGAGGTCGCGATAGCTCTGAATCCAATCCTTGTAGGTATTCCAGATAATGGTCTCGGACGTGGGCCGGACGATCAATTCTTCTTCTAGTTTAGCATCCGGATCGACTATCACCCCGGATCCATCCGGCGCATTCATCAGCCGGTGGTGGGTGACCACTGCACATTCCTTGGCAAAACCATCCACGTGCTGGGCTTCCTTGCTCAGGAAGCTTTTGGGAATAAACAAAGGGAAATAGGCATTGACATGTCCGGTATCCTTGAACATGCTGTCGAGTTGTTTCTGCATATTCTCCCAGATGGCAAAACCGTGTGGTTTGATCACCATACAGCCGCGTACGGCGCTGTAATCGGCCATACCGGCCTTCCGGACAATGTCGTTATACCATTGACTGTAGTCTTCGCTGCGGGAGGTGATTGCCTTTGCCATGTCTGCGTTTGGGTTGAAGCTCTTTACGGATGATTGGCTCTCTTCGTTGCGCCGGAACCGGATGAACTCTTCTTTTGTTGGATAGATGAGGTCTGGTTTAACACGCCCTTTAACTGAATTAAGAGCGTTTTAACACCTTTCAGGCGCCAAAAGTACTACATTAGTATTGGAAGAGAGGAGATAGACCCTAACGAGTAAAGCACATGAAAAATCTTTGGAAAAACCGGATTCTGTTCTTGTTCGCAGCTGCCCTGCCGCTGATGATGCAAGCACAATCTGATGACGACCTTTATTACGACCCTGTTTGGGATGTCTCACCTGAACCCGTCGTTTCTGTGGTGGAATCAACTCCTCCACCAACGACCTATCGGGAAGAACTTCCCGAATATGAGGACGACTATGATGATTACGAATACTGGGAAGACCAGGGCTATTTCTATTCATCCCGTCTTCGCCGCTTCCACAATCCCTACCGCGGATTTGATTACTACGACCCCGTATACACCGACCTTGGATTCTATGATCCGTGGATCATGCCGGGCTCTTCGATCTATATCAATATCGGAGGTGGTTCTGATTACTGGTCATGGCGCCGGTACAACCGGATGCGCTGGGGACCGGGTATCGTGATCGGTGGTGGCTGGAATACCTGGGGATGGCGCTATTACAGCGACCCCTGGTCCTACAACCGCTGGGGTGCATTCCGGGTCTATGATCCCTGGTTTGATCCGTATTGGGGAGGCGCCTGCTTCAACAGAGGCTGGAACTATGGCTGGAATAGTGGTTGGAATAGTGGTTGGGGCCCGGGTTGGGGAAACAACTACTACGTCAACAACAATTACTACTATAACGATGTCTACAACCAGCCCGGCTATTGGTATGGCAACGGGAACGGCACCGTCAATCAGAATCCGAAAGGCACCCACTACGGACCTCGGATCCCTGGTTCACGCACCGGACCCAGTCGGGGTACTGTTCGCGATCCGGAATATGTCGGAGGTGGCATCCCCATCCTCAAAGAATCCATCGGCCGCCCGGCTGGCAACTTGCCAGGAGACCAGGACGGCATGAGTGGCGGCCGGGTGATCCGCGACAATGGTGTTGTCCGTGATCGTGATGTATCCACCGTTCGCCCTGGTTTGGACCAACCAGCGAACCCCAGAAACCAGCAGGTCAAGGATCCCGCACGCAGAGATCCATTGTCCCCTGCAGCCAATCCTTCCACTCGACCCACTGATCCGGTACGAGAAAGGAGCGGTCTGAGTGAAGTGCCGGAAAAACGACCTGCCCAAAGGGCTGATCGTCCGTCTCGTGAAGACAGGAGCCGGGAAAGCTATCGGGATGAATATCTGCGTCGCCGTCAAAAACCTCCAACTTCAGCTGAACCCCGCACCTTCCCTGAATCAAGGAGCAGAACCAGACCAGACAGATCTCCGCAAACCCGTCCGAACAAGGATGATAATCGTTCAAACCAGCGTCCGTCACGCACCTTCCCCGACCGGAAGCAAAACGACCGGAAAAAAGATCGCCCGAGTTATCAGGCACCATCTCCACCCCGGCAGCAGACACCGAGTCGCACCTTTGAACGTCCTTCACGGAGCAACAGTAACAGCGGTGGTTCCTTCAACAGCGGAAGCAATTCCAGCAGACAGAGAAGTAACAGCAGTTCCGGAAGCAGTAGCGGACGGAAAAGAGGACGAGGCGGCGATCAGTAATCCTTATCGCAGCGTTCCAAAGTAATATGTGCAAAGGTGGATGACAGGCCCAACGGGCTTCATCCACCTTTTTATTTCACTTTTGAATAGAATAGTTATCCGATGAAAATACAGACCACATTACTCCTATTTTGCCTGGTAGCGATGCAGGGCCTGATGGCACAATCCGCCAGTGATGCATTGAGATTCAGTCGGCTGGATCGAAATGGAGGAGCCCGATATATCGGTGTCATGGGCAGCCTGGGCGCACTGGGTGCCGACTTTGGCACCCTCTCTACCAATCCGGCTGGGCTTGCTGCATTCCGACGTTCAGAACTGGCGTTAACTCCGGGGCTTTATCACATTTCCAACGACAGTCGCTTGCTGGAGGGTGAGAACGGGATCTATCCGGAAGAATTGAATCGATTCCATTTCAATAATGGGAATATCGTGGCGGCCCATCAACCCCGTCGCGGACGATGGAAATCCGCCAACTTCGGTATCGGGATCACCCAAATGGCCAACTACCGGTCACAGAAATATTGGGAAGGGTTAGCGCCCGGCTCCCTCACGGATCGGTTTGTCGAACTGGCTGATGGTATCCACCCGGATGACCTGGATGAATTTGAAGCCGGTCTGGCCTATGAGTCTACCGCTATATATGAAGACCAGAATAATCCCAGTTTTTATACCTCCGATTTTCTTCTCGTTCCGGACCGGAGTGCTCTTGTGCACAAGGAGCAAACTATTACCACGTCCGGATATCAGAATGAGTTGCAACTGGGGTTCGCAGGCAATTATGACCACAAGCTCTTTTTAGGTGCAACGGTAGGCATTCCCATACTCAACTATGAAGAAAGCAAGGTGTACCGGGAAGAAGACCAGTTGGATACCATTCCGTTCTTCAACAGCCTGACCTGGCAGGAAAACCTGGAAAGTAGTGGCACTGGGGTCAACCTCAAATTGGGTATGATCTACCGGGTTAACCAGATGATCCGGGTAGGAGCGGCTGTGCATACCCCTACGGCCTTTGCGATAACTGACAATTTTACAAAGGAGCTGACTTATTCATACGATTTAAATGGTCAGACCTATAATCCGACTGCCAGTTCGCCAGATGGCATCTTCGACTATCGCCTCTATACGCCGTGGCGGCTGATCGGTGATCTCGGCATTGTCCTCGGCGGCGGGAAAGACCTGTCGGGTATCGAGCGACCATCCGGCTTCCTCAGCGCAGAGATCGAATGGGTTGATTACAGTACCTCCAGCTTCAATTTCACCCCGGAGGTCGATAATCCTGCCTTTCGAGAGGCAGAACGACAAGCCAACCAGGCCATCCTGGAAACCCTGCAGGATGCATTGAACATCCGGGTCGGCGGCGAACTGGCCTATACAATTTTTCGATTTCGGGCAGGAATGGGATTTTCTGGCACGGAGTATGCTAATACTAACATGTGGTCGCGCTCCTGGTCAGCTGGCCTCGGAATTCGGGAACGAAACTTCTATATCGATCTAGGCTTCCGCAGACAGACCAGAGAAGAAGGGTATATCCCGTATGTGACTGCAAATGCACCT
>JAUIEA010000123.1 GCA_030429045.1 Bacteroidia bacterium | reverse complement strand
ATGGTCGGGTGCAAATGGAGGAAGGAACGATCGTATTCATCCGCCTCGACCACCATCCAGTCATCCTGGCCAAGTAGATAATTGGTGCCGTAATTCCCGCTGATTCCTCCCAGGAAGGCGCTGCAATCTACCCCGGCCGTGCGCAACATATGGGCAATGATCGTCGTGGTGGTGGTTTTGCCATGCGTGCCGGCAACGGCAATACATTTTGCATTCTTGCTGATCCAGCCCAGTACCTCCGCACGTTTCATCAGGGGGGTGTTACGCTCTCGGAAACAGGTGAACGCCGGATGATCGGCAGGGACGGCTGGGGTGTATACCGCCAGTTCGACATCCGCCGGGATCGAATCGATCGACGCCAGATAGGACACTGCTATTCCTTCCGTTTCCAATTGCCGGGTCAGGGGGGTTTCCGTCTTGTCATATCCGGACACCCGGATCCCACGCTGATGAAAATACCGGGCCAGGGCGCTCATGCCGATGCCGCCGATCCCAATGAAATAGATGCTTTGGACCTGCCGGATATTCATGACTTTGCCGGTTTGATCAGTTGAACAATCCGTCTTGCGATCTCTTTCGAAGCTCCGGGTCGAGCCTGTTCTGACATCCTCGCAGCCATGGACTTGCGAAGGACCACATCACTGGCCAGGCGCTCGATCTCGGAGAAGAGCAATTCGCCCACCCGGGCATTATCGATAAGGACCGCTGCTCCCACTTTGGCCAGGGCCCGGGCATTTTTTGTTTGATGGTCTTCCGCTACAAAGGGAGAGGGGACCAGGATGGCCGGTTTCCCGACCAGGCACAACTCCGAGATGGTCAGTGCTCCCGCCCTGGCCACTATGATATCTGCAGCCGCATAGGCCAGGTCCATCTGATCCAGATAGGCGCGCAAATGCACCTGAGGAAGACCCGCTACTTCCGATTCCTGGCAGGATGTCAAATGACTATTCCCGCATTGCCACAGGATCTGATGATCGGGATGATCGGTCAACCAGGGCAGACCTCCCTGGATCGCTTCGTTCAATGCTCTTGCCCCGAGGCTCCCGCCCATCACAAGAATGGTCCGCAAGTCGGGATCCATGCCCAACTGTTCCCGGGCACTTTGGGGCGTCAGGTCATGTCGTGAGAATTGTGAACGCAAGGGGTTGCCTGTCAAAACGATGTTGGCACCTGGGAAATAACGATCCATCCCGGGCCAGGCCACACAGATCAGTGCTGCACTCTTCCCCAGTAAACGGTTGGTCATCCCAGCGTAGGAATTCTGTTCCTGCAATACGATCGGCACACCCAGCCATGAGGCCACACGCAAGGCCGGGCCACTGGCATAACCGCCAACGCCGATCGCCACATCGGGTTTGAATCGGCGGATGATCTGAAAACTCCGCCACAGGCTTCCGGCGAGTTTGAAGGGAATGAGCAGGTTTTTCCAGGTCAGCCGGCGTTGCACGCCAGCGATGTCCAGTCCCTCTATCCGATACCCGGCCAAGGGCACCTTTTCCATTTCCATGCGGCCCTTTGCACCGACGAACAGGATGTCCGCCCGGGGTTCGATCTCCCGGATCGCATCTGCGATCGCCAATGCGGGATAAATATGCCCGCCCGTTCCGCCGCCGGCGATCAGGATCTTCATGCGGTGACTGGTCTAATTTCGGGATCAGGCATGACGCGCTGTTGTTCTACCTGCCGGCTTACACTCAAGATCATGCCGGCAGACATGCTGAAGAACAGCAGGGATGTACCACCCATACTGATCAGGGGCAGGGTTAATCCGGTCACTGGTACCAGATGAACCGAAACGGCCATGTTGGCCAGGGCCTGGAGGACGATCAGCAGGCTCATCCCCATGGTCAGCAGGGCGCCGAAGGCCCCTTCACAAAGCGTGACCAAACGGACACTGCGAATAAACAGGATCACATATAGCCCCAGGAGGAAAGCCCCGCCGAACAGCCCGTATTCTTCAATGATGATGGCATAGATAAAATCGGCATAGGGAGAGGGCAGGAAGTTGCGCTGAATACTGTTCCCCGGCCCTTCGCCGATGAATCCGCCTTTGGCAATGGCAATCTTGGATTGCTGCAACTGGTAGCCACCATCGGTATCAAACAGAAACTCCTGGACACGTGCCACCCAGGTCCCTGCTCGCGTGAGCTCTGGAAAAGCCATGCCGATCAGGAAAAGCACCCCGAAAGCCAGTACACCGATGCCGATCAAACCCAGGATGTGCTGCATTTTCACCCGGCCAACGATCATCAGGAGAATACTTGTAGCAAACAACATGAGTGCTGTCGACAGGTTGGCCGGTGCGATCAGAATACAAACCAGCACCACGGGAATCAGAATCGGCAAGAAGGAACTCTGGAAATCCTTGATATGATCCTGTCGCCTGGCCAGTTCGCGGGCCAGGTAGACCACCAGAGCAAGTTTGGCCAGATCGGAGGCCTGGAAGGTCAGGCTGATGATCGGAATGGTAATCCACCGACGGGCATTGTTGACATCCACCCCGAAAACCAGGGTATACAGCAGCAGGGGAATGGTAATATACAAGAGGATCTTGGCCACCTTGGCAAACACCTGATACGGCAGGAGATAGCACAGGTAGGTGATCAGCAGTCCGCCGATAATGAAAAATCCGTGTTTGAGGAGATAGAATTCGGTATCCCCACCCTTTTCCCTGTACGCCAGCAAATTGGTTGAGGAATACACCGCGATCACGGACAAGGCAGCGAAGAGGATGACGATGGTCCAGATCACCCGGTCACCCTGCAAATTCTGAACGACTTTCTGACCTATTGACATGATGTAGTTTCCTTTTTCAATTCCTGAAATGTTTCGCGAAACATATCCCCGCGATGCTCATAATTCTTAAAGAGATCAAAACTGGCACATGCCGGCGACAGCAATACGCAGTCTCCAGGCTGGGCCAATCGTCTCGCCGCACAGACCGCATCCTGCATGGACCGGGTCACAATTATCTCTGGCACCACAGTGGCAAAGTCTGCTTCGAGCTTGCGGGTATCCAGGCCCAGGCAAACCAGGGCCTTTACCTTCGATTTTGCCAGGGGTAGCAGGGTGTCGTATTGATTGCCCTTATCCTTGCCACCAGCGATCCAGACCACCGGCTGATCCATGGCCTGCAGGGCAAACCAGACCGCATCCACATTGGTGGCTTTGGAGTCATTGATGTACCGTACACCGTCCAGCTCTCCGATCAGTTCCATTCGGTGAGAAACTGGCAGAAATGAAGGCAGGGCCGACTGGATCTGATCCGCTGATAATCCTCCTCGTCTTGCCGCCAGAATGGCACAGGTAGTATTAAACAGATTGTGTTCTCCAGGCAGGACAAATTCCCGGAGATCGTACTGCTCACCTTCGACCTTCAACCATTTTCCGGATTCACCCTCCGGTTGGCCTACCCAGATCTGGGTCGCACGGATCTGTCGCCCGGCGATGACCTCATCGATATAATGATTCTCCTTCTGGAGGATGAGGAAATCCTCTGCTGTTTGGTTCCTGGTCAGGTTGAGTTTCGCACCGGCATAGAGTGCCATGCTATTCTGGTAGCGATCCAGATGATCAGGCGTGACATTGAGGATCACAGCGATATGGGGGTGGAACCGGTCAATGTCATCCAGTTGAAAGCTGGATAACTCGAGGATATACCAGTCTTTGGGTGGCTCCATTGCCAGCCGGGCCAATGCGTGACCGATGTTCCCTCCGCAACCGACCAAATAACCGGCATGTTGAAACAGGTGATGGACGAGGTGGGTCGTGGTCGTTTTTCCATTGGTTCCCGTGATCCCGATGATTCGTCCTGAAATGTAACGAGCGGCAAATTCGATCTCGGAGATCACCTGGATCTGCCGATCGCGATAGGAGGAGATCAGGACATGATCCGAAGGGATACCCGGACTCTTGATCACCAGGTCAGCCTCCTGCAGAACAGGGGAAAAATGCCCCTCTTCTTCAAATTCGATCCCTGCCCGGAGGAGTTCGCTCTTGAACACGGTCCCGATTGAACGCTCATCCGAGACAAAGACATCAAAGCCCTTGCTCTGAGCGAGAAGGGCGGCAGCCACCCCACTCTCTCCTCCTCCCAATATGACGATCCTTTCCCTGACCATTCGTTATCTGATTTTCAGGGTGACAATGGTGAATACAGCCAGCAGGATACCGACGATCCAGAACCGTGCTACGATCTTGGCCTCATGCAAACCCTTCCTCTGGAAGTGATGATGCAGGGGAGCCATCAGAAAGACCCGCTTGCCTTCGCCATACCGCTTGCGGGTGTACTTGAAGTACCCTACCTGGATCATGACGGACAGATTCTCCAATAGAAAGATGCCGCATAAAATGGGGATCAGCAATTCCTTACGCAGGACAATGGCAAATGCCGCAATGATCCCACCCAATGTCAGGCTCCCCGTATCGCCCATAAAGATCTGGGCGGGAAAGGCGTTGTACCAGAGGAAACCGACACAGGCACCGACCAGGCAGGCGGCAAAGATGACGAGCTCGGCAGAGTCGGGCAGAAACAGGATACCCAGATAGTCCGCAAAAATGGCATTTGAACTGACATAGGCCATGACACCAAGAGTGGCCGCGATGATTCCGGAAACCCCTGTCGCCAGTCCGTCCAACCCATCGGTCAGATTTGCCGCATTGGAGACAGCCGTGACGATCAGGATGATCAGCGGAATAAAAATGATCCACACCCAGGTGTCGGCATTGTCGCCCAGAAAACCGAGTATATCCTTGTAATCCAGACGGTTGCTCTTGAAAAAGGGCACGTTCGTCAAGGTCGTTTTTACATGGACATACTCTTTGACCTCATCGGTATCCGCATCGTATGAGTTGAAGAACTGGGTGATCTCGTACCCCTCTTCCTGGGCCTCTTCCAATGTCATCCGAACCGTGACCTGATCATTCATCAACATGATCAGTCCTACGATCAAGCCCAGACCAACCTGTCCGATCACCTTGAATATACCTTTCAACCCGGCCTTGTTCTTCTTGAACACCTTGATATAGTCATCGATAAATCCAATGACCCCCATCCATACGGTCGAGAGCAGCATCAGCTGGATATAGACATTGTCCAGTCTGGATAACAGGAGGCAGGGCAACATGATCGCCAGAATGATGATCAGCCCCCCCATGGTCGGTGTTCCCTCCTTCTCTTTCTGGCCCGCCAGGCCCAACTCACGAACACTCTCTCCGATCTGCATCCGACGCAGCTTTCGAATGATGCCTGCTCCGAATACCATACTGATGAGCAGGGACAGGATGATCGCTGCACCTGCCCGGAAGGTGATGTACCGGAACAGGCCTGCGCCTGGCAGGTCATAGTATTGGTCGAGATAGTCGAACAGGTGAGTGAACATGGTTTCGGCGTGTCTTTTTATCTTGGTATCAGCTGGTTAAAAGGGACACGGTGGCGGACCTTTGTCCGCCCCATGTCACCGTACCGAACCAAACTGAAATGTATTCTCTTCAGGAGATCACCGGGATCTCCAGTGCTTCGTTCAGCACTTTCATATCGTCAAACGGATAGCGGACACCGCCGATATCCTGGTATGTCTCATGCCCCTTTCCAGCCACCAGGATCACATCCCCGACCCGGGCCAGGCGAGCCGCGATCTGGATGGCCTGTTTTCGATCGGCGATCACCTGGACCTTGGTATCATCCTTTTCGCTTACGCCCGCGACCATCTCATCCAGGATGTCCTGGACGTCCTCGGATCTCGGATTATCGGCGGTGAACACGGCGATATCGCTTCCCGATGCCGCGATCCGTCCCATGACCGGACGCTTCGACTTGTCCCGATCACCCCCACATCCGACGATGGCAACCAACCTCGCCTGTCTCGGCTTCAATTCCTGGAGGGTGGCGATCACTTTTTCCAATGCATCGGGGGTATGTGCAAAATCAACCACGCCCATCCGACCGGAGGGGTGACGCAGGATCTCCAATCGGCCCTTGGCTCCCGGACATCCGCTCAAAGCCTGCATAGCCTCTTCTTCATCGACCCCCAGATTGCAGGCTGTGCCCAATGCGGCAAGGAGATTATAGGCGTTGAAATCGCCGACCAGCAGGCAGGCGATCTGCTTTTCATTCATCTTCATGGAGAGGCCTTCCAGGCGATTTTCCAGGATCCGGCCCTTATAATCCGCCATGGACCTGAGGGAGTAGGTCTGGATGGTTGCCGGACAATTCTGAACCATGACCTTCCCATGTTTATCATCCAGATTGATCAGGGCAAAAGCCTCCCTGGGCAACTGGTCGAAAAAGGTCTTCTTCGCAGCGAGGTAGTGGGCAAACGTGCCGTGGTAATCCAGGTGGTCATGCGTCAGGTTGGTAAACACCCCGCCGGCGAAAGTCAACCCGTCGATCCGCCCCTGGCTTACCGCATGAGAGCTCACCTCCATAAAGACATAGGTCACTCCTGCCTCCACCATCTGGCGCAGGGTTCGCTGGAGTGAAATGACATCGGGTGTGGTCAGACGTGCATCTTCCTGGTGACCGGGCCACCGTACCTCGATGGTGGAGATCAATCCACAGGGATACCCCAATGCTGAAAACAGCTGATAAAGGAGATAGACCACTGAAGTTTTTCCATTGGTTCCGGTCACCCCGACGACGCGCAATTCCCTTGAAGGAGAGTCAAACAGATTCGCAGCCAGTTGACTGAGCGCTTTTCTCGAGTCAGAGACCTGCATCCAGCTGATCCCTGCAACCAGATCCCGCGGGGCAGTTTCTTCTGCGACAATAGCCGTGGCTCCATTCCGGATGGCCTGGGAAATAAACTGATGCCCATCCAAGGCCGCCCCCCGCACGGCGACAAAGACATCACCCTTCTCCACACTTCTGCTGTCCAGGGTGATCCGAGCAACTTGGTGCTCCAGATCACCCCGGAACTGCAGAACGTTCACACCGTTCGATATGTACTTCAGGGATTTCAATTTGTTACCGGTGCGTTCGTGGTTAAAAAAAAAGGTTGGTGTTTATCACAAAAAATCTCGTTTACTTATTCCAGATAAATGCGGACATATTGACCATGTGCCGGTTTCCCGGCCGGGACTGACTGACGACGTACTTTGCCCACGCCGACCACATCCACTTTTAACCCGCTGTTCTCCAGGAGGTAGAGGGCATCCCTCAATCCCATTCCTATAACATTGGGAACCTGATTGTTCGGTAGGATCCGATTGAGGAAATGCAAGCGATCCTCTGCTTCGATCTTGCTGACCGACCACTCGCCTTCACCATTATCCTGCTTGGGCACGCCAGCTTCCATGCAGATGCGATGAAAGTCGTCACGATGACCCACTTCCCACTGCGGAATGTTCAAGGCGAGGAATTCCTTGTCCTCTTCCTGATGCAAAGGGGCAAACATCTCTTCCCTGGAACTGAAGCAGTAGTCCGAGATCTCCCGGAAAACGGGCAGGGCCACTTCGCTTCCATAATATCCATTATGCGGATCGGTCACGACGATGATAGCCGCATACCTGGGCTCATCCGCCGGGAAATACCCGACAAACGAACTGCGATAGGCTACATCCTTGCCGTGTTGATATCCGATCTGGGCCGTACCGGTCTTCCCTGCAAAGGAATACAGGGGTGTAGCCATCCGGGAAGCTGTTCCCTGGGTGACCACCCCTTCCAGCATGGATCGCATCTGACGGATGACCTTTGCGGAAGCGATCCTGCGGTCCAGCACCTCCGGATGAAACTGCTTGAGGGGCTCTCCCTGACGCTGAATTTCCGAAACCAGCTTGGGCTTCATCATTTTACCTCCGTTCGCAACAGCCGCATAGAGGTTCAATATCTGCAGGGGCGTCATCTCCACTTCATATCCCATTGACATCCAGGGCAGTGTGATCCCACTCCACAGGCCTTTTTTTGTCGGCTCCTTGAGGATCGGGTGGGCTTCGCCAGCGAGGTCCACCTCGGTGATCTCTCCGATTCCGAATGACTTCAACCGCTTGATAAAGGCCTCTGGCTGGGCGCCGTAATAACGCTGTACCAACTTGGCTATCCCCACATTTGAAGAGATCTCAAAAGCATGACTTACCGTGGTGGTATCAATGCCGTGATAGTGGGCATCTTTCAGTGTGTTCTTGTAGAATTTAGTCTCTCCTTTTTCCAGGTCGATCAGATCATCCGGCTTCACGTACCCGTCCTCCAACAGGGCCATAAAGCTGGCCAGTTTAAAGACAGATCCCGGTTCGACCGCCGACCCAATGGCATGATTATAGATCTCGGCATAGCCGTTCTTGCTCTTATCCAGATTGACCATCGCGCGGATAAATCCGGTTTCCACATCCATGACGATGGCGACACCCGATTCTGCCTGATGTGTGGACAATGCTTTGGACAGCGCATGGTGCGCAATGTCCTGCATGCCCATGTCCAGCGTGGTCACGATATCCTTTCCCGGTTTCGGCGCGATCTCGGTCAGATCATTGATCGGAAGCAGGATATCCCCGGGCAGTCGCTGCATCAGGCGCATTCCGTCCTCACCACAGATCACGGATTGGTATTTTCCTTCCAAACCGACGGGTTTGGCGCCCTTACGGATGGATCCGACGGTCCGACTGGCCAACCCGTCAAAGGGACGTTCCCGCTCGAGGCGTTCCAGGAGGATGATCCCTCCCTTGAACTGTCCTTTCCTGAATAAGGGGAAGGTCTTGACCAACTCCGCTTTTTCGACGGATAACTTCGGATGAATGCGAAAATAACGGTCCCTTGCCTTGCGCCGGCTGCGCAATTTCTGTGCCCAGCCCCTGGCTGAGAGCGAACCATCCACAAAATGCGAGATGTACCAGCCCAATGAATCCACATTCTGCTGAAAATCGGCCTCTGTCATCGCACTGGAATTGAGGTCCATTCTCAACTCGTATGTCGCTACCGAGCTGGCCAGGATGGCGCCGCTCTCCGTGATGATGCTACCTTTTTCCGCCTCGACAGGTACATACTTCAACTGGCTCTTTTCAGCCATAGCACGCCACTTGTCTCCCTCGACCCATTGGATGATCATGACCTTGCCCAGAATGGCCAACGCCAGCAGCAATACCAGTCCGAGGACCAGGTAGGCTTTCATCAGGAGTTCGTTCTTGCGTGCCTCTGCCATCATGTTCAGGGCTTTTCGATTCGTTTGGGAACACTACCTTTCAAGGCGCCGTCAAGGGATCCGAGCTGCTTGGTGATCTCGGATTGCTGATGGTTGACGATCGCTTCTGAGCGCATCTTGAGATACTTTGAACGCATCTCCTTGACATCCTTTTGCAGGGCCTGGTATTCGCGCACTCGCCCCTGTCCCTGGTGAACAATGGAGATATAAACCAATACCAGGGAGGCGAGGAAACCAAAGAAATGCAGGTTGCGCAACATATAGTTGGCACCCGTTTGAGGCAAAACAAGATAATCTTTGATCTTCCAGTTCTTCATGCTCCTTTCACTTTTCGAGCCACTCGCATTTTAGCACTGTGTGCTCTTGTATTTCGCTCTAATTCCTCCGACTCCGGGATCACCGGGTTTTTGGTCAGGACCTCGAAGGGACGTTTGATATTTCCGTAAAAGTCCTTTTCCGGTTCCCCACTCAGATTTCCACTGCGCATAAACCGCTTCACCATCCGATCCTCCAGGGAGTGGTAGGTCAAGACCACCAGCAGTCCCCCCGGTTTCAGCACGTTTAATGCGCCTTCTAACATTTCTTGCAGGGCCTCCATTTCCTCGTTGACAGCGATCCGCAATGCCTGAAATACCTGGGCCAGGTAGCGATGCCGCTCGCCGCGGACCAGGGGTTGAAGCACTTCCAACAGATCACCGACCAGTTTGAATGGTCGCTGACTGCGAAACCGGATGACCGCCTCTGCGACCGTGCGTGCATTTCGCACCTCGCCATACTCACCCAGGATCTTCTGCAGGCCCACAGGGTCCATTTGATTGAGAAGGTCAGCTGCCGTCCGTCCCGAAGTCGTGTTCATCCGCATATCCAGGGCCATCTGCGGGAAGCGATAGGAGAATCCACGCTCCGGCTGGTCAAACTGGTGAGAAGACACACCCAGATCTGCAAGGATCCCATCCACCTCCTTCACCCCTGAAAAAAGGGTAAATCGCTCGAGGTGGCGAAAATTGTGCGGAATAAAGGTCAGACGGGAATCCTCCGGTACATTGGCCACGGCCGCTTCGTCCTGATCGAAGGCCAGAAGTCTTCCTTCCGGACCCAGCGCTTCCAGGATCCTGTTTGCGTGCCCGCCACCACCAAAGGTCGCATCGACATAAACACCATTCTCTGTGATTTCCAAAGCCTGGATGCTTTCATCCAGGAGTACCGGTTCATGATAGTCATAGTCTCCCATGACCCGGTTATGAATTCGATTTGTACAAATTGGCAAAGAACTGCTCTGCAAGTGCCGCAAAATCGGCGGGATCCATACGCTTCTCTTCGAAGGACTCGGTCCGCCAGATCTCAATCTTGTCACCCTGGCAGATGAGGCTGACCTCCCGATCCACGCCTGCGTATTCAAGCAGGGACTTACTCAGGAGAATTCGCCCTGACCCGTCCTTGGACAAGGGATAGGACTCCCGGTAGAATTCGCGCTTGAACTCCCGGACAGAGGCCATAAAATCCGGCACCGCTTTCAGCTGCTCCGTAAATCCCTCCCATACCGACTTGGGATAGAGGACCAGGCACTTCTCATATCCTTTGTTCAAAACAAACCTGGTGGCATGCTCTTCTCCCAGCTGGGCGAGCAATTCGCTCGGCAACTTCAACCGCCCCTTCTCATCGAGACGGCAGGTGTAATTTCCAACTAGATCAAATGATGCCACTGATATCCATTTCCTTACCCCAAAAGTAACCTATTGTCCCATTACAGTCCACTTTCTCCCACACAAATCATAAAATTTTTTAACGTAATGCTTTTACGCATACGTAATCAGTTGACTATCAATGCTGGGTTGAAATGAAGTGGGAAGAGATCTCCCGGGTGTTCTTAGAAAATTCCCACCGGAGAAAAAGAAAGGCGGTTTTCGCCAGGAGGGATACCTATCGTTTCTGGTAGGATTGAAACAGGCTGCGCCATTTCATTTCGATGACACCGCCAACCGCTTCACGAACGATGGATTTTGACATTTTGGAAACCCCTTCGACGCGGTCTGCAAAGAGGATGGGAACCTCCTGGATCCGAAAGCCAAGGGTCCAGCTAGCAAATTTCATTTCGATCTGGAAGGCATATCCGACAAAGCGAATCTGACTCAGATCGATGGTCTCCAGCACCCGTCGGTGGTAGCAGATAAATCCAGCTGTGGGATCATGGACCGGCATCCAGGTGATGAGCTGTACATAGAACGATGCGCCTCTGGACAACATGATCCGATCCATCGGCCAGTTTTCGAGTTCCCCACCCTTCACATACCGGGAACCCACTGTGACATCTGCTTCTCCATTGGCCACCGGTTCTCTCAATCGAAGAAGGTCCTTCGGGTTGTGCGAAAAGTCGGCATCCATCTCGAAGAAATAGTCGTAATGCCGGGCAAGACCCCACCGGAAACCCTCGATATAGGCAGTACC
>JAUIEA010000122.1 GCA_030429045.1 Bacteroidia bacterium | reverse complement strand
CTGTGCGTAAAAATGGAGAACTGGATATGATCGTTTTCATCGGTTTACTATCTGATCATCAAGTTGCACTCTTCGCTCGTTGTTTTTCTTCACGCAGCAAGCCCTTGGCCACCCGAAAGCTCTGGACCAGCGGGATGGCAGACGGGCAAATGAAGGAACAGGACCCGCATTCAAAGCAGTCCATCACATGGTTTTCTTCCATCTCCGCCCAAAGACCTTTTCGGGCCAGCAGTCCAAGTCTGGCCGGATTGAGAAAAATGGGGCAGGCATCCACACATCGACCACACCGAATACAGGAATATGTCTGTGGATCGACCACTTCCTGATCCGTCAGGGCCAGGATGCCCGAGGTGCCTTTCACCACGGGCACATCCAGGTTTTTCTGGACCATGCCCATCATCGGTCCACCCAACAGAATGCGCGGCTCCGGATGGGTCAGTCCACCACAGAAGTCGACCACCTCCTGCATCGGTGTGCCGATCGGGACCAGTACATTGGACGGACGGCCCACAGCAGTACCACTCACGGTGACCACTCTTTCCATCAGCGGCTTTCCCGTCCGAAAATATTCTGAAATGGCCACTGCCGTACCGACGTTGGACACCATTGCGCCGACATCGATGGGGAGCTTGCCCGTAGGCACCTCTTCCTTCAAAATGGCTGATATCATCATCTTCTCGGCACCTTGCGGGTATTTGACCTCCAGGGGCGTCACCTCAATGGGATAGCCCTGCCTGGCAATTTCCTCCCGTAAAACCACCACGGCATCTGCCTTATTCGCTTCGATGGCGATGACGATCCGGTCGGGTTTGAGGTATTTGGCCAGGATCATGGTGCCATCCAGAAGCTCTGCCGCGTATTCCAACATGACCCGGTGATCACAAGTCAGGAATGGCTCGCATTCACATCCATTGAGCATCAGCACACGCACATGTTGCTCCGGCTTGAGCGAAAATTTGACATGCGCTGGAAAAGCGGCTCCACCCATGCCGACAATCCCGGCGATCTGAAGCCCCTTGATAAATTGATCCCGATCCAGTTGCTCCAGGTCGACCGCTGGCCGTGCCTGAAAGATCTGCGGAGAAAACCGATCGGTTCTGATCCGGATCCCCGGCACCAGCTGTCCGTTGAGATGGTCGACCAGCTCCACGGCTGTAACAGTCCCATCCACGGGTGAATGGAGACCGACGGAGACGAATCCGACGGGTTCTGCGATAAGCTCCCCTCGCTGCACGGGTTGGCCCATCTTGACCAGAGATCTGGATGGAGCACCAATATGCTGGCCCAGTGGCAAGGTATAGGTCTCGACAAAGGGCATCCGTTCAATATTCCCTGCACAGGACAGCTCCTTATACTCCACCGGGTGCACCCCATGCGGAAAGGTCAGCAAGGTTCCGATATCCAGGTGTTGTCGAATGGATCCACTCATACCGTTTGATCCAGTTTATTCTGTTCTGCCAGTCGCGCCGCTCGTTGCGACTGTGCCAGTTGATACAGTCGATCCACCAGTTGATTCCGGATCTCCTCTTGCATTCCCTGCTCCAATTCCTGCAGGGCTGTCTTGTGCTCCTCCATCAGGGCCTTTCGCTCCGAAGCAAATTTCTCCTCCAGGGCCTGGCGTGATGCTTTCATCCGGTCGGTTTCTCCGGATTGCAGCCGTCCTGACCATTCCAGCCAGGTCCGCCATTCTGTGGTTAGCAATGCTTTCCAATCGGCTGGCAATGCCGCCTCGTTGGACCAGGTCTGACGGATCCACTCCGGCACCAACCCTTCCACAGGTATTTCCAGATCCGGAATATTGGTGATCTCCAGGTGTTTCGACAGGAAGTCGCCCGGATCGCGGGGCACCCAGGACAAGAGGGGAAATAGTCCGGCAACCACAAGGTCGTCTACTCGCTCCAACCATGTACCGCTCTCCAGAATCGGGTCACTGAATCCGAGGGCGTGAATCAATGTCGGTCCCGGAGAATGAAGGGCCTGTTGAAAGCTGGTACTGAAGTGCCCACCCTGGGAGGGCGAGGTCTGATAAACAGGGCAACACCTGCTGGTGATCAGCGGCAGTACCCAACCCTGTCGCTCGTAGGACGCAGATGGCCCAGGGAGGTCTCGTTGGATGGACAGGATCTTCACAGGGGCATCTTCGGACAGCAGTGCGATCAGGTCCTTCGCCGATACGGACTGCAAGTCACGGCCATCCATCACGATCAGTAATGGCGGGAGGTATTCTTTTTCAGATGTGGTCAGGTCTGACCAGGTCAATGCGGATATGGCTTCATCCTGGATCTCGGGTCGGTACTGACCTTTGCTTTCCAGGGCCGCCCGACGAAGCAGCCGGATCTGGTCGAGGATATGCCGCTGCTGTGTGGCGACCAGCGCCCGGACCTGATCGATGTCAAGAGCGGGTTCGATCCAGACGGGCACCTGGAAGGGGTGATGGGGATATTGGACCAGGGCATCGGCCAGCTGGCCACACAGGTAGATGCCATACCTGGCTCTACCGGCACCGGTCGTGCCAATGGACAGGGCCTCCTCCAGTTGTGCCAATTCCCGACCGAGATGGATCCAGCGCCCCAGTTTGCCTGTATCGATGCGCAGGTTGGATGAAGATGTCGTGTTCAGTTGTAAGAGAATATCCTTCAGGGCGACCTGCTTCTGTCCCGACCGATCGAGCAGTTGTTCCAGATCGGCATCCAGTGATCCGGGCATGGCTTCCTGGAGGTGCTGTCGCACCTGTGTATCCAGCGCGGCCCTCAGCTCTGCCAGGGCAGTCAGTTTCTGGTGCCAACGCGGTTGGATGATCGATTCTGCAATGGCAGCCGTAGTGTGGAGGATCATGCGCGTACCCCAAAGGTCAGGTCGAGATTCTCCTCCGATCACACTCTGGTAATAATGCCGGCTCAGCATGATCCCAGACAATGGTGCGGCATCCGGATCTTGATGGATCCGGGTGATCGTAGTCGCTGCCGTATCCGGCAGTTGCTCCCAGAACTGGTGGGCGGATCTGGCCGATTCAAGGACCGACTCATCTTCACTGAATGATAATGCATCCTCTGGACAGACCTCCACACAAATGCCGCATCCAGTGCAGGCATGGGGATCGATGGCAATGGAAAACAGCTCTCCTTCTCCTGCCTGCCGGCTTTCCGGACCATCAAAATACAGCGGTGATTTCACCCAGGTCATCTGGTTCAGTGCCGCCTGCAATGGTTCAAACTCGGCGTGGATCTTCTGCTCCTTCTCTGCATCTACTTTCTTTTGCTGCAGCAATTCTGCCAAGGCATGCGGTAACTCCGCCAGCGTTTTTCCCTTGACTTCATCCGGTCTGCATCTGGTCGACCAGAATACAGCCAGGTTTTTCACCAGTGGCGTCAGGGAGGAGGTGGATTGGCCTTTCTTAGACAGACTGGCCATCCCCGCACGCAAGAGATCTTCCAGGCGGATCGCCAGGGAGGGCATGGCTGCAAAGGGGCATTGAACCAGGCACTGACCACAAGCGGTACAGGCGTCTGCATCCAGGACCGGAATGGTGGCATTGTCCACCTCCCGGATTCGCAGGAGATCTGTCAATGGCGGCATGACCCCCTGCACCCTGAACGGATCCGTGGCGAGTGGAGCATCCACGGATAACTGCCGGTGCAGGATGACATCCTGATAGAAATGGGTCAGGCGGCTATAAGGTGGCCCATGGTCTTCCTGGTTTCGGACGATCTCCGGCAGGGACTGAAAGTGACCCTGGTTAACGGCAGGAGAAGGCGTGGCATCGCTCGTCAGCAGACTCTCCTGATCCAGATCGGGATAGGTGCGTTTCAGGTGGTGCAAGAGTACTTCCTGCTGAGCGGAATCCGAACGGTGCGGATGCAGCAGCATATCCACGAAAAATCGCCCTCCTGGAAGAGCGCCCGCTGTGATCTTTTCGGAAATGACCTGGACCTGATCTGGAAGAATTGCGGATCGATAATAACCGACAGACTGCCTGGCGGGCATTCCGGGTCCGGGTGTCCAGCAGCGATCAGCCAGGGACTGCCATGCTGAATGACCTGCATCCAGTGGCAGGAGGCAAGTCCATGATTTTTTCTTTTGGAATAGCTTGAGAAGGGCCTCTTCCGGCCATGGATTGAGGACCCGAAGCGCAACATATTGTATCGGAGACTTGCTGAACAAACCCTTTTTTTCCGGCATTTGCAGGGCCACTGCGGCACAGGGGCCGACGGCCAACAGAACGTGATCTGCCTGGTCATTCCCGTGGGTGACCACAGCCGATTGATGTCCCGGCAGGAGAGCTGCCAGTTCGTCTTCAGCATGCTGCAACACATCCGGTACGTGATCCTGCACATATTTCCGGCGGGCCAGAGCCGATCGCTGGGCATCTTCCTCTGAAGCAGCGGCATTCCTGACCACGGGTTGGTCGAATGAAAATTGATTAGGAATACATCTCCGGCGAGGCCCGAAGAGGAGTTCCTGTGCAGGTGTCGGCGTCTGGATCAGTGCTTCGGGAGCGCCTAAATACCGGGTGATCGTATCCGCTGTCGGAAGTGTATCCTCCAGCACGTGGCTCGGATCTGTGATGACGACCACGGGTAACAGGGCCCGCTCCGCAACATGATGCGCCAGCAGGGTCAAGCGGATCGCATCCCGGGTATCTATAGCCTGCAGGATGATCCAATCGTCAAAACCGGTTGAATATGCCGGCAGATGGAGGACAACCGGAAGTTGTCGTTCTACGATCCTGCGACGAGTTTCCAGGGAGAGTTTATCCGGATGAGACAGGAAACCGGCAACACGCCAACCCGATCCGGCCCAACCGGCCAGGTGACCTGCTCCGGGGGTATGACTGACCTCAACCCGGCGACCAAACAGATTGGTTCGCGATTCTCGGGGAATGGCTATATCCGTATGAATCCCGTCGCATACAGCCGTTTCCAGCTGAAGCAGGTAGGCCGGGATTGCCGAGGTCCGTAGTCCGGTCTGTGGATATGTCTGATTTACCCTCATTGCCAATATCGGTTTTCGAGGTCCTCTTCAAACGCAAATGGTTCGATCTGGCCCAGGGGGCCAGGCCGGTTGGACGGCTCCTTGAATTGCCCGGACTCCAGCCAGACAATGGCATTGGTCGGGCAACGATGGATGGCCTCCCGGGATTCCAGATGGCGTTGGTCTGTATGGACCCTGGCCACACCGTTGACGATCTCCAGTACCCCCGGGTGTGCATCTGCGACACATTTCCCACAGGCGGTACAGGCCACACTACATCGGGTCAGGGCCAGGTCGCCCTCCAACTCCGATTTGCACTGCACATACAGATGCTGGCTGGCGGGCAATAATTCAAATAATCCTTTCGGGCAGATCTCCACACAATCTCCGCAGGCCACGCAGAGATCCGGCTTGACGACCGGCAAACCATCTTCATTCATGGTGATGGCATCAAAGTCGCACACCTCCATGCAGTCTCCCAATCCGAGACATCCCCAGGTACAGGCCTTGGGGCCACCGTTCACTACTGCTTCCCCGCGACAGGTCTTTAGGGTGCCATGATATTCAGCCAGGTGATGGGCTTCCGCTTTCCCACCGGCGCACCGGAGGCGGGCCACCAGTCGTTCTTCAGCTCCGGCATCGATGCCGAGAAAATCGGCGATTTTTTCAATGGCATCCGGCGAGGATACCGTGCATTTTCCCGGTGTCGTTTCACCTGCGATGACCAGTTCGGCGAATGCCCGACATCCCGGCTGGCCACAAGCACCGCAATTGGCATGCGGGAGCATGTCTTCCACCTGATCGATCCGGGGGTCTTCAAACACCTTGAGTTTGATGGAGGCCACGGCCAGGATAACGGCAAACAGGAGCCCCAGCCCTACCAGAATACTCAACCCGATCAGGAATTCCTGCATCATAACTGTCGAGATTGTAGGTGAAGGCTCATCATGACTTTTCTGGATTACGCCTGGAATGGTTTGGCCCGTTCGATCAATGCTGGCAGATCCTTTTCATCAGGATCGACCGGAGTGCCCGGGTGGATGATTCCCACCGGACAGTTTTCTGCAGCCATCACCAGATGCAGAAACGGACCAGCGGTGACGTCTGCGATGTAGGCCAGTTTCTGGTCATTGTACTTGAACATCTTGCTGTTCAGATCTGTACACTCATTACAGGTGGTACACAACTCGGTATCGATCCAGGCCTCTTCAGTCAGGACCAGCGGAGCCGGTTCAGCCGGCTTTTCACTTACGGGTTGGGTGTCTTCCTTTTCTGCGGCCTTCACTTCTTTCGTCACGGCCGGCTTTTTTGCGGTCGGACCGGGAGGGGCAATGGGACGAGGCGAGGCTGTATCCATTTGCATCAATACACTCGCCAGATCCTCCATGGTCTGCCGGCCAGCAACTTCAACCGCCTGCTGGAGCGCGGAGGCATGCGCGGCTTCCAGTTCCTCGCGTTCCTGTTCCAGACGCGCTTCCCATTCCCGGGTCAGTTCACGAGTGGCCTGTTCCGCATGGAAATTGTGGATGCCCGCACTTTCCTGGAGGAAATGCCAAAAGCCCAGACGTTCTTCGCAAGCCCGCGCCAGGGTCATGGTGATGGCCGCCCTGACCATGCTGCGATCAGGCAGGACCAGCCAGGTATAGGGCACTTTGGCGATGCGTTCTTCCTGAGACAAGGCCAGGTATTCATCCATCAACAGGAGGTCGTCTGTAACATAGTCTTCAGGGACGATCTGAAAATGACGCAAAAGACGTGGGAAGAGAGCTGCATAATCGACCGGTGTGATGGGAAGGTCGTATTCTGATTCGGTTCCGTCCGGCAACAGGTAGGTGCCAGTTGATCTGACCCAGTTGTCATTCGGATCCGGATTGTCCGATACTGTAAATCGGCTGCCCCAGCTGGCATTGGCGGCGCCGGAAACCAGGAAAGAAGGTGCTTCCCTGGAGATCAGGGCCGCATGATGGCCGAGGATATCGGCAGGATCGCCCGGATCAAGAATATGGAACAGGGCGGTATGTTCGGCCTGCAGCCCCAGTTGAAGGCCATGGTAGAAGTGCGCCGGATCGATCGTAGCGGTCTGCATGACAAACGCATCCCGATAGGCCAGGGCCAATGCTCCGGGTTCGGGACGATAGGCCCATTCTTCTGCCGCTTCCGGATAGGGATTGGACAGGCAGACTGTACGAATCGGATATCCCCGGGTCAGTGCCTTTCCAAAGGCCAGAGCTTCCCGTGACAGCAGGGATCGATGATCCGTAAAGACCACGACAGGGGGGCATGCCGATTTTTCTTCCGGGGTAAAGGAAGACCAGCTGAACTGGACAAAATAGTGGTCATGGATCGCCGGATCATACAGGTTATCCATTTCGAGGCTGGCAATGCGCACCGCTGAAAAGAAGCGTGCGGCAATGGCGGTCATCTCTTCGAATTGATGGAGCGCCTCCTGGATCACATGTCCCTCGGCTGCTAGATGCCACTGACCTTTCTCGAGGACCGGGAGGAGAGCGGATCTCAATCGATCGCTGTTTGATTCCTCTGCCACCAGAATAGCAGGGGTTGCAAACAGTCGTTCGGGCCCTTCTGTCAGCCAGTACAAGATCTCCTCCAGACGGTGTCGACGCTCTTCTGGGATCTGGCTGGAAGTCTCGTCCGGCATCAGATCCGAGAGTTCGTCAAAGTTGAGGAAGGTATCGGCAAAGTCCAGTTTTTCACGAAGCTTCCCGGGGCTGTGAGCATCGATTCCCTTTTCCTGTTCCACGGCCAGCAGCTCCCTGATCTTGCCGATCAATGGACGTGAAAGGGCTTCCCATTCCTGCCTGATCGAAACATATCGGCCCGCCAGGATGATGCCCAGGACCTGGAGGATGCCTGCCTGGGAAAAATCAATGATGTACCCCGTTCGGGGCAGGTGGTTTCCCAATTGGTCCAGATCCTGAAGGTCTTTCCCGGTCAGCTTCAGGGTGGTGGCGATGTCCTCCCTGACCCCGGGCCATATTTGCTGGAGTTCCAGCGGGGAATCATCTTTCTGTATCTGTTGTCGCCAGATGCGGATGACCCTGGCCATTTGATCTTTGATGATGCGAGCCTGTTCCGATTCCGGAGCAAATTGAAGGATGGTCTGTTTCAGGAGTTCCTCCAGGGGCAGGCAAGTCGCTTCCAGGCCTATTCCAACCCAGCAGGGGTAAAACCCGGCACTGGCCGACTGGCGGATATAGGGGTCAAATACGGCTGGCACCACTCGATCATCGGGATTGGGCAGGGCAATTCCGCCTCCCTTTCCACTGTGATGAAACAGGCGCAGGAAACGCCAGTAGTGCTGCATGTCGCCGGGATCCACAGCCCGGGCTTCTGTTCGACGGGGATGACCGGGATCCGTCTGGACAGGTGCCTCTTCCTGCGTAGGCGTGTCAATTGCTGTCAACATGGTTCGAGCGCCTTCTGTAAAAAAGCGATCGAGGAGGTCTTGTGCTTCGGGTTTATGGTCCATGTGCAATGCTCCGGTGATCAGACAGCGAATTTGTCAAATTCCTCTTCCAGGACGTTCAACTTCTGTTCTGGCGTAGCACCCAGGTTGTGGGCACCGTAGAGATCATATCGGGGTGCTGTCTTGTCCCGATAGTATAAGCCCAGGTAGGACATCTCCGGGTCCTCGGCAAAGGCTCGGGCCTCATCAATATCCCGGGGATCGTGCTGTTTGGTATGTCTGAAGAGGTTGGCTGTTGCCATATCCACGTCGATCCCGTCGGGGTGTTGGAGAAGGGTCATATGTTCTTTATCGCCCACCATCTTCTTGGCCTCTTCGGGCAGGAATTTGGTACAACGCATCATGATCTTCACAAAGGAAAAACCCTCGTGTTCATGAGCAGCCTTGATGGTGGCATAGAGGTGGCCGGGGATCCAGTCCGCGGTTTGTGCCACGAATGACACGTTGGAAACTCCGAGCGTGGTTTGAATGGGGTTGATCGGAGGCAGGACAGACCCCTGGGGATGGGTATTGGAAATGGTCCCCATGGGGGAGGTCGGAGAGGTTTGCTTCTTGGTCATCCCATAGATCTGGTTGTCAAAAAGCAGGACGGTCAGGTTCATGTTGTAGCGGATGCTGTGGATCCAGTGACCTGCTCCGATGGACAGGCAATCGCCATCACCGGTGACCACAAAGACATGCAGGTCGGGGCGACGAAATTTCACGCCTTCCGCTACGGGGAAAGCCCGGCCATGCAGGCCGTGAAAGCCGTAGGTCTTCATATAGTGCGGGAAGCGGCTGGAACAGCCGATACCCGATACAAAGACGGTTTTTTCAGGTGGAAGTTGTTTCTCCTGGCAGAGACGTTGAACCGCCGAAAGAACGGTGTGATCGCCACAACCGGGACACCAGCGGGCTACGCCTTTTTCATAATCCCCGGTGGAGTAATACTTGTCGGGAACTTCCAGTACACAGGGGTCAGGTTTGAGTCCGTACATGATCAGGCGTTCTTAGGTTGAGTAATAGATCGAATGGCGTTGAGGATGGAATTGGGTCGCATGGGTTGACCATGGACATTAGAGAAACAGCCGATATCCACCAGGGTGCGGGCACGCAGGACCCAGGCCAGTTGTGCATATCTCCTGTGCTCGGGAGCCACAAATTCATCGTCTACTGCATCGCTGTAGTTGATCTCGGCGGTAATCACTTTTTTGAACCGTCCAAACAGTTTCTTCAGCTCCGGCTCGAATGGACTCATAAACCGCAGATGCACCGAAGACACAGATATGCCCTCCGCTTTAGCGCGATCCACTGCTTCTTCGATCGCGCCACGTGTAGATCCCCAGCCGACGATCAGCAGGTCGCCCTGGTCGTCTCCGTACACCTGAGGGGGCTTGAGGGTCTTGGCAAAAGCCGCCAGTTTGCGACTGCGCATGGTGGAACTTCTCTGGTTGACTTCTGGCAGGTAGGATACTTTTCCATCCTTATTATGATTGAGACCGGTGACGGTGAATTCTCCACCGCGCTGGCCCGGGATGGGGCGTTTACTGATGCCATTGGACGGATCCCAATCGTAGGGGCTTACACCTTGTGGCCAGGGCGACTGGTCAACTGGAGGTGCAAACCATTCTTTTCGTGGTTTGGGCCGGGCAAAGGGCTGGACGCCGGTGGCCAGGTTGGAATCCGTGAGGATGAAGACGGGGGTCCGGAAAGCCTCAGCGATCTGGCGGGCCAGGATGACAAATTGGAAGCACTCTTCGATGGTGGATGGTGCCAGTACGATCTTGGGGGTATCTCCGGGCTGCCCGTACAGGACGGCCAGAAGGTCACTCTGTTCAATTTTTGTGGGCATCCCCGTAGAGGGGCCTCCTCGCTGGACGTTGATGATGACCAGGGGCATTTCGGCCATCACGGCCAGGCCAATGAATTCGGTCTTCAGGGCCAGACCCGGGCCTGAGGTAATGGTCACTGCCGGTTTGCCGGAGTAGGAGCTGCCGATGGCAAAACCGATGGCGGCAATTTCGTCTTCGGCCTGGTGGACCAGTCCACCGGCCCGTTCGAAACATTCCGCCAGGTGGTGGGATGTCGAGGTGGCCGGCGTGATGGGGTACATGGAGCAGACTTCGATACCCGAGGCGATGACGCCCAGGCTGAGTGCTTCGTTTCCGTTCATGACCACCTGGTCGACCTCGCCGAGTGTGGGTGGCATGTCATACAGGAAGTCCAGGTGTTGTCCTGCCCAGTCGAATCCACCTTGCAGGAGCTGCAGATTGACATCGATCACATTCTGGGACTTCTTGCGGAAGGTATGCCGGATCTGGTCGGCGGCAATGTCGAGGTTGCGGTTGTACAGCTGGCAAAGGAGTCCCAGCACCCACATGTTCTTACCTCTTCGGGCGTCGGGCACCAGTTTGAGGCATTCTTCCTGCATGGGGATCTCATGGACCTCGTAGCCCAGTTGTTTGAAATCTGCCACAGCCCGGGCATAGTTCTCGCGGATGGATTCATCCTCATGGGTGGCCCACATGCTCTCCAGCAGGATCTTTGTGCCGGGTCGATAGGCATCCTGTTCGATCCGGGAATAAGGGGCGATCTCGTTGAAGGCGATGACGATATCTGCTTCATCGCCGGCATTGGTGACGACGCCAGATCCGATGCGGATCCGGATGCCGGACGCACTTTCTTTCGTCCGCGGGGGAGGCTGGATATCCGATGGTATGATCTCTACGGTCCAGACGCCGTTTCCCATTTTGGCGCAGATGGCGCCAAAGCTCTGACCGGCCTTCTGGGCTCCTTCGCCTGAATCACTGACGATCTCGACGATATGTTCGGAGATGGATTTACGTGAGAGTTGGCCAGGGTTTACTCCTGGTGCAGTAGTGGTGGATTGAGGTTGCATATCCCGAGTGTTGATCGACCTGTTTGCACAGGTGAATTGATGCCTCAAAGTCCGGGGAATCAATCCATTGCAAAATGATCTGAATCACATGATGGGGTTATCATAGTCATACCGGAAGAAGGAGGCGCTGTCGGGTTGGTGCGTGAAGGGGGGCTTTAGCAAATTAAGATGGGACACTTGTACCGGCTGCTTCAGCTGCCGCTTTACTGCTGCCAAACGGCAGGGCATCTTTCATTCCTATACTCTCGACCAGGTGGCAGGAACAACCGTA
>JAUIEA010000121.1 GCA_030429045.1 Bacteroidia bacterium | reverse complement strand
CGCGGAGGAAAGCCAAAACCCAACGCCCAATACCCAATGCCCAATACCTTTTTCATTCCTGGATTCCAGATTCCTCATTCTTCCGCTTTCCGCTTTCCGACTTTTCGCCTTAGTAATCCTCATTTCCTTTCTTCACGGGCGACTAAAGTCACCCCTACATCGCCCGCTCTCATCCTCACTTCCACTTTCCGACTTCCACTTTCCGACTTCCACTTTCCGACTTCCGATTTCCGACTTCCCATTTCCACCTTTCTCATTTCTCTTCATCTCTCCGTCTCACGTTCTCAGAGTCTCACGGTCCCTCTGTCTCCGGGGCCGGGGGTTGACCCGAGGGTGGCAAACCGTTATCTTTGCTGAAATCCCATGGACTAGATGATATCTCCCCCCCTACTGGAAATCATCATCGCGGACCCGCATCCCCTGTTCCGCGAAGCGTTGGAAACCCGCCTGAAGGCCTGGTTTCCCAAATCCCGTATCCATCATGCTGAAGACAAGCAGGCGTTACTCGTCCTTGCAGCGGAGGTCGAACCCGACCTGGTCATCAGTGAGATGAACCTGAAGACCGGTGACATCTTCCAGGTCCTGGAAGAATGGCCCGGAGCGCGATCTGATCATTTCCTCGTCCTCACCATTTATCACGATGCCAAACTGGTGCGCAACGCCTGTAAGGCCGGAGCCCTGGGATATGTCCTTAAGACCAGCCCCCCGGAGGAGTTGTACCAGGCCATTCAGGTGGTTCTGCAGCGAAAGGTCTTTCTGGGAGAAGGGGTGTCACCGACCGATACTCCGGATCAGAACGGGCATACCATGAAGACTCCCCTGCGGGATTTCTTCCATTTGCGGTTCGAACTTACCAAGCGAGAAGTGGAGGTACTGGGGCAGATCATGAGCGGGCTCAGTAACCGTGAAATAGCCGAGGCCCTGTTCATCTCTGAACAAACCGTTTGTGTCCATCGCAAGAACATCCTGAGGAAGGTCGGGGTCAACAATACCCAGAAGCTTTTGAAGATCGCCTATCAGCATCAACTGGCATGAAGCCGGACCCACTAAAACGAGTGCATTTGATATTCAGACATATACCTATATATAAAGGCTGGACAGTCAGTCAACTTGAACATCTGAAAAGTCCTTATATATTAGCTTGTTATATATCCAGGTATTAATAATATGTAATTTACCCTAAATTAGGTATGCGCTCAGGTGAGTTTGGACCTATTTTTGTAAAACCATAGTCAAACAACATACCCAAGAAGACCACGCGGTAACGCAGCCACATGATTTCAGACCACGGGAACCCCATTCCCAGATCCCATTCCACTAACCACCCGGCGTCACGTCCGGACCTCTTTATCCCATGAACGACAACTACACTTTCCATTCTGTTTCATTGAACCGTGCATTCTGGCCGGTGTCTGTCGTCTTTCACGATCAACGATAAAGAACTCAGTTAGGCGGAATTCAGGATCACCTGAATTTCATAGGCCTTTTTCGCCTGGTGTTTGCGGGTCGTAAATCGACATCCCATGAACACTCCATTCTCTGCGCCTCGCGCAGGCAGATCGTTCGTATCTATGGTCGGCAGCAACCAGCCGACTTTCATTCGTGCCACTTTTGGCGCATTTCTCCTCGTATTCGCACTGTCAACTACTCAGGCCCAGGTCGGTTTTATTGCAGAATCTCAGGTGGCTTCACCCGGATCTGTCATTCACCTGCCTGTCAAGGTCACCGAGTTTGACAGTATCTCCGGTTTCCAACTCTCCATTGAGTGGGACACCCTGGTACTGCAGTTTGACAGCATCTCGAATTACGACCTCGAAAAGATCGAAAATTTCGACTGGGCCCTGGACACCTTTCATCGGATGTCCATGTTCTGGTATGCCGATGATGTCTATTCCGGATTTTCGACCGAGAACGGGCACACCATCTTTACCCTCAGTTTTACCGTGATCGGTACATTGGGTGATTCATCCTGGGTCAGTTTCGTGGATGAACCTCTTGCACCGGAAGTCATTGACTACAATGACGACCCCGTCCCGATCGACTTTACCTATGGCCTGGTCCAGGTCCAGGAAAACTCCGCCGTCGTTCCGGCCTTTATCCCACCACTCAAAATGCAGATCATTCCCAACCCCTGTCGGGAATGGTGCGACGTACAACTGGAGGTCAGCCAGGCAACCGACGTCATCCTGCAAGTGGTCAACCTCGCCGGATCGGTCGTCTATGAACTCGAGCGGCATCTCATGCCCGGCAATCAGGACATCAGTATTCCTGCAGCCGATGCCCTGCACAGTGGCGGCTATTATGTCATCGTCATCACCGAGCAGGGACGCTATATCAAGCGCATGCTCGTCCAGAAATAATTCCAAGACAAATTCACATTCCAAATTCCAAGGACAATGAAACGCCTCTATTACCTACTGTTGATTCCGCTCTTGCTGAGTGCCTGGCGTTTGCCCGCTCAGCTGCAGGTTTCCTTTGACCCCGCTGTCGCTACGCTGGCCGTGGGTGAAGAAAAGGTCTTTAACCTGGTGGTAAACGACAATTTTGACGACCTCGTCGGTTTCGAGTTTACGATCACCTTCGATCAAAGCAAACTTGAATTTGTCGAAGCCTGGGCGCTGGTCGACACCACCTCGTTCAGCACTTTCAAGGGACTGGGCATCGGGTATATCCCACCTGGGAACCCATCATTTGGAACCGGGGTAAAAGTCACTTACTACGACTTTAACCTCACCGGGAAGTCACTGCCAGACAATACACCGTTTATTGCGGTCAAAGTACGTGGCAAAGCTCCCGGCACTTCTCAGATGACGGTCAACTGCGATCCCTTCCAGGACTACAACTGTGAGGTCATCAACGCTCAGTTCAATGACATTGGCATCAACAGCTCTACAGCCAATATCACTGTCGTTGGAACCTTTAACGGGATCACCGCTACCATTGGAGAAGAAACAGGCTCGCCGGGTCAGGTTGTCTGCATTCCTGTAACGGTCGATAATTTCAAGGACGTGAGTCTGATGGAATTTGGCGTGACCTGGGATCCGGCCATTCTGGAATTCTCCAGTCTCAACAACTGTAACAGCACACTTCAACTGGACTGTGGCCTCCCCTTACCCAACGGTAACTTCGGCCTCTTTAATGCCAATACCATCCAGGTCTCCTGGATCAATCCCTTTAACGGGGACGATCTGGAAGATGGGGCTGTCCTCTTTGAGATCTGCTTCAAAATTATCGGTACGCAGGGACAAGTCTCTCCAGTGAGCTTCTTTTCCAATCCCAATCCGAGCCTTCCGCCGAAGATCGAATTCCGGAACTCGAATGATGATATCCTGCAGACCCAGCTGAACAATGGCAGTGTTACAGTCGGCAATAACGTCTCCGTGACCATTGACATTGGCGAAAAGAATGTCTGCCAGGGAGATACCTTCTGCGTGCCTGTCACCGCGACCAACTTCACCCAGATCGTGGGTGTCCAACTGTATTTTGCTGCCAATCCGCTCAAACTGGACCTGGTCGGTGTCAAGAATTGTCACCCCACCCTGCAGTTGCCCAACTGCTCGCTGGGTAACCTCACCTTCAACGAAAGCAATAACGTCCTTGGCTTCCTTTTTGAGGATCCCAATCCACTCGATCCATTGGGCATCACCCTGGACAGTGGCGCAGTGATGTTCCAGCTCTGCTATCAGAATCTGATGCTGGAAGGCCAAAAGGACACCATCCGCGTAGTGGACAAGCTACCGCTGATGTCCGAAATAAACGATACATCCGGCGTGATCGGTTTGATCCGGAGAACAGGACGGATCACCACTACACCCTGTAACTGTGATCTGAATGTGACCGCTACCATCGTCACCAAAGTCAACTGCCCCGGGGGTAGTGATGGGGCCATCAATCTCCTGGTTACCGGGGGCTCAGGCAACTTCACCTACACCTGGTCACCTACCTTACCCAACACCAAGAATCCAAAGAATCTGGCGGCGGGCACCTATAAGGTGACGATCACCGACAATACCATCCCGGATTGTAAATGGGAGTCGGGCGATATCGTTGTCGCCCTGAAGGCTCCGCAAATGATGATCGAGGATGTGGCGATCATCCATGAGACCTGTTCAGGGACCAAGGATGGCAGCATCGAACTCGAGATCTCGGGCGGTACACCAAACTATGTGGTCAACTGGGGCGCCGGCGTTGGCGTCGGTAATCCGATCACCGGGCTTGCAGGTGGCACCTATACGGCGACGATCACCGACAACAACGGCTGCAGCCTGATCGGCCCGGCCCTCAAGGTGAACAGCTCCAGCCTGGTGCCAGTCATCAGTTCAACCAATGTCACCTGTTTCGGCAGCAAGAACGGGACAATTACCCTGACGCTTCCAGCTTCAGGTGAACCTTACACAATCACCTGGGATCCCTCTTCGGCGGGTACCGGTAAAAATCTGATCAACCTCGGTCCGGGTGAATACACGCCAACCATAGAAGATGTAAATGGCTGTTCCACCAGTCTTGAACCGATCCTGATCACGGAGCCTGCAGCCATCGATCTGTCGGCCAAGACCACGCCGGTCGTTTGTGCCGGACAGGCCCAGGGCGCGATCAATCTGACCCCATCCGGGGGCACGGGTGCCTTCACCTTCAAGTGGAGCAACAACGCCGTGACCGAAGATCTGGTCAATGTCCTCAGTGGCACCTACAGCGTGACCGCCACCGATGCAAATGGCTGCACCAAGACCGGAAGTTATACGGTCAGTGGCCCTGCCAATCCGTTGACCCTGAGTGCAACGACGACACCGACCATTATCAATCAAAGCACCGGTACTATCACGTTGGCTGTAACTGGTGGCACACCGGTCTACACGTATAACTGGAGCAATGGCCCGGTCACCAAGGACCAGACGGGTCTGGCTGCCGGATCCTACACTGTCACTGTCACCGACAGCAATGGCTGCACCAAGACATTGACAACGACCATCAATCCGGCCGATGACAACCTGGTCACTTTTGACAAATTCGACTACAACGGATATAATGTATCCTGTTATGGCGAATGCGATGGAACCGTTGTTGCCTTCCCTCCGGGATCGGCACTCGAGCCGGTCACCTTCAAATGGAGCCAGAGTGCTGGTGGTGGCAATACGGCATTAGCCAACAAGCTCTGTGCAGGAATGCATTCCGTGACCATTACGGATGCGAATGGCAAGGTCTTTACCGGCATGGTCACGGTAACTGCACCACCGGCCTGGGTTATTGAAATTATCACGGACGGCGTCCCCCCATTTGCCTCTGCGTTTGCAGATGTCAACGGGATCGGATTGCCCCCTTATGAATATGTATGGAGCAATGGAGATGAAGATATTTTCATCGGAGGACTGGATGCAGATAAATACTGTGTCACGGTGACCAATGCCAGAGGATGCCAGAAGACTGCCTGTGTGGACATTTTTGATGTGGAATGCCTGATGGCACGAAATGTCATTACGCCCAACAATGACGGCATGAATGACTTCTTCGTTATCAACTGTGTCATGGATGACCGCTACAGCAATCACAACCTGCACATCTTCAACCGCTGGGGTCAATCTGTCTATGCGACCACGAATTACAATAACGAGTGGCGAGGACAGAGTCAGAACGGAACCGAACTGCCCGAAGGCGCCTATTACTACGTCTTTGAATGGGTTGACGATGATGGTTCCATCACGGTAGTCAAAGGGGATATCACCCTGTTGCGTTAATCCAAATTCCAAAATTCCAATTGACATGAAAAAGCTATCCATCATACTCTTCCTTGTCGTCGGTTTTGCCGGTCTGCAAGCTCAGGATGAGGCGATATTTACGCATACATTCCTGAATCCATTCCTGGTCAACCCGGGGCACACAGGCATCACCGGCAATCATCAGATCCAGATGCATATGAACAACTCCTGGTCAGGGTTCAAGAATGCGCCACAATCCTATGCCCTGACCTGGAATGGCCCTGTGGCCAATAACATGGGTCTGGGACTGGTGCTCTTTACGGAGAACGCCGCTTCGCTGACCCGGTACCGGGGACAATTGTCTTACGGATTCAACTTCCTGGTCAAGGAAGATTTCCGCCTGGGTATCGGCCTGAGCACAGAATTCCACCAGGAACGACTGCCGTCTTCTGTTCGTGACAACCCGCTTTATGAAGGATCTGATCCACTTGTGGAAGACCGCATCGACGGAGCCCAATGGTTTGATGCATCCATGGGTGTCATGGGAGATTATCAGAATCGCGTTTTCTTCGGCCTGTCGACCTCCAATATGGTGCGTGCCCGGCTCGATGACGTGGATGATGACAATTTCGCGCAGGAGATCTTCGACTACTGGATGGCCCAGTTGGGTTACCGGTTTGACCTGACCGAATATGATGTTCTTCTGGAGCCTTCCGTATTTCTGCGGAAGTCCCGGAATGCACCCTTCCTTGCTGATTTTGCATTCCGCGCCAGTTTCATGGAGCGGAGGCTCACCGGGGGCTTACTCTATCGGGCAGGGTCCGGTGGACAGATGGGCCTGCTGGTCGGTACACGATTTAACACCTTTGGCATTCTGTATTCCTACAATGTTGGCTTCCAGCGTTTCCAGCAATACAGCAATGGCACACACGAGATCACACTGAGTCTGGATTTCCCCGGCAAAGCCAATAAAGCCAAACAGGCTGCTGCTGCGGAGACCCCGCCAACCGAATAAGTGCGGACGCCCACCGCCAAAGAAGTGGTTTTTGGGATGGCCCCCGCTCTCTTTAGAGGGGGGGCACTTTTTCCACTCTCTTGGCACGCCGTTTGCCTAGTATATAGTAGAAAGAAACAACATACGAACCACCTCTTACTGAAGACCGAACCCTTGAGAAAACCCAGGATTTCCGGTCGGCTCTGAGCCTCGGCTCTCGAATAAACATGAACACCACAAGGACGCTGGTCCTGCTTGTCACGCAAAGGCGGTCAGGTAGGACCCCAGGAAGCGTCTGCCCATTCCCAGAACCTAATCCCTATCCCATGAACCCACGGAATCTCCTGTCCGTCCCGGCTTTTTCCAGCCCGGACAATCGGACGGAATCTGTTCGCCCCGTCCAAAATTTGCGCTCAGGCCTGTTGGCCTGGACCCTGGGCCTGCTCATGATCCTGTCTACCACAGGAACCCTGACTGCCCAATGCGAACTGGCATGCAAACCACCCTACACGCCCATCGTGTTAGATATGGATGGCATGGCGACCATTACCCCGGCGAAGGTCCTGAACAATTTTCCGGATCCCAATTGCCCAGGCAATGTCACGCTGACCATCACAGATTCAGGCGGCAATACAGTCGGCCCTGATGTGGATTGCGCCTATGCGGGTGACACCCTGATGATCACCGCCACTCACGATATCAGCGGAAACTCCTGCTGGACATCCGTTGTGGTGATCGACGAAATGGCACCCATGCTGATCTGTCCGGACAAATATGTCTTTTGCACAGACAGCCTCTTTGCCGATTCTGTGGGCTATCCCCAGTGGATGGAAAATTGCATGGATATCACAAAATCAGACCTTTCCTTTACCGACCTGTATACCAACCTGCCGTGTACGACGGTGGTCAACAACAGGATCGTGACCGGCAAGGTCGCCCGCCAATGGTCGGTTACCGATCAGTCGGGTAATACCGGTACCTGTCAGCAAACTATCTGGCTCAAACGAGCAACCCTTGCGGATGTGGATTTCCCGGGTGACCATGACGGTTTTGACCTCCCTGCACTCTGGTGTGGCCAGGATCCGAAAGACCTGAAGCTGGCGGGCCAGCCCACAGTGGATGGCTATCCACTGGTGACCCTCGGCAGTTGCGACTTTACGGTCACCTATACAGATGATGTCTACCCCGGATGTATTTCCGGTGCCTATACAACTGTCCGAACCTGGAAACTGATCGACTACTGCAAGGACACCACCGTGTATCATGCCCAGGTCATCAGCCTGATGGACATGTTACCCCCGGTCATCTCCGCTCCTGCAGATATTACGGTTGGGACATCATCTATCAAATGCAGTGCAACGGTCAACCTGCCAACGAGTTGGACCGCTACGGATAACTGTTCCTCCTATTCTGTCTCCGTCAAGTGGGCCTACGGAACAGGCTATGGCCCCTTCCTGAACGTGCCGGCCGGAAAGCACCCGGTGTATTACGAGGCTAAAGATGCCTGCGGTAATATTGGCCGAGATACCATGTATGTCACCGTGAAGGATGACGACAAACCCGTTGCCGTCTGTAAGAAAGACGTCAACATTGCGCTGCCGTCCACCGGGATCATCACGGTCCCTGCCAGTCTGTTCGACGATGGCTCACACGACAATTGCCTCCTGGACCACCTGGAAGTCAGCCGGGACAATGGAGCGTTCAAATCAGAGATCATGTTCATGTGCAGTGATATCGGCAAGATCGTCATGGTCGCGCTCAAAGCGGTGGACCATGTTGGCTTGACCAATACCTGTATGATGGAGGTGATGGTCCAGGATAAACTGGAACCGATGATCACCTGTCCGGATGACATTACCGTACTGTGTTCAACAGATACAAAAAAGCTTTCCATCACCGGAGCAGCTTCCGGAATGGACAACTGTCAGATGAAGAGTGTCACCTACCTGGACACCAAGTTCCTCAACCAGTGTAAGGAAGGTTATATCAACCGGCAATGGACCGCAGAGGATATTTATGGCAACAAGTCATACTGCCTGCAAGTCATCACCCAGATCGACACAACACCGATCAAGATCACCTGGCCGGCCAACTTTACCAGTACCGAGTGTGGGGTCGACGTCAGTCCATCCACCGCAGGTATGCCGACTATTACGGGAAATGATTGCGAAAATCTATTTGTCTCCTTCAGTGACAAACTGTACAAGACGGCCTATCCGGCGTGTTATCGCATCGAGCGGTGCTGGGAGGTCAAGAACTGGTGTACGTACAACCCGAACCTGAATCCCAACCCGGGACATTGGAAGGGTGTGCAGTATATCGACATCTATGACCATGAGGCACCTGTCCTGTCGCTGCCAGCGGACATCACCATCGGAGCTGACCAGCAGGGATGCTACGGGTACCTGAACGTCGCTTCTGCAGTCGTCACGGATTGTGACCCCAACACCCAGATCACCAACAATAGCATCTATGCCATTTCGAGCGGTGCATCGATCAACGGCACCTACCCCGTAGGCGTCCATACGATCATGTTCGTCGCCCAGGACGGCTGTGGAAACAGCAGCATGGGTGAGGTAAAGGTCACCGTCGTGGATGACAAGCCGCCTCTGGCGATCTGCAATAAAGGCGTCTCCATCGGATTGAACATGACCGGCACAGTAGTCTTGCCACTCAATCTGATCGAAGGGGGATCCTTCGACAACTGTACCGGGTATACCGATCTCAGTTTCAACCTGGTCCCGAATACCTTCTCTTGTGACTCTCTGGGCAACCAGCTGGTGACCATGACCGTCATGGATGGCAATGGCAACAAGAATACCTGTACGACCATTGTCGAAGTCCAGGACAATCTGGATGTCTGTTCCAGCGGCAAGGCCGAGATCACCGGTACGATACTGACCCCGGGTGGCGATCCCATGCTCAAAGCAGAGGTTTACCTCAACGGAATTGATATGGTGCTTACAGAAGCCAATGGCACCTACCAGTTTACCGACCTGCCCAAGGGCATGAATTATACGGTGACACCCGAATTGGACAAAGAAGCGCAAAATGGACTCAGTATCGGAGACATCATCCTGTTGCAGAAGCATATTTCGGGCAAACAGATGCTGACCGATCCCTATCAATTGATCGCGGCTGATGTCAACAAGACCGGCAATATCAGTATCTCGGACATTATCGAGATCCGGCGGATGCTCCTCGGCCAACAAACTGCCTTTACCAATGCTCCCAGCTGGCAGTTCGTGACCAGTGATTACACCTTTACCAATCCGAGCAAGCCGACGCAGGAAAACTTCCTCCAGCAGATCCTTATCCCCAATATTCAGGGGACCTATATCGGCCAGGATTTCGTTGCGGTGAAGACCGGTGACGTCAACTATACGGCCAAGGCGTCTGGTCTGTTGGCCGGCGATGTCCGGACAGGCCAATTGAGGGACCTGATACTCGACGATCCAATGATGACGGCTGGATACACCTACCGGATCCCTGTCCGGATCGAGGGCGACGACCTCCTGGGCTTCCAGTATCAGCTTGGATTGAATGCTGAACGGGCCCGATTTGTCGGATTTGAAACCGGCGATTGTGCCACACTGTATCCTGAGATGGTCCACCTGACCGACCAGGAGCTGCGCACCGTATGGCACAGCCAGTTGCCCGATCCAACCCTGGCGGGCGGAACGATCCTCTGGATCGAAATAGCAGCACTTCAGACCGGATCCCTATCCGAGGCCATCCAACTGCTGGATGACCTCCAGGCAGAAGCGATGGCCACTGACCTGGTCCCTGCGGAGATCGTCCTCCGGTTTGCCAGTGAAGAGGTCGCTACAGGACTACTCCTGGAAGACCCCTATCCGAATCCCTTCCGGGAGGAGGCCCAAATCCGGTTTAATCTCCGCCAGCCCAGCGCTGTCACGTTGAGGGTGTTCAATATCACCGGAAGTGAAGTGTGGCGCCATGAGGCAGATTACAGTCAAGGGCGGCATGCGCTCTCCATTCCGGGAACGGAATTGGGACGAAGCGGCCTTTATCAATTGCTCATAGAAACTCCATATACCCGTCCGGTCACCAAAACACTGGTACTGATCGACGAGTGACGAGTTTGAAAGATGTGGTTTTTGGGATGTGAGTGGGTCCGCCCGCTTACGGGTGGGCGGCCCACTACTTTTTACTCCATCCCGGACTGCAGATACAAGATTCCCATTTTCATTTTTTACAAGCACTTACTCCGTGCCTGCGGGTACCGGCCTGGCCGGTTCTTGCCCGAGCCTGACTTCCTGACAACCACCCTGACCCCAATCAGGTGAACCGAAGAAACACGATATGCAATCGGAGAATCTGTCGACTCTCCACATGAGCTCAGTTTTGGACAAACCCAAATTTTTATTCATCCCAACAATGTTTAATCCCATGAGAAAATCTCAACTGAACACCGGATGGCAAAAACATCTCCTCCGGATCAGCCTTATCCTGGCGGTCGCCCTGTTTGGTCGAACCGCCCTTCAGGCCCAGTGTACGCTGGGTTGTAACGACCTGGTCCAGTTTTCCCTTGATGAAGACTGCTATTCCGAGGTCGAAGACGACCATATCCTCGAAAATCCCAACTCTTGTCCAGGAGACAAGATGGTCACGGTGATGGGCGCCAATGGCTTGCCGATCCCTACCTCACCCTGGGTGGGTGCAGCGTATATCGGGAAGACGCTCACAGTCAAAGTGACCCATATCGCCTCTGGCAATCATTGCTGGGGTTCGATCAAGGTTGAAGACAAGCTGGCACCCGTCCTGGAGTGCGTGGACATCACGGTAGCCTGTAGCGAAACCGCTTATGGACCGGACGACCTCGGCTATCCGTTTGCTGAAGACAACTGTTCCTATGACGTGGATCTGGAATGGTCTGATGTGGTTACGGACTACGGTTGTAACGATAACCAGCAACTGACCGCTGTGATCAATCGTCAGTGGACCGCAACGGATGACAGTGGCAACACCAAGAGCTGTACCCAGTACATCTATTTCAAGCGGGCAACAT
>JAUIEA010000120.1 GCA_030429045.1 Bacteroidia bacterium | reverse complement strand
AATCCCGATCCGGTTGATCTGCAGGGATCGGGGCAGATGATTGGTCCAGCATTCAAAGGCATATTTCTGTCCGGACACCAGGGGCTCCTTCAGACGTACCTGGAGGTATTCCCGGCAATGGGGTTTGCCTTCATCACAGCCATACAGGGTCAGGCCGGCCATGGCCTTTCCGCCATGTGGTTGTTCCTGGCCAAACCCTTTTTCTGCCCAATTCTGGGGAACATGGACGTCAGGGCCATATGCATCCGGCGAAGCTGCAGTTGGCGAACTCCAGCTCTTCATGACGGCGGTAAATTGTTTGCCCCGATAATACCAGCCGATCGGAGGGTTGGCAAAAAATTCAAAACCGGGATTCGGAATGAGATTGTCGGGGTCGGGATCCTGTGCTTGCGAGGGGTTCCACGCACAGCAGATCAATAATCCCAGGACAGATGCAATACGCGCCATCGAATTCACTAGAGAACACTAAGGTACATTCCTTGGTTGTAATGTGATATTCCCATGGAAGGGGGCTACTTTTGCACCCGAAAAGACAATAGTATGAACGTGAACTTTATCCAGGAATTAGGCTTGCAAGCCAGCAATGCCGGTACCTGGACCGGCCTCAACGCCCTGAATTCAGGTGCCTATCTCGAATCCTATTCTCCGGTGGATGGCAAACTGATCGGGAAGGTGAGCATTACCACAGCTGAAGAATACGAAGCTGTGATTACCAAGTCGCAAGAAGCTTTCCGCGCCTGGCGATTGGTTCCTGCCCCTCAGCGGGGGGAGATCGTCCGTCAGTACGGCGAGGTCCTGCGGACCAACAAGGATGCCCTGGGCCGGCTGGTCTCCTATGAAATGGGAAAAAGCCTGCAGGAAGGCTGGGGCGAAGTGCAGGAAATGATCGATATCTGTGATTTCGCAGTGGGATTATCCCGTCAGCTGTATGGCCTGACCATGCATTCCGAGCGGCCCAACCATCGGATGTACGAGCAGTGGCACCCACTGGGTCCGGTGGGTATCATCTCCGCATTCAACTTCCCGGTGGCCGTCTGGTCCTGGAATGCCATGATCGCCATGGTCTGCGGGGATACCATGATCTGGAAACCTTCGGAGAAGGCGCCGATGTGTGGTGTTGCCTGCCAGATGCTCCTGAATGAGGTGCTCAAGGCCAATGATGTTCCCGAGGGTGTCAGCTGTCTGGTCAATGGTGATTACAAAATTGGCGAGATGATGACCCGCGACAAGCGAGTACCTCTGGTTTCCGCCACAGGCAGTGTGCGAATGGGTAAGATCGTCGGTGCCGCAGTTGCGGAGCGTTTGGGCCGGAGCCTGCTCGAACTGGGTGGAAATAATGCCATTATCGTGACCCCATCCGCGGACCTGAAGGTGGTCCTCACGGGTGCACTCTTTGGTGCGGTAGGGACTGCAGGACAGCGTTGCACCAGCACCCGGCGTCTGATCGTACATTCTTCCCTGTATGACCAGGTGAAGACAGCGATGACCAAGGCTTACGGTCAGTTGCGGATCGGCAATCCGCTGGATGAGAACAATCATGTCGGTCCGTTGATCGATCAGGATTCGGTCAATAATTACCTCAAGGCGATCAAAGCCGTCGGCGAACAGGGGGGAACCATGCTGGTGGAAGGCGGAGTCCTGGAGGGACCCGGCTATGAATCCGGATGCTATGTCAAACCGTGTATTGCCGAAGTGGCGCACGACATGCCCATTGTCCATCATGAGACATTTGCACCCATCCTCTACCTCATGAAATATGAGACATTGGATGAAGCGATCGCGATCCAGAATGAGGTTCCCCAGGGGCTTTCTTCTGCGATCATGACCGCAGATATGCGCGAATCGGAGCAGTTTCTATGCGCTGCCGGTTCGGACTGTGGCATCGCCAATGTCAATATCGGAACCAGCGGCGCCGAGATCGGCGGTGCGTTTGGTGGTGAGAAAGAGACCGGTGGCGGCCGGGAAAGTGGATCGGATTCCTGGAAGGCCTACATGCGCCGTCAGACCAATACGATCAACTATGGCCGTGATCTGCCTTTGGCTCAGGGCATCAAATTTGAACTCTGATCCGAGAGTAGTCGGTCATTCAGGTAGTTAAAGTGCCATTATCACCATGATCAAGAACATGCATGAAGTAGGATTGGTATACGGCGTGGGAGCACACATTGCGAATGATATTATAAATAGGTAGGTATTATGGAAGCAGGTCTATGGTATTTGATTTATTGAAGTATCTGAAAGATAATTATACTGGAGGGCTTGCGAAGAATCCCATTTTTGAATTACCACATGGCATGCAATAAATCTCGATTTCAGTACACTTTCTATTTTGTTATCCTCCTTGTGATGGGTAGCACTATTGAATTGTCTGCACAGAATCGGACGCTAGAAAAAATATGTAATCTTTACCCAAGGGCAACAAATATTGATACGAAGATTTACTTGTATGATCTCGATACGTGTATAGAATTGTACGAGAGGAATGAAATCTTTTTTGATTCGGCAATTGCAAGTCGAATCCGCCTTGAAACTCCAGGAATTCTTCCAATTGAAACAAATACTGATCGGATTGTTTCTGGAATAGCAGAGGAATGGAGCCATGTCTTCAGACCAGCTGATCCAAGCGAACTTAGTCGAAGACGAGCGTTTCCATTGACAGACTTGCCTGAGTATAAGTGTTTGTCGAATGAAAGGCATTATGCAAAGGCACATGAGAGAATTCAGGGAACGTACCATCACACCTTTCCGGACAGCTTTTATTTAGTCATTTGCCTGGACAAGCTTTCTATCTTCAGAAAGACAGGAAATGGCTTTCGTATTAGATCTGGCTCATACGAGATTATTGATGACAGGGTTATAGCCAGACTTGATCAGCATTTTATTTGGGATATGCCCTCGGACACTTTAATAGAACAATTAGCTGACAAGGAAGAATACGTCAATATTGAGGTATGCTATCTTTTGCATGATTGCAGAGGAAGGCATACAAATACACTTATAAATTACATGCACTGGAGGAAAATGGAACCGATAACCATGTTGGATGACCTTGTACAAAGAATGATAAAATACTAGGATAAGAAAAATGAAATTCATGCATATATGATTATCAAACTTGTCATACAATCGAGTACATTAATATAAATCTCTAATCAGCAAGGAAAGAGAAGCTGTCATGTCAAGCTGTAAGGTTTCGAAAGTCTCATATGAATCAATTGCATTTAAATAAGTGCGGTTCCAGTGACTAAATAAAATTCTTTAGAGAAAGGTGTGCTCTATACCTGCCTCCTGAACTGTCACCATTCCAGTTCAACAACATAATCCGAAAGCATGATCTGTGCAACTGAGCTTCGAGATTCAAACGCACCTCTCCCCCATTTTGATCCGAGAACGCTCACAACCCCTTACCTTTAGCATTCATGGTCCAGGAACTCCTTCTTCGCATTCTTCTTTCTCCCTTCTCCCTGTTGTATGGAATCGGGATCAGTCTGCGCAATCTGGTCTACCGCATGGGGCTGGTGCGTCCTGTCCGATTTGACCTGCCGGTGATTTCCGTCGGGAATCTGTCCGTGGGGGGGACGGGAAAGACGCCGCATATCGAGTACCTGATCGTGTTGCTCCGTGAATACCTGGAATTGGCCGTCCTGAGCCGGGGCTACCAGCGGAAGACCAGGGGTTTTCACTATGTCAAACGGCAGAGTACAGCAATGGATGTCGGCGACGAACCGCTTCAATTCAAGCTGAAGTATCCGGATATTACGGTGGCTGTTTCTGAAAGTCGCAGCCTGGCCATCCCACAGATGGTCATGAACCAGCCCGGACTCCAATTGATCCTCCTGGATGATGCCTTCCAGCATCGTTCGGTGGAGCCGGCCATGCATATCATGCTGACCGAATACAGTCGCCTGTTCACCCGGGATTTCCTCCTGCCCTCTGGTCGTTTGCGCGAATGGCGTTCTGCCTATTTGCGAGCGCATCAGATCATCGTCACCAAATGTCCTGATGATCTCAGCATTGAGCAGGCGGAAAAGATCCGCGAGGAGATCGATCCCGCCCCATTTCAACAGGTGTATTTCAGCCGGTTCAGATATGGGACGCCCTATCGGTTATTTGGTCCTCAAGAACGTCTACCGCTTACAGAAAAGGTGAATGTGCTCCTCATCAGTGCCATTGCCAATACTGATTACCTGATGGAATACCTGGACAACCAGGTGGGGCTGCTGGATGGGATGCCTTTTGAAGATCATCACTATTTTACCCCGAACGAGATGGATCAGATGTTGCTTCGTTTCAATCGGTTGCCCGCAAATGAACCGAGGATCATTTTGTCGACCGAAAAGGACGCCACACGACTGGCTCTTCATGGAAGCTGGCTGCAACAGCAAAACCTTCCCGTCTTTATCCTGCCTGTTGCGGTGGAGTTTCTGTTCGACCAGGGTCCGGTCTTTAATGAGAAGATGAAAGAATTCCTGCTCTCCTTTGAATCCTGATCCTTCCCTGTGATGAACCCTGTGTTGACGATCATCTATTACGTCCTGTACACCCTGGTGAAGACAGGATTGCAGGTGTATTACAGAATCGGTCCCGGCCAGGGGTTGCCCGCCACAGAACCGAAGGGTCCGCTGATCGTCCTGGGTAACCACCCCAATGCCTTGCTCGACCCCTTTATGGTGGTCTCTCACCTGACGCGTCCGGTGTACTTTCTTGGGAATGCCAGCCTGTTCAAACACTGGTTTGCCAACTGGTTCCTCAACACCTTCTATACCATTCCCATCGAACGGCCCAAGGATGTCGGTGGGCGACCGATCGACAATGCCCAGGCGTTTCGGAGAAGCCGGGAGCATCTGATGATGGGAGGCGCCCTGTACATCGCACCGGAAGGGACTTCGGAGCGGGAGTATCGCCTCCGACCCATCAAGACCGGCGCAGCACGAATTGCCTTGAATGTACTCCAGGCGGACCCACACCAGAGCGTGGCTTTTCTCCTGGGGGGGATCACCTACGAGGATCATCCGGCATTTCGCAGTCGGGTTTCCATCCATTTTGACTGTCTGGTGGTCGGAATGGACGACCTGCCCGGGCCTGCAGATGAATGGGCCACGGTGGAATGGCTGACTGAACTGCTGGAGCGTAAAATGCAGGGTCTTCTCCTGCACAGCACCCCGGAACAGGATGAACGATTGATGCGAAGCCTGGATCTGCTTCGTCCCTGGTTGTGGGGTTCGGGCTGGCGCAAGCGGTTGCAAACCCTGCAGGGGCATTTGCTTCATTCCGGTGATCAGGCGGAAGCCTGGCTTTCGACACTGAACCAGCTTGTCGCACAAAAAGGGCTGACCGCTGTGGATCCCCGATGGTTGGACCAGAAGGAGCCGTTGATCAGGTTGGTCCTTCTGCCTCTGGCGGTCATGGTTCTGCTTCATCATGCCGTCATTTATGGTTTGCCGGAACTGCTCAAGCGTCGGTTGAAACTGCATCTGGTCTATGATGCCACTGTCCGGTTTCTGGGCGGGCTGATCGGGTACCTGGTCGGGGTGCCCCTGCTCTGGTGGATGATGGGCCAGGTGTGTTCGTCCTGGGAAATACGTCTCCTCTGGTTGGGGATGGTACTGGTGTCCGGGCCGTGGTCCTGGCAGCAATGGCTGTTTTTTCAACGGATCAGACAATGGCGGTCTTTCCAAAAAGCCACCCGTGACCGGCAGTGGCTGGACACCCTCCGGACGCATCTCTCTCGATTGTCGGAACAGGCGGAATGATCACCTGGAGTGTGATCGGTTGGGTGATCGCCATGAGCTCCTTGCTCATTCAGGCCTTGTACTGGCTCCTGGTGTACGGTCGAGTTGGCCGTTGGGAGGAAGGGTCGAATAAGGTGTCAACCCTTGAAAAACCGGTGTCTTTGATCATCTGTGCCCGCAATGAGGCGGAAAACCTGGCCAAACACCTTCCCCGTTTCCTAACCCAAAACGACCGTTCCCTTGAAGTAGTGGTGGTCGACGATAACTCAACTGACCACACGGGTGCAGTTCTCTTGTCCATGCCAAGGTCGTTAGTGACCTTTACCACTGTAATCGCGCCGCCAAAACCTGCTCAATGGAAAGGCAAAAAGTGGCCCCTGGAGTTTGGGATACGGCAAGCGAGACACGAAGTTCTTTTACTGACAGATGCCGACGGTGAACCGGCAAGCGAACATTGGGAAAAATTGATGACCGCCAAAATCGGACATCAAACCCAGATCGTTCTCGGGTATGCGCCCTACAAACGCAGACCCGGTTGGCTCAACCGTCTGATCCGATTCGAAACCGCCTGGACGGCCATCCAATATCTGGGATGGGCACTGGCGGGCCACCCTTACATGGGGGTGGGACGAAACCTGGCCTACAAGAAGGAGATCTTCCTGAAAGCCGGCGGACTGGCCCGGCACGCAGATTTACCCGGTGGAGATGACGACCTCTTTTTACAGGAGGTGGCCAACGGGAAAAATACCAGCGTGCAATTGGATCAGGACAGTTTCGTTTTCTCCGAACCGGAATCCACCTGGCCGGATTGGCTGCGACAAAAAAAACGTCACCTCAGTACGAGTTGGCGGTACAAACGCTCGACGCAGTTCCTTCTCGGCCTTCACGCAGCAAGCCTCCTCCTCTTCTATCCGGGATTGTGGCTGACCGGCGGACCCTGGTGGATCATCCTGCTGCTGATTCTGGTGCGTTGGGCCGGACTCCGCTGGTGGATGGGTCGCTCCCTGCAAAGGCTGGGCGAACACGACCTGATCACCTGGATCCCCGTTCTCGACACACTCTATCTCGGATACCTGGTCTTGATGACCGCCTTAAACGTAAACTACCAAAAGCCAAGGACATGGAAATGAACACACTCTCTCAAAAAGCTACAGAAGATTACAGTCTGGTACTGCAAGCCATCGACGGCGATCAGAAGGCATTTGCCAAACTGTTAAGCCGTTATCGTCAGTCCGTCTTTCACGCCATCCTGAAAATGGTCCGCAATCGGGAAGATGCAGAGGATCTGACCCTCGAAGCTTTTGGGAAAGCCTTCAACAAACTGTCCAGTTACACGCCGAACTACGCGTTCTCGACCTGGTTGTTCAAGATTGCCATCAACAACTGTATCGATTACATGCGCAAAAAGCGCCTTCATACCCTCAGTCTGGATGAGCCGATCGAGGCCGGGAGCAAGCAGGACTTCTCCGAGATGGTCCGCTCCAATACCCGTGACCCGGAAGCCGAGATGATCCGCGAACAGCGTGTTGATGTACTTCGCCAGATCATTGGTGGACTGAACGACAAATATCGGCTGATGGTCGAGCTCCGCTACTATGAGCAGTTGAGCTACGAAGAAATTGCCAACGAGCTGGACATACCGCTCGGTACGGTGAAGGCGCAGCTGTTCCGCGCCAAGCAACTGATGTCAGCTCAGTTGAAGCGCCCGGGTGCGACAGCTTTTGTCGATGTCCCAGCCAGCTTCGCCGCCTAAGACATTCCTTCCGTACACCTGTCCTTGTGCGGAAACTCCCCTGCGACACCCTGATTCTGTGTCCCAGCCCACATCCCAAGTCACCGGTTTTATAATCCTGTGAAAATGCCTTGAGCACCGGAATTGCCGCCCAGCAGCAGCAATCTCCGGTGCACGGGTCGTTTTGGAGGTTATGCTTTGCCCGCCGAAGCCCCCCGAGTACTCGGGGTCGGGGGCGTAGGAGGGAGGTTTTGAGGAGGGAGGTTATGCGTAAAGTTGAGATTGCAAATTACCTGGACTCTATCTTCATGATAACTGTATCTTTTGCAGTTGAGGAATTTTCCTATGCCTGGAGCTCCCCTCTCCTTGACAAAGGAGAGGGGTTGGGGGTGAGGTTAGCGAACAGGAGAAAATCCCAAAGAACAAATCCCCTGCCTACCGGCAGGCAGGCAAATCCCAAATAAAATTCAAATCCCAAACACCAAAATTCAAATCGTCAACTAACAGAGGTTGGCAGGGGTACCATTCAATTCTGGAAGTGCAAATGTCCCCCGCAGTGTAGTAGCAAGACCCGGAAGATGAAGTTGAACGGAGGGGGTGGTTTGGCGGTGATTGTATAATTGGAGGAACCTGTGAATTGCGCCAAACCGGGGGAGGAAAAGATAAAGGAATCCTCAGGCTATTTCTGATCAGGCTGCTCACCTTTCTTTTTCTTTTTACCCTCTTCTTCCAGGATCAGTTCACGCAGCATATGGCCTCCTGGGCTGTCCGGCTTATCCATATTCGTCAGCATGAATTCGTAGATGAGGGTAGGACTTTTATAGTCTTTCAAGAAGGAATAGGTGAGTATAAAATTTTCCAATTCGTCATAAGGCAAAAATGTCTCGGCCGGATATTCATCCAAATACTCGATCATGTACGGAAAGACAGACCAATTTCTACGTTGTTTCCCAGCTCCAGTGGGCAAATAACTGTGTAATAAATGGGCCATTCCAGTTCGAGGAAAACCAGGAAAAATAGCATCTCCACTAGAATAAACCTCCCAGTCTCCACAAAAACGAAGGCTGTCCTGATTTCGAAAAATAAAGTCTATAACTTCTAGTTTAGGGATTTTGGTTAACAGAATGGTTGCCTCTTCTTTTGTCGCCCGGGAGGGATGAGGAGATTCAATAATCTGGATGAGTCTTGCTTGCAGGTTGGACATGCTGTCCTCCAATCGCGATAACGATTTTTGCAAGGCAATCACTTCCAACGTCAATGTATCAGACAGTTCCCTTATCTCACGAGCACTTAATTTTCGTTCCCTTTTTTTATACAGAAATGAAAAGGACCCCTTACCGTTGGCTAATTGATGAATAGTAGATGTCACGATAGCTTTCTTTACTTCTGATGCCCGAATATCAGGATGGGTGACTTTGGATGATGTCAGTTCAATTAGAATGTCACTACGTAATTCTTGCAACGCAGAATCCTGGCCGACTAGTAGTTTGAGGTCATGGATCATTTGAGCAGTATCTACTTTGCCATTGGTTTGAACGTATTGAGTTTGCCCGTCAGCTGATATCCAGGAAGTCAGGAAAAGCAGAATGACAAGACTGTGAACTGCCATGGGTTGTGTTGTTTTGATGGACTTGTCGGAGGATATCATTCGAACGATTCAGATTTCTTTATTCGTATGCCCCATTTCGAGAACGATAAGTGAATCTTCAGGCAAGATCGGTTTTGGGTCATCAAAACTCTACCTTTGTATCAATTCTATCCTATGCAGGTCATCCTCGATCATTTCCCTCATCTCACCCCTGAACAGCAGGCGCAATTCGCTCAGCTGGACGAATTGTATCGCCTCTGGAATGCCCGGATCAATGTGATCTCACGCAAGGATATTGACAATCTCTACACACATCACGTCCTGCATTCCCTGGCCATTGCCAAGTTTGTCCAGTTTGAACCAGACACACAGATCGTCGATCTCGGTACGGGAGGTGGTTTTCCGGGTATCCCTCTGGCCATCCTGTTTCCTGAAGTATCCTTTACCTTGATCGACGGAACAAGGAAGAAGATCTCGGTGGTCGAGGCCGTAGCAGAGGGGCTGGGCTTGAAGAATGTACGCCCCCTGGCTGTTCGGGCCGAGGAACATAAGGGCAAGTATGATTTTGTGGTCACCCGGGCGGTTGCTGAGTTGAGTATGCTGGTGCGCTGGTCGGAGCATCTCCTCCAGCACAAGCGTCAGCTGCATGCCATCCCCAATGGCCTGATTGCCTTGAAAGGCGGCCAGGTCAAACAGGAGATGAAAGGGTTGCCCCGAAAGATGTCTGTCGAAACGGAACCGGTGAGCACCTGGTTCAAAGACCCCTGGTTCGAAGAGAAGTATGTCGTGTGGGTGCAGGCGTAAGTTTCGCTATTCGCTATACGACGGATCCTGGTGAATAAAGAGTGACCTCTACACGGATTACAGTCCGTATTCGATAAAGGGTGAAAGCACAGGTTGCGGATTTGCATTTACTCAATGTAATGAGTAAATTTACTCAGCATACTGAGTAGTCATGGAATACAAGCGAAAATCCTATTACAAACTGGTCGAACGGACAATAGAGCCCCGTCGATTCATACAAGTAGTGGCCGGTCCCAGGCAGGTGGGGAAGACGACACTTGTTCACCAGGTCATGCAAGACTGCGGACTCAATGCCATCTATAAAAGTGCAGATGCTGCATCCTCTTTTGGAGATCAATGGATCAGGCAGCAATGGGAGCAGGCACGACTCCGGTGGCATCAGTCAAATCGCGAGCCAGTATTGCTGATCCTGGATGAAATTCAAAAGATCGCCAACTGGAGTGAGATCATCAAAGCGTTGTGGGATGAGGATTCGGTCCATCAACGGGATGTCCGAGTCATTCTTTCAGGGTCCAGTCGACTGTTGGTCCAACAAGGGCTGACCGAATCATTGGCAGGTCGATTTGAGTTATTGGAACTGGGTCATTGGTGTTTCCCGGAAATGGCATTGGCATTTGGTTGGGAACAGGAGCAATTCCTATGGTTTGGAGGCTATCCAGGTTCCGTCGCACTCATCGGGGACGAGCAGCGTTGGCGTGATTATATTCAACATGCATTGATCGAAACCAGTATCAATCAAGACATCCTGCAATTGACCCGTATTGACAAGCCTGCCTTGCTCAGGCAGCTGTTTGAGATCGGGACGAGGTATTCAGGGCAGATCGTGTCGTATACAAAGATGTTGGGGCAACTGCAGGATGCTGGAAATACCGTGACCCTGGCCCACTATGCGGCATTACTGCACGAATCCGGGTTGATGTCCGGCCTGCCCAAATTTGATCCGAACAAGATCCGCCAGAGAAGATCATCACCCAAGTGGCAGGTCCACAATCAGGCAATGTTAACGGTTCAGGATGGACGACCTATGAGCGCCCTTTTGCAAGACCGTACAACCAGGGGACGATTTGTGGAATCTGTTATCGGGACTCATCTGCTCGCTGGTCGCTTTGAAGGGAATTATGAAGTCAGCTATTGGCGAGAAGGAAATATGGAAGTCGATTTTGTACTGTCCAAGGGTGATCAGATTCTGGCCCTGGAAGTCAAAAGTGGGTTGTCACAAGGCTCAGTTCCTTTCACGGCATTTCGAAAAAAGTACCCCGGGGCAAGAACGTTGGTGGTCGGAGGGCCAGGCATGCCCTGGGAGGAATTTTTGGCGATTTCACCGGAAACGCTGATGGTGTAGGAATACGTGTAAAGGGGGTTACGGGCTATCTTGAGATAAGTGATGGAAAACTTCACCCCAACCTCCTCTTCCCCAGATCATCTAAAAGAAGGAGCCAAAGAATTGTATCTGAATCCGCATCCAGGTCTTCGACCTCGTTCGCCGTAGCCCAGGGTTTTAACCCTGGGTATTCCCGAAAACTCATCTGCAAAAATGGTTTGAACCATGTTAAGTTTGGAGTCTCGCCTTCACACGAGATTACACATGCACCGGAGACATCGAAGGGAGAAATGGTTGAAACCATTTCCATGTCTTCTGATTGACGCTTCCCAGGGATGAATCCCTGGGCTACACCGTCTTCGGGTTGATGATCAGCCTGGAATGATCGCTCAACCGGAGTAAGTAAAACCTCGTTTTTTCAATGATGGAGATCGAGTGGATCCCCGGTCCTAGAAATTCCAAACCCTTTATCCATTGCCCTAGACATATGCTGATTCACTTCGTCACTCCGCTTCTCAGTCACGACACCTTATTTTGGGAATAAACGAAGCGGCAGCTAACCTCACCGGCAGCTAAAGCAGCCGATACAAGAGACATGCCTCAGCTTCTCACGGTCGCAAAGTCCTCGATCCTGACCCTGATTTCTCATTT
>JAUIEA010000119.1 GCA_030429045.1 Bacteroidia bacterium | reverse complement strand
GGAAAGCAGAAGAAGACCATGTTCCTTTTCCTATGAAGACCATGGCCAGGACGTTGACTTTGGCTCCAGAATGGGGGTGGTCGGGATGAGCTATTCATCGAATTTGTCTGCCACTACAAATGCGAAGGCCACCATTTATTCGTCTGTTCAGGGGATGAGATCCAACCGGGTCCGAATTCTTCGGGATACATTGATGCAGGAAGTGATCGGCACTCGCAAGGAATACTGGAATGATTCGGATCAGAATGACCTGGGAGTTTCCCTTCGCCTGACTAAAAAGATAAATGCAAAACATTCCCTCAAAACAGGATTAATTGTGGAGGCCATCCGGTATCAGATGAGAGACACATTAGCCGGAAAAGCAGTGTCCGGATCCAAGGGGTCGACCAGCTCCATAAGGGCTTTTACACAATGGAAATATCGATTCAGCAGAGACCTCTCTCTGAATATTGGTGCGAATGGAACCTGGTTTGACCTTGCCAGGTCCTGGGCAATTGACCCTCGTGCAGGTATCGTCTGGCATATTTCCAGGCGAAGCAGGCTCAGCGCAGCGTTGGGCATGCATAGCCAGAGGCAACCGCTTTATTTGTATTTGCAGAACATGGAAAATGACGAGGGGATCAAGGGGATGTACAATCGGAAACTCAGACTGACCCATAGCCAGCACTACATTATCGGTTTTGACTGAATTCTGACCGACAACCTCCATTGGCGATTGGAAGCGTATTTGCAGAATATCACGAATATTCCAGTACAGGTAAATCCCAGTGCATGGTCAATGGTCAATGAAGGGCTCGATTTCAAACTCAGTTTTCCGGGACCGCTCCAGAACACGGGTACTTCCCAAAACTATGGATTGGAATTTACGATAGAACGCACGTTCAACAAACAGTATTATTACCTTTTTACGGCAGCTGTGTTTGATTCCAAGTATACAGGAAGCGATAAGGTGATTCGCAATACAGATACCAATGGAAACTTTATCGTGAACCTGGTGGCCGGCAAAGAGTTCGCTATCGGTCACCGCCACGTTTTGAATATCGGACTGCGGTCCAATCTGTCCGGCGGTCGTCGGCACACGCCTATTGACCTGGAAGCTTCCATTGCTGAGGAAAAGACGATCTACATCGATTCCCTGGCCTATACAATGCAGTTCAGGGATTATTTTCGGAGCGATCTGAAAGTGACCTATCGCATCAATCAACCACGGCTGGCCCATGAATTTGGCCTTGATCTGATCAATATTATTCCGATCCGATTCAAGGGAGAAAATGACTTGCCAGAAGGATGCTCATTTTTCCCCCTGGCCACTCAAAATATCCTGACCTCCTTGTATGATCCAGTGGATCGGCGCATTCGAACAGAGTATCAATTGGGCTTCCTACCCATCGTGTACTACCGCATCCAGTTTTAGAGATGATCAACCCTGACACTATCCTGGTCCCGGGATACGAACTGGAGATGTGATTCAAACCGCTTGACCCGGGTTTGCAAGGACGATCTGTGATGCAAGCAGAGGCCACAAGGCACCTAATCGATCAGTATGGGGTCCTCTGAGCGCAAGGTGTGGTACTGAGGTTTTGATCTGAAGCCCACGCAGGCGATTCCGGACTGACGGCGATCCCTGTTGACTGGCCGCTGAACCCCTGCCCTCTAGGAAATCTGAAGTATTCTCTGGAAATTTACTCCTTCCTGACGCATCAATGGATTACTGAGTAGGCTCAGGCAACCAAATCCGTTGTTTTGGCATCTTATTGAAATGACCACGAGTCGTATTCCAATCCTGTCAATTCATCTACCCATGAAAAAACTATTACCCCTTCTTTTAGTATTTCTGACGACCAGCATGGCCATGGCCTATCAGGTGACCATCTTCGGTTATGTCAAGGAAGCGAATGGCACTGCCGTGCCCAATGTGCCCGTTCTGGTGAAGATCGTGGTGAATAACGCCATGATCCAGTCCCAGACTGTTCAAACACAGTCCAATGGCAAGTACCTGGCTTCTTTTGCGATGGATGACAATATCCAGGAGGCCAAAGCTATCGTCGAAGTCCAGGATTGTAACAATATCGAATTGAGCAAGACGGTCGGCTTTTCCAAATCCAATCCGCTGGCCGATGCTCACTTTACCTGGTGTGCCTCTGTAGGATGTGAACTGGAGGTGGGCATTGAGAAGATCCCGAACAACAACGGCGTCTATGTGCTCAAAGCACATGCCAGTGGAGGGACGGCTCCGTACACCTATTCCTGGAATAGCGGCCAAACCACCCAAACGATCGAGATCAGTCCCAACCAGAAGACATATTGCGTGATCGTTACGGATCAGGACGGTTGTACCGGTAAGGCCTGTTACGACCTGGTCAATCAGGAAGACTGTTCGGTGGAGATCGAAAAGGTGAACCTGGACAATGCCGGCACCAAGATCAAACTGGTAGCGAGTACAAAAGGCAATGCACCGTTCACCTACTTGTGGAGTACAGGCGAGACAATCCCCTCAATCGTTCCCCCGCATTCCGGTACCTATTGCGTCACCATTACCAGTGCTGACGGGTGTACAGCCCAGGATTGTATCACAGTCGAGATCAAGTCCAATACCGATTGTGGCGTCGAAATCAAGGTTCATGTATCCCCGAATGGAGGATACAAGCTTGAAGCGATTGCCAAAGGTGTGGCCCCGTTTACCTACAAGTGGAATACCGGGTCAACGGACAAGTTTATTTACATCGAGAAGCCGGGTGAGTATTGCGTGGTCGTCACCGATGCCAATGGTTGTGAAGCCAAAACCTGCTACGTCTGGAAAGACACCAAGGATTGCGGCGTAGAGATCAAGGTCGTCTATGATGGCGGCAAAGCGAAATTGACCGCCATTGCCAAAGGTGCAGCCCCATTCAAGTACCATTGGAGCAATGGCGCGACCACGGAGTCCATCGTGGTCGAGAAGCCCGGCGAATATTGTGTCAATATCACCGATGCCAACGGTTGTGAGTCCAAGGCTTGTGTCACTGTCAAGTTCTCCAACACACCGGATTGTCATGTGAAGATCCTGATCCTGAAAACACTGGATCCGTCCATCGTCAAGCTGGCAGCGGTCACCTATGGGCCAGGCAATTTCTCCTACAAGTGGAGCAATGGTGCCACGACCCAGTCTATTCTTGTAGAAATTCCCGGTGAATATTGCGTTGTGGTGACCAACGATGCGGGTTGTGAAGCCAAGGCCTGTGTCAAGCTGACCAAAGACACGCCCAAGGACTGTGCGGTCGAGATCGTCAAACAGCCCGTCGTCAGCGTCGATAAAATGGTCCTGAAGGCCCTGGCAAAAGGCGTAGCGCCATTCACCTACAAGTGGAATACGGGTGAGACCACCCAAAGTATTGCCATTGAAAAGCCGGGTGAGTATTGTGTGGTTGTCACCGATGCCAATGGTTGTGAGGCCAAAGCCTGCATCCTCATCAAGGGCAAGGATGAAGGTCCCAAGGATTGTGCCGTGCACATCAAGCTGAAGTCCCACGATGTGGCGGGTGTCTTCAGCCTGTACGCCGTAACCAAAGGCGTACCACCCTTCTCCTTTGCGTGGTCAACCGGTGAAGTCAGCCAGACGATCGAGGTGAAGGAGCCCGGTCTCTATTGCGTGACCGTCACCAACGACCAGGGCTGTAAGGCCGTGACCTGCATCGAGATCGATAAGGATGGATTCACCGGACCCGGCCAAACCGATACGGGTTTCAAGATCCTGGAAACCTATCCACAACCGGCCCTTTATGAGGTGAATTATAAAGTCTCCATGCCCTTCAGTGGTCCATTACATTTTGAAGTGGTCAATATGAATGGAGAACTGGTGCAAACTGCCGGATTTGATTATCTGGAAGCAGGAGAGCATCACCTTCAATTGCCGATCCAGAATCTTTCAACCGGTGTCTTTTTTGTCCGTCTGAAAACAGATACCGAACAGGTATTGTCCAAGGTCATCAAGACCCAGTAATCCGGGACAATTACCCCTTATAAAAAGCCTGCTCCTTTTGTCACTTATGACATCAGGGGCAGGCTTTCTGATTTTACTTGAGTATTGAACTATCAGGGGTAAGAAAACCGAATGTCAACACTCGGATCAATAACCTCCTGCTCTTGAACTTCCGGAGGCAGTTAGCCGGGGGAGAAGAATGTAAACCAGAGCGGGCTTGAGCCACATCCTTTCCCAATCGTTGAGAACATGTATTCAGGGATGCTTGAGACACCGCATAATAAGGGGTCCAGGTGAGACACCCGAGCCAACGGAGTATATACTCAGGTTCTAACGAATAAACTCATGAACGAATAAACGTGACAAGCTCCGGCAGGAACCTGAACCAAACTGCCTCCCCCTTGATCCCCCTCATGAAAGCAGTTTGCTTCGGGTGTTGCATTCGTATGAGCGGGGGACACCTGAAACGATGAATAATATTATTTTAATGTTGGTGCTGGTGTCTCACCAGCTCCTTCTATTTGTCGGTGTCTCACCGGAATATGAAAATGGATCTCTCAATTGGAGCCCCAGCCCAAGCATGAATACCCTTCTAAAGGTTGCGGTGGGACACCGCGAAATAGCCGGTTCGAGTGAGACACTCGAACCAACAAGCCTCATTGTTTATCGAATATGGAAGAGTAAGACAGCCCGCCCCCCTCCGAGCACTCGGGGTCGGGGGGGCGAACCTCCGCCCCCTCGGAGTATGTAGGGCCCAACCATATAGCCTGAAATAGAAAAAGCCTCCCGAAGGAGGCTTTAAAAAGGGTGGGCCCAGATCCCGAGTCCTCGGGACGAACCTCCGCCCCCCTCGGAGTGTGTCGAGTCCAACCATATAGCCTGAAATAAAAAAAGCCTCCCGAAGGAGGCTTTAAAAAGGGTGGGCCCAGAAGGATTCGAACCTCCGACCCCCTCGGTGTAAACGAGGTGCTCTGAACCAACTGAGCTATGAGCCCTTACTTTGTGCGTTCACCCCTTTCGGTGAAAGCGGAGGCAAAGATAAGTTTCCAACGGTTACCGTGCAACCTATGATAAAAAATATCCATGGATGTATCAAATTTGCAGGGATTCCCGTTCTAAAGCACAGATCCCCCTTTTTCTGATGGCACTGACACGGTACGTAACCTGGGCAAAACGTCTTTTTATCTCTTCGATCCTGCTTCTGGTAAGCCTCTATCTGCTTGCCTGGATCTTTGAGGACAAGCTCGGACAGATGGCCCTCGACCTGGTCAGAGAAGAAGTATCCACCAAAGTAGAGGTCGGCGAGTTCCATCTTTCCTTTATACGCGCCTTCCCCCGTATCCGCGGGGCCTTTCAGGATGTCTATATCGAGGGATCGGACGGAGATACCCTCCTCACCTGCGAAACCCTGGGTCTCCACATGGGCTGGTCGACCCTCTGGTCTGACGAGATCGCCCTGGATGCCTTGGTCGTCGAAGATGGAAGACTGAATATTCACTTCAACAAGAAGGGAGAGGGCAATTATGACATCTTCGCTCCTTCCGATCAAAAGAGCGACGCACCGGTTCGATTGGACATTCGCAAAGCTCGTATTCAGCAACTGCTGGTTCATTACCATCATGATCAGGATAACCTCACCCTGGATTATCTGATTGATCAAGGCACCATCAAAGGGAAATGGCATGCACAGACCATCCAGCTGGACGAAGAACTGGCCGGTCAACTGATCCTTCTACAGTCTGGCACAGATACACTGGTTCAGGATCTGCCGGTGAATGCGTCCGGCCCGCTGGCCATTCATCTGGAGACGAACCTGTATGAATTGGCAGGCACCGCCCTCCAGTTGGATAAAGTAAATACCCGGGTCAAAGGCCGATGTGAACTCGGCCCCAAAGACACCTATCTGGATCTGGACCTTCAGGCAGAGGATCAATCTGTGGGAACCTTGTGGAATCTTGTCACCCGTCAGGTGCCCATCACAAAAGAACCGCTGGACCTCTCTGGTATGGCCGACTTCAATCTGACCATAAAAGGTGTCAGCAAGGCCAACCGTCTTCCGGAAATGAAAGCCAGCCTGCAATGGAAGGATGGTCAGCTCCGGCGGGCCGGTGATCAGGTGGAGGATGTCCATCTTGCCATATCCTGGGAACAGCCAGCGGGCAGGAAGTCCGACAACAGCGTGATCACTATCCGTTCATTGGATGCCACCTACGCCGGCGAGCCTTTCCATCTCGAAGGTACCATTCGCCAGCCGGCGGATGCCATCGTAGACCTGAAAGCGCATGGCCGGATGCCGGTCACCCTGTTGCAAACCGAACTCGTCAGCGGGCAAGAGGGAACCATACACTTTCACGATGTGGTCATCCAGGGAAAATTGAGCCGGAATGACCTCCAGGCCAGTGGCCGAGCCGAACTACAAGGAGTCCTGTTGACCTATCAGGGGGATCCGATCGCCGTTCCTTCGGGTACGGTGGAGCTCGATCAGGACCATCTGGGTGTCCGGCAGTTGGAGGTGGACATTGCCGGCAATACCCTGATCCTTCATGGAGATGTCAAAGGCTTCCTGGCCCAATTCCGGGATCAGGCCTCTCCGGTACCCATCCGTTTTGACGGCCGTGTTCACTCCAGGGAGTTGAATGCGTTTGCATTGATGGAGCAATTCCAGAAATGGCAAAAAAATCAGCCGTCAGCACAGGCAACAGCCGTGGCGGCTTCTTCGTCAGGCTCGGCATCGTTCACCCGATACAATGGCACCCTGCATGCCGAGATCGGATCTTTTACATGGGAAGATATCCAGGGGAAAGATTTTACGGGGAGTGTTTCTCTCGACGGCAGGACCATGCTCATCAGTGGTGACGCCCAGGCAATGGGGGGCACCCTCAATCTCGAAGGTGAACTGCATTGGGGACAGAAAACCGTTTGGGATGGTGCCCTGACATGTGAAGAGGTGGATGTCGAAGAAGCCTTCCGCCAATGCCACAATTTTGGCCAGACCTTCCTGACCGGACAGCAGATCAAGGGATCGCTCAGCACCCAATTGCTGTTCAGGGCAGAATGGGATGCCATGGGCCAGTTTATTCCCGAAAACCTCCATGTATATTCGGTCATCCAGATGGAAAATGGAGAGATCCAGGACCTGGATGTCCTCGAATCCTTTTCTGATTTCATCCATGTAAAAGATCTGAAACATGTCCGGTTCAGCACGCTTCAGAATTATCTGGAAGTCGTGGATGGATTGGTATATCTGCCCAAGATGACCATTCGTTCGAATGCTCTGGTGCTGGATGTGACCGGTTTGCACGGGTTCAACCAGACCATTGATTACGGGTTGAGGGTGGATGCCGGCCAGGTGCTGATCAACAAGATCGCCCGACACGATTCCTCCCTGAAACCCAAGCCGGCCCGCCAGAATGGCTGGTTCAATCTGTACTACCATCTTTCCGGTACGGTGGATCAATTCAAATTCAAGTCAGACCGTGATCGGGTGAAGGATGATTTTGTGCGCAGCCAGTTTCATCGCGAACGGATTCGGACAGCCCTCCAGGCTGAGTTTGGTACGCTGCTGTTCGAGGATGATCTGGCAGAAGATGCACCCGTCGCTGAACGACCCCAGAAAACGGGGATAGGCACATCCCTGGAACTGCCCATAGGTGCCAACCGGCCCGCCACAACCCGCTCTGCCATTTCAACTGCCAAGCCGATCGGCAAATCGGATGGCGAATATCTCGATGACTTCGAGATCGAAGGGGGTGGCGCAAAGAAGAAGAAGGACTGACCGGTTCGTTCGGATCAGGTCAGCCTCATGGTATGCGGACTCGTTTCCGCTTTCGCAGATAATCGTGATTGACCAGATACACCCCTCCCAGGATGAGCAGGGTGGCGATACCGACCCGACTGTCCAGGCGCTCGTCCAGGATGGCCCATCCGACGACGAGAGCGATGAGCGGATTGATATAGGAATAGATCGAGACAATGGTCGCAGGCATATGGGCCAGGGCATACATGTAGGAGGAATAGGCGATCAGGGAGCCGATCAGCACCAAATAGATCATGGCCCAGGTCACTTCAGGCAGCCATTGCATGTCGGACCAGGTTTCCAGGGGGTAACTGAAGGTCAGGGTGATGCATCCGCCGGCCACCATCTGGATACCGGCATTCAGAAATACAGGGTAGGTCCAGGTTCTGGATTTTGAGATCAGGGAGCCATAGGCCCAGCTGGACAGGGCGATCAGCAGGAAGAGCAGCCCCCAGGTATAGCTTGAATCAGCAGAGACATGGAGCTCATCCCAACTCATGAAGGTGATCCCGACCATGCCGAGAGAGATCCCCATGATGCCACTCCAACTGAGGCGATCATCACTGCGCATGGCCAGATTGAGAAGCACAAAGACAATGGGGAGGGCGGCAGAAAGCAGGGCCGCAATCCCGGAATCAAGATAGCGCAAGGCCACCAGGCTCAGGCCGTTGCCAATAGAGAGCATGAAAAATCCGATGGTCGCCTGGAAACGCAAATAGGACCTGTCTTTCCACGGGATCTGGTTGCGGAGCATGAACCAAGTGAGGATCAGGACGCCGGCAATGATCTGTCGAATGGCCGAGAAGAGCAGGGGGGGAACATGCGTCACACCGACCTTGTTGGCCATATAGGTAGTCCCCCAGATGATGCAGACAGCAGCCAGGGCCAGCCAGGCTTTGAAGGGATAGGAAGGGGCTGCCGACATAGACGGCGAAGGTCCGGGAATTTCAGCACACCGGAAAAAAATATTTTTTTTCAATGTGCAGGCAGCATTTTTCAAATACACGGTCTCTTGTCTCTAAGCCATGGTGGATGTCATTTTTTGATCATCCCATCTGCCTTGGCTTTTTTAAGTATTGAGTGAAGCGTTAAGCAACGTGTACCCTGCGGTTCTGCCGCGGGGTTTTTTATGGGATTCGGGCAAATATGAAGGGGTGTACGGGGCTTTGCAGGATCCACGAGACCTGCTGGAGAATCCAAGCGACGTAAAATTCTCCCTCTTCTCGGGCGTTCAGGTGAAATGGCGGATCGGACTGCCGTACCTTTGCGCACTATGACCTACCTGGAACTCGAAAATGTCAGTAAATCCTATGGAGAGAAAATTCTCTTCGACCAGGTCAATCTGCATATCAACAAAAGTCAGAAGGTCGGACTGGTGGCCCGAAACGGATCGGGGAAAAGCACCCTGCTCCGGGTCGCTGCCGGAGTCGACCTGCCGGAGGGAACCCATGCCCGGGTTGGACTGCATCCCGAAGCCCGTCTGGGATTTCTGACCCAGGATGCTGAATTTGAAGATCACAAACGAGTCATTGATGTCATCCTGGATACGGGTGATCCCGTGTTGAAACTGGTGGCCCGGTACCAGGAGTTGATGGAGCGCGACCCCCAGCATCCCGATATGGAGCAGGTCCTCCATGACATGGAAGAAAAAGGCGGCTGGGCTCGCGAGTCACGGATCCAGGAGGTACTGGGCAAACTCAACCTCCATGATCTGGAAAAAACCGTCGGCCAGATGTCCGGAGGTGAGAAAAAACGACTGGACCTCGCCCGTGTCATCCTGGAAGACCCCGACTTCCTGATCCTGGATGAGCCGACCAACCACCTGGATGTGGAGATGATCGAATGGCTGGAACAGTTTCTCAGCCAGCCCGGACTGACCATCTTTATCGTGACGCACGACCGCTACTTTCTCGAGAATGTGTGCGACACCATCGTCGAACTGGACCGCGGCCAGATCTACAAATACAAGGGTAATTACGCCGATTTCCTCGAAAAGAAAACCACCCGCGAAGAAACCGGTCAGGTGGAACTTGGCAAGCTCCGCAAGTTGATGCAGCGGGAGCTGGAATGGGTGCGTCGCTCTCCTTCTGCCCGGGGAACCAAGGCGAAATCCAGGGTAGACCGGTTCTACCAGATCAAGGAGGCCGCTTCGGTCAAAGGACCGGACAAGGACCTGCAGATCGACCTGAAAGGCAGCCGACTGGGGAGCAAGATCCTGGAAGCGCATTACCTCACCAAACGGTTTGACGACAAACTGCTGGTCGATCACTTTTCCTACAAATTCAAAAAGGGTGAACGCGTCGGCATCGTCGGGCCGAACGGGGTCGGTAAGACCACCTTTCTCCAGATGCTGACCCAGGAACTCCGTCCGGATAGTGGCAAGATCGTCGTGGGCGGCACAGTGGTGTTCGGGTATTATACCCAGTCCGGCCTCCAGCTGGCAGAAGACAAGCGGGTGATCGATGTGATCCGGGATATCGCCGAATATGTACCTCTCGATAAGGGCCAGAAGCTGACCGCACATCAGCTTCTCGAGCGATTCATGTTTTCCAGGCCCCAGCAGCAAGTCTATGTCTCTCAGCTCTCGGGAGGGGAGAAACGACGCCTCCACCTGTTGAGCATCCTCATGCACAACCCGAACTTCCTGATCCTGGATGAACCGACCAACGACCTGGATGTCATCACCCTCAATGTCCTGGAAGACTATTTGATGGACTTTCCGGGAGTGGTCCTGATCGTCACCCACGACCGGTATTTTATGGATAAGATCGTCGACCACCTCTTCATTTTCGAAGGTGATGGTCAGATCCGGGATTATAACGGGACCTATACCGAGTACCGCTCCTGGCTTCGGGAAAAGCAGCGCGAAGATCGGGCCGCTCGTGACCCGGAACCGCAGAAGACAGCTGCCCCTCGCAAGGGAGAACAGTCCGGCATCAGCTATCAGCAGAAGCGACAGATGGACAAGCTGGAAAAGGAGATCGCCCGGTTGGAAGAGCGGAAAGCCCAGATCCACACCCGGTTTGCGGAAGAATCCCTGAGCAGTGAGGACATCATCACCCTGAGTAAGGAACTGGATGGGATCCAACAGCAGATCGACGAAAAAGAGCTGGCCTGGATGATGACCGCTGAAGAGGGGAAGGAGTGATCCATTCCGGATGATCAAAAGCGACCTTGTATCTTCACCCTAAAGGCCGGAAACTGTGCTCCAAATCTTCCGAACAAACCAACTGTTTATCCACCTGCTGGTCCTGGTCTATCTGGCCATCCTCTGGACACCGGCATATCTGGTGACACCGGTCGCCCCTCCCGGACAGGGTGGGTACATCTTCGACTGGATCACCGGAGTGATCCCAGCCAGCCAGAACTGGATGCTCACGGTGGCCATCCTCCTGATTTGGATCCAGGGTTTGCTCATGAGCTACTTGATGAATGAATATCGGATCGGTCCGCAGGCCTCCCTGTTCCCGGGTTTGTTCATCGCACTGCTGTATTCTGCATCTCCGGAGTTCTATGGCCTGTCTCCGCAGCTACTGGCCAATACCTTCCTGGTGTTGGCAATACACCAGCTGTTCAAGATCTACAAACAGGCGGACTCGGTCCGGGCTATATTCAATACGGGCCTGATGATCGGCCTGGCCTCGCTGACGTTCCAGGGCTATCTGGTCTTTATTCCGCTTGGATGGATCGGTATCGGCATCCTCAAGAGCAGGCGATTGCATGAAGCCCTGCAATATCTCGTGGGGATCATCCTGCCCTGGGTGCTCTTGTGGGTCATTTACTATGTGAGTTCACCATCCGTGACCTTTCAGGAACTAGCCGGGATTTCCTGGGGTTGGCCACCTTATTTCTATGGGCCGGAAGGGATACGTGTGCTCGCTCAATTCCTGGTCTTGCTCGCCCTGGTATTGGTCGTCGTGATGCAGTATAGCCGGGTCACCCTGGGGGAGACCATGCAGGTGCAAAAGAACATTCAGATCCTGTATTGGGCCATCCTCCTGGCGCTGGCATCCCTTCTGATCGTACAACGGATCGAATTTACCCAGTTTTTGATGTGGGTGGTTCCGATCGGATCCCTGCTGGGGCTGTGGATGATCAGGCTTCGTCCCGGCCAGGCTGAAATGAGTCATTTCCTGTTGTTCATGGCCGTGCTTATTTATCAATATTTTCCATTGATGTACCTTTAAGGCCTATCCGATGTTCGGGGCGCCCGGAGATACAGACCTTTTGAGCCATTCCGCTTAAAGTATTGTTAATCCAATGTCAAATCCGGGTATCCTGGTAGAAAAGCGGGCAACTTGCAAGTCAGTTCAGAAAACACCACCTCAT
>JAUIEA010000118.1 GCA_030429045.1 Bacteroidia bacterium | reverse complement strand
ACAGGCGCTACAGCCGATACAGGCGTTCAGATCGATATGCATCCCCCAGTGATGGCCCATCTCGTAGACCTCATCATAGCTTGGATACAAAGTTTTATCGTTGAGATACTGGAACTCTTCGCGCTTGTGATGGATCTTTTCCTCCAGTTGCTCCAGATCGGCCAGATTGCCCTGGAAAATGATAGAACGATCCACAAGAGATCCCTGGAATCCTTCACCGATCGTGGCCACCGTCTTTTCATCGACATTGATGGTCTCTCCCGTCTTCGGATCTGCACCGGTCACACCCATGGTGTGGTGGTGCTGGACACACGCAAATTCCTTGTCGCGTCCAACTTTTCCGGAGACTACCGGGGCGGCTGCAAATGAGGTTGCATACCCGTTCTGATTGACTGTCAGAAAATCCTGCACATTGGTACCGATATTCCGGCCGGCCTTGCCAACTGTCTGACGGCCATAGCCCATTGCGATCGCAAAGGTGCCGGGCATCAGTCCAAACTGGTGAACGATGGTCACGGTTTGTGTGACCCCGTTGATCTCCAGATTGACGCGATCACCATCTTGTAATCCCTGGAAGAAGGTATAGTCGTTGCCGCCATCCCAACCAATGGGAACATAGAGATAATTGCCCCAGACACAGCGTGTGATCGGGTCAGCCAACTCCTGCAGCCACGGGTTGCCGGCAAACTGGCCGGCTCCCATATTGATGGATTCGAAAAACTGGATCTCATCTCCGCCGGTCGGCTTGGTCAAGCCGGAAGCGACCGCTTCAACGCTTGCCCCATTGCTCCCTGCCGTAGACGATCCACTGACCATCAATAGGCCGTCATGGAGGGTCGACTCCCAGAAGGATGTAAAGTTCTTGCCGCCGGATTGAGCGGGATACAGGGTGCGCTCCCAGTTTTTCCGGACAAAATCATAGTAGGGCTGATCTGATGTCTGATCCAGATCCGCACTTTCAGCCCAGACCAACAGGCTCTCTTCCCACTGACGAACGGGGAACAGAGGGGCGATGGTAGGTTGGATCAGATAGACCTGGTCATTCTTGGGTTGTGCATCACCCCAGCTCTCCAACAAATGAGTTGTTGGCGCTACATGGGTGCTCAGGGCACCGGTCTCTTCCAGGGTACCCGCACAGGCGATCCGGGTTCCGACCTTGCTCATGGCATCGCGGAATCCGGCACTTTGTGCATTGTCAAACGCGGGATTGCCATCCAGCACGATCAGGGTTCCGACGGATCCGGCCTTCATTTCCTTGATCAGGCCAGCCAGGTCCTGGTCGCTTCCCTGACGCTGTAAACTGTGATCATCCAGGGTGACAGTCGTGCCATCATTTCCCAGCAGCGCATTGATCCTGGCGACCAGCACTTGTTCAGCCAGGTTATTGACACCGCACACCACCAGACTTTTGCCCGCAGCTTTCAACAGGTCACCTGCCACTTTTGTCATGGCCTTTTTGGCCTTGTCATTCAATGCCGGCGCACTGATGGTGGCTGCTCCGGTGGCAGAAGCGACAGCGTTATAGAGTGCCGCTATGGCCGCACCCTGTTCGGATGGCTTGACCATCACACGATGGTCGGCATTCGAGCCTGTCAGGGACATGAAACTCTCCACCTGATAGTGGCGAGACATCCTGGCAGCCTTGGTATCGGTCACTTTTCGGCCCTTGCTATAGGCACGGGCATATTCGACCGGCGAGATCCAGGTACCGAGGAAGTCTGCATCAAAACTGACAATGACCTCGGCACGATCAAAGTGATAGGACGGCACCGCCCTCACGCCATAGCTCATTTCCTGGGCATCCAGGAGAGCTGAACAGGAGACCGGATCGTACTGGACCCAGTTCGTGTTCGGATATTTTGCGGAAAAGGCTGCAATGGCAGCTTTTGCACTCGGGCTGATCACTGTCCGAGAAACCAGGCGGATGGATCCGCCTTTGGCCAGGCTGGCCTTTACCTCCTTGTCCAATTCATCCCAGCTCATTGCGGTGACACGACCATCTTCTACCTTGCCGGCAGACTGGAGCCTGTTCGTGTCATAGAGGCTGAGCACCGAGGCCTGTGCACGGGCACTGGTCCCCCCACCTGTCATCGGTGATATGGCGTTTCCCTCGATCTTGATCGGACGACCCTCACGGGTTTTGACCAGGACAGGAAGAAAGTCACCACCGTCCACAAAGGCGCTGGCATAATAGGATGCCACACCCGGAACGATACTGTCCGGTTTGATCACATAAGGTATGGCCTTCTTCACCGGGATCTCGCAGCTGGCAGCGACAGTTGCGGCACCAAGGCTGAATCCGAGAAACTTGAGAAAATCACGGCGGGAAGATTCCAAGCGGTCCATGGTTCCTTCCTTACCAAGATCTTCGACGATGGAGGTTTCCGGAAATTCACGGTTTGCGGCGGCCAGAAGCTCCGGGTCATTCCGAAGATCCTGGGCACTAACCCACATTTCCTTACTAGGCTGCTTCATAGAAGGTGATTAGCTGATTTGGCGATGACGGATGAGACGATTAGTAGTGACATTTTTGGCATTCAGTACCTCCAATATCTTCCACCGTGACCTTATCCCGTTTTCCGGAGGCCAACTCCTGGTGGTATTTCTCATACGATTTATAATAGTCGTTGTCCTTGAATTTGACTTCGGTCTCCCGGTGGCAGTTAATGCACCACCCCATGCTCAGCGTGGCGTACTGTTTCACCACTGGCATTTCTTCCACTTTTCCGTGGCACTGCTGACAGTCCAGTTTACCAACGGTCACATGCTGGGCATGATTGAAGTAGACGTGGTCCGGCAGGTTGTGGATGCGGTTCCATTCAATAGGTCCACCGATCTTGGGATCATGTTCACTCGTCAGGGCACTGACCAGATTGTTCCATTGATCCTTGACCGCCTTCTCTCCCTTTGCATCCAGCGAGGCGAGTTCCTTATCTGCGATATAACTGTCTGAGATCCACTTCTTATAGATGGCCTCAATATCTTCTGTGGCCATCTTGTCATAGTTCTCGATATAGGAATCCGTCGTGGGATCATAGCCAACAGAGGCAAAAATCTTGGTCAGCTCAGCAGTGCCATAGGTGGAACCCTTCTTGATGGCGCGGTGACAATTCATACAGGTGTTCGCTGCCGGGATGATACTGTGCTTGCTTCGGCGTGCTCCATCATGGCAATACTGACAGTCGATCTTGTGTACGCCGGCGTGGGTCACGTGGGAAAACTTGATCGGCTGTTCGGGTTGATAGTTCTGCTGGCGGCCCCAGGAGATCGCACTGTTCACGGTGGTATAGCCCCCCAGAACGATGACCGCGAAGATGACAAATGCGATCACTGACTTCGAGGTCAGGATCTGCCGGATCGAAGGACGCGCTGCTTCGGTATCTCCGGCAGCAACCTTGTGCATGTGATCCAGATTACCTACGATCCGGGCCAGGATCAAGGCGATCAATGCCAGCAACAAGGCCAGCACACCATAGATCAGGGTATAGTTGGTTTTGGGTTGCTCGACGACGGCCACTGCATCTCCAGCTGCCACCGGACCACCTTCTGTACCCGTGTAGACCGCTTCTACATAGGCGAGGATGGACCCGATCTCGTCATCGGTCAGATTCGGAAATGGATTCATCAATACCTTGTTCCAGGTATTGTACATATCCACGGCATACGGATCACCGGAGGCGACGACTGCCTGGCTGTTCCGAATCCAACTGTATAACAATTCTTCTCGTCCGGACCATCTTTCGGATACACCACCCAGGGCGGGACCCGTCAAATTATCCTTCATATTCCTATTGTGACACTGGGCACAATTGGCCTTGAAGAGCTGCTTTCCGGATTCGACAGACACTTGTGCCGAGCTGACGAAGGAGGTCAAAAGGAAGACCAATGAAAGCAGTGAGCTGATAATCAATCGCTTATTCACCATACGAGGGAATTGTCATTTTAATGTCACGGCAAAAATACAATCCGGTCCAAGCAGCACCAATCAAAACGTTAAGATGATGATCTATTTAGATTTTATCTAAATAGTTACACGGCCACTTCGGCTTTGATATGGGGGTGCGGATCATAGTTTTGAAGTGTAAAATCTTCGAAAGAAAATGAGAAAATATCTTTTTGGTCCGGGTTGATTTTCATCGTTGGAAGTGGTCGGCATGAACGGGTCAGTTGCAACTCGGCCTGCTCCCGGTGATTGGCATAGAGGTGGACGTCACCAAAGGTATGGACGAACACGCCTGGCTCCAGATCACAAACCTGGGCCATCATCATGGTCAACAGGGCATAGGAAGCGATATTGAAGGGAACGCCCAGAAAAACATCGGCTGAACGCTGATACAGTTGACAGGACAACTTTCCGTTACTCACATAGAATTGAAACAGGCAATGGCAGGGGCTCAATGCCATCTGTTCCAGGTCTCCCACATTCCATGCAGAAACAATGATCCGGCGGGAGTCCGGTTGGTTCCGGATCAGGTCCAGGGCGGTCTTGATCTGATCATGAGTCCGGCCATCGGCCCCTTCCCATGATCGCCACTGCTTGCCATAAACCGGACCCAACTCACCGGCTTCATCCGCCCACTCATTCCAGATCCGCACCCCGTTTTCCTGCAAATACCCCACATTGGTATCCCCTTTTAAAAACCACAGCAATTCGTAGATGATCGACTTGAGATGTAATTTCTTCGTCGTCACCATCGGAAATCCGGCCGCCAGATCGAAGTGCATCTGGTAGCCAAATACACTCCTGGTACCCGTTCCGGTCCGATCTGACTTGTCTGTTCCTGCATCCAGGATATGCCGCAGGAGCTCGTGGTATTGTTTCATAGGGTGGTTGCGGGCAAATCTACAAACTCATGGTGAATATCTTTGTTGCGTTTCAAACTATCCTTGTATGTCATACCGCAGTCTCGCCGCCGCCGCTCACGATCTGGAACGCACCGGACAATTAGTCCGGATCGATCAACCTGTGGATCCCCATCTGGAAATGGCCGAGATCCACCGGCGGGTACAGGAAGCGGGAGGGCCAGCCCTCCTGTTTACCCGGGTCATCGGTTCCCCGTTCAAGGCCCTGTCCAATCTGTATGGCACCTATGAGCGGGCGCGATACCTGTTTCGGGATACCTTTCCCCTGGTCGAGCAGGTCGTCCAGTTGAAAGGAGATCCCATGGCCATCTTGCGCCATCCGTGGCGATATCGCAAGGCACCTTTTGCTGCCCTCCACGGGTTGCCCCGAAAAAGCAAACGGGCCAGGGTCCGGTTTGGGACTACCACCATCGATCAATTGCCCATGATCAAAAGCTGGCCGGATGATGGCGGCGCCTTTGTCACCCTCCCCCAGGTGGTCACCCTCCCCCCGGACAGTCAACAGATCATGTCCTCCAACGTGGGGATGTACCGGATCCAGCTGTCCGGAAATGAGTACAAGATGAACCAGGAGATCGGCCTGCACTACCAGCTGCACAGGGGTATCGGCATCCACCATACCCAATACAATCAATCCGACCAGCCCTTCCGGGCAACGGTCTGCGTGGGTGGTCCGCCAGCCAACGCATTCTCCGCCATCATGCCCCTGCCCGAAGGCCTGTCTGAACTGACTTTTGCCGGCATGCTCAATGGCCATCGGTTTCCCTACCACTTTCTCAATGGCCACTTCCTGGCCAACGAAGCGGACTTCTGCATCACCGGCACCATCCGCAAAGAAGGGTTGAAACCCGAAGGGCCCTTTGGGGATCACCTGGGGTATTACAGCTTGCGTCATGACTTTCCGGTGATGGAGGTGGAAACCGTCTATCACCGCAAGGACCCGATCTGGCACTTCACGGTGGTCGGCCGCCCGCCTCAGGAGGATTCCATTTTCGGCAGGCTCATCCACGACCTGGTCGGTGATCTGCTTCCCAGCGAATTTCCCGGGATCCGGGATGTCCACGCTGTCGACGACTCCGGGGTACATCCACTCCTGCTGGCTGTGGGTACAGAGCGATATATGCCGTTTCGTGAACCTGTCCCGGAGGAGATCCTCACCCAGGCCAATCACCTCCTGGGGAAAGGACAAACCTCCCTGGCAAAGTTCCTCATCATCACTGACGGATCAGACCACCCTACCCTGACCTGCCATCCGATAGGGCCCTTCTTTCAACACGTCCTGTCCCGGATCAGATGGGACCGGGACCTGCACTTCCAGACCCAGACCACCATCGATACCCTGGATTATTCGGGCACCGGCTGGAATGCCGGCTCCAAGGTCGTCATGGCCGCCCGGGGACCGGTTATCCGGCAGCTGGGCAGGGAACTCCCCTCCCTTCCCCTCCCGGAAGCATGGAACCAGGCCAGACTGGTCATGCCAGGGGTCATTGCTCTCTCCGGTCAAACCTATTCATCCACAGATCGGGAGGATCAACTTGCCGCTCTGACCGATCGCCTGGAAACGGCAGATCTCTCTGCTTTTCCCCTGATCGTCCTGCAGGACGATGCATCCTTTGCGGCGGCCAACCTCTCCAATTTCTTATGGACCACCTTCACACGGACCAATCCATCCCATGACATTCACGGGGTCAGGTCCTTTTACCGGGATAAACACTGGGGTTGTGAAGGCGCACTCATCCTGGATGCCCGAACAAAACCGCATCATGCCCCACCCCTCATCGAAGACCCGACGGTGACAAAGCGGGTAGATGATCTATTCGCTTCAGGCGGCCCACTCGCCGACATCCTATCTTAGCCATATGGATCTCCCCCTAGCCTTTGAACAAGCCATGCGTGCCCAACTGGGTGACGCATTTGATGCATTTCGAACGACACTGACCGAACCGTCTCCAACGTCTGTGCGTCATCATCCGGCGAAATGCGAGACCACCCCGAGGAAAGGCCGTCCGGTCCCATGGGCTGACCTGGGTGAATACCTGGCAGAACGACCGGTCTTTACCCTGGACCCGCTCTATCACGCCGGATGTTACTATGTACAAGAGGCTTCATCCATGATCCTGGAGGCCTTTATGGCTGCCCTTCCGCCCACCTCCGAACCCCGCAGCTTTCTGGATCTGTGTGCTGCACCCGGAGGCAAGGCGACTCATCTCCTGTCCCTGATGAAGGAGACTGACTACCTGATGGCCAACGAGATCCATCCACATCGGCATGGTGTACTATTCGAAAATCTGACACGCTGGGGAGATGCCCGCGTGATCGTTGGCCGATGTACTCCTGATGAACTGGCCGGAAGACATCCATCACGATTTGATGTGCTGCTGGTCGACGCCCCCTGTTCCGGGGAAGGGATGATCCGGAAAGATGAGGTCGCCCTGCAACAATGGTCAGAGGAACTGGTCCGAAAATGTGCCCTGCGACAGCAGGCCATTCTCCAGCAAGCCATGGCCCTGCTCCGACCGGGCGGACATTTGATCTACTCTACCTGCACCTTCAATCGGGCGGAAAATGAAGCACAGATCCAGCAGGTGATGCAGGATCATGATTGCACAGAAATCATCCCTGACCTGGAGGAATCCTGGGGCATTGTCCGTTCAGACCACGGTGTCCGTTGCTATCCGCATCGCCTGGCCGGAGAGGGGTTGTATATGTGTATGATCCGAAAAAACAGCGGGGAGGGAGCCCCTGCCACCCTCAGGGCCTCCGGCCGATATGGCAACCGCCATCTGGGCCATTCAGCAGCAGCACCCGATATCCTGGAGCCCTATATCCATACCCATGATTTTGATTGGTACAAAGGCCGACAGGAGAACTGGCGCGCCATACCCACGTCCCTTCAGCAATCTGCATCAGACCTGATCCACAGCCCCCTGGATGTCCAGTCGGGTCTCCTTGTCGGCAAAATGAAAACGCCAACCGTATTTATACCCGATCACGCGTTGGCATTATCCACCAGTCGACATGCAGATATACCCCGGATGGAACTGGAAAGGGAGGACGCGCTCCGGTTTCTTAAAAAGGAGACCATCCCGGCACCTGATCTGCCCAAGGGGATATATCTGGTTACGTATCAGGGCAATGGACTCGGATGGGCAAAAGTCATCCCCGGACGGGTCAACAATCTGATCCCCCACCATTGGCGAATCCGCATGTCCCTGACCGAATAGGCAGGCTCCTGTACACAGCCGCCAAAGATCATCCGGTGGTCCTATGGGGTTGGTCAAAAATTCTTTTTTACACCCGAACGGTATCCGGTAAAGGAGATCAGGTTGTGCAAGTCGCCGAAGGCCTGCACCCTGAAAAGCAATCCACCAGAATTCCAATAATTGGGTATCTTTTCCCTCACATTTAACACAACACGAGCGTATGGAACGAGGATTCTACAGGAGTTTCTGGCTATTGATCACAGCCTGCTTTTTCCCGGGAATGGCCATGGCCAAGGGCCTGGATGAACGCATCAATGATTTTGTCAAGCCGGCAACAGATGCGATCAGTGGTGTGATCTTTTACAGCATTTCACTGTCGCCAGAGGTCTCCGTTCCGATCGTGCTCATTGTGCTGATCGCCGGTGCGGCCTATTTCACATTCTATTTCAAATTTCCCAACCTGAGACACTTGCTGACCTCAGTGAATATCATTCGGGGAAAGTATTCCGGCATTGAAGGACCTGCCGCAGAAATATTGCCCTCTGAGATCAATATAGTGGATGGTGACCAGCCGGACACCATCCGGATCGAGGGACATGTCGGTGAAGTCAGTCATTTCCAGGCATTGACCGCGGCTCTTTCTGCCACGGTCGGATTGGGGAATATTGCCGGTGTAGCGATCGCCATCGCCATTGGTGGACCGGGAGCGACCTTCTGGATGATCCTCGCCGGGTTTCTGGGAATGGCCTCCAAGTTTGCCGAGTGTACCCTCGGTGTCAAGTACAGGGATATCGGGCCGGATGGCACTGTCTATGGCGGGCCCATGTACTATCTGAAAAAAGGATTGGCGGAATACAAACTGGCCGGCCTCGGAAAATTCTTTGCCGTGTTTTTTGCCATCATGTGCGTCGGGGGCTCCTTCGGCGGTGGCAACATGTTCCAGGCAAACCAGGCTGCTGAAATGCTGACCGGCACATTCGGTATCGCTTCCGGGTCTGCCGGGTTTATCATCGGTATCTGTTTTGCCATCCTGGTGGGGATCGTCATCATCGGCGGGATCAAACGGATCGGTGCCTGGACAGAGAAGATCGTGCCCTTCATGGTCGGAATCTATGTCGCGGCGGCATTGATCATCCTATTTGCCAAGTTCAGTGAAATCCCCACTGCCTTCGGGTTGATCTTTGATGGTGCATTTACGCCCGTGGGCATAGCCGGAGGCTTTGTCGGTGTACTGGTGCAGGGCTTCCGCCGGGCCGCCTTCTCCAACGAGGCCGGGGTCGGTTCTGCCGCGATCGCACACTCTGCCGTCCGAACCAAGTATCCGGCCAGTGAGGGTATGGTTGCATTGATGGAACCCTTCATTGACACCATCCTGGTTTGTACCATGACGGCTCTGGTCATTGTCATCACCAATATTGATGGCGGCTTCCTGGTCTATGGCGCAGGAGACGGTTTGAATGGTGCCACATTGACAGCAACGGCCTTTGATTCGGTCATTCCACACTTTTCCTATATCCTGACGATAGCGGTGGTCCTGTTTGCCTTTTCCACCATGATCTCCTGGTCGTATTACGGCCTTCAATCCTGGCTCTACCTGTTTGGACGGACACGGAAAAATGAGCTGATCTACAAGGGGCTGTTCCTGGTCTTTGTGATCGTGGGTGCATCTGCCAGCCTTGGTGCTGTCGTGGATTTCTCCGATGCCATGATCTTTGCGATGGTCTTCCCGAATATCATCGGGGTGGTGATCCTCGCACCGGAGGTCAGGAAAGAAGTCAGTCGTTACCTGGATGCCATCAAGGCTCTTCCGAAAGAGTGACCTGACTCACAGGCGATGTTCAAAAGTTGGTTTTCAGGAGAAACCGCCGGCTGGCTTCCCAGATCTCCGGTGACTTTGCCATACGGAAATGGCCATATCCCCTGGTCTTCATCAATCTGACCCCGGGCAGTCGGGCTGCGATACGCTCTGCTTCCCACATGGGTACGATACTATCCTGCTCATCATGGATGAGCAGAATTCTGGCCTTGAGGAATTCCCCGAGGGAAAAGATCTCAGATTCCTCTACCGGCCTGCCCAGCATTCTGGCCATCCGTTCCAATACTGGAGGCTTGAGCCTGGCGGGCAGGCGCAGTCGCTTCATAAATGCATCCATGATCTCCTCATAGGCATTCGGGGCGGCCCACATTACAATATTCTTCACCTGCCAGGGATGGTCTACATAAGCCAGGGCAAAGGTCAATGCCCGCCCACCGAAGGAATGCGTGATCGCGCCTTCAAAAGGACCATGGGCGGCATCCACGGCCTTGATGGCATGGGCATAGGACACGAGGCTGGTCCTCCACCCGGATGACTCCCCATGCCCGGGTGCATCCATTGCATAGACCGAAAGACCCCGTTCGACAAAGGAAGACACCACATAGCGAAGGGCCGTTCCCCGGCTTTGCCAACCATGGAGCAGGATGATCCGTCTCTTTCCCTTTCCCCACCGATAGACCCGGATCTGCCTGCCGTCCACCCTGACCCAGGATCGCTGCGCAGAGGCCAACAGGTGGTCCTGACGATAATGCCTGGCTTTGAGTCCCGGCACAGTGAACAGGAACACGGCCAGCTTGCTGGCCAGTCGAGGTGACAACCAGGCCAGACAGCGCAGGGCGGCCGCCCAGAGAAATATCCCGGGTACCGTCCTGATTTCCTGATCCTGATTGGCTAGCTGGTCCTTCATTTTCTGTATACTTGGGTCGACTATGGCACCAATTCTATGTAAAGATCACGTTTGGGAACCACTATCCGGACAATCCGTGATCCAGGACAATGCGAATTCATGCACATCGACGCTATGGACCACTTGATATTCCTTGGATTGGGAAGCAACCTGGGCGATCGGAAACACCATCTTGAACGCGCACGAACCCTCATCCGGGACAGGGTGGGCTCGATCGAACTGGCCTCTTCCATCTATGCATCAGAACCCTGGGGAAAGTCGGACCAGCCCTGGTTCTACAATCAGGTCGTCGGTATAAAAAGCACTCTACTGCCCCGAGCCCTTCTCCGTGAACTCATGGCTATCGAAACTGAAATGGAGCGTGAACGGCTGGTCCAATACGGCCCGCGGACCATCGATCTGGATATCCTGATCTACGGCCGAGAAATCGTATCAGAATCCGACCTGGAAATCCCTCATCCCCGAATCACAGTTCGTAACTTCGTGCTCATACCCCTGATGGAAATCGCAGGCGACCTCTGTTTGCCCGGCACCACGCAGACCGTTGAGGAATTGTATATGGCCAACCAGGTAGAGCTGGAAGTTTGTCTATTGGAAGAAGATCAATGAAACACCCTGACATCCCCTATTCATATGTTGCCATAGAAGGCAATATTGGTTCAGGCAAGACCACCTTGTCTGAGATGATGGCTAGGGATTATGAGTGTAATTTAATCCTGGAGCAATTTGCAGACAACCCCTTCCTCCCCTATTTCTATGAAGATGCACAACGGTACGGGTTCCCCCTGGAGTTGTTCTTTATGACCGAGCGGTACAAGCAACTCCAGGCCCTGGGTACCCAGCAGGACCTGTTCTATAATTTCCATATCGCCGACTATACCTTTGTCAAGACGTTACTCTTTGCCCGAAACAATCTCCCACCGGATGAATTCCGGATCTTCCAGAGACTCTACCAGACCCTGGAAGTCAGTCTGCCCAAGCCGGATCTGATCATTTACCTGCATCGCCCGATTGACATCCTACAGGAGCAGATCGCCAAACGAGGGCGTTCCTACGAATTGCAGATCAAATCCGAATATCTGCGGGAGATCCAGAAGGTGTACTTTGAATATTTTCGGAGCGAAGCGATCATCCCCATCCTCATCTTTGATATGCAGGATGCCAATTTGCATTCCGAACCCGCCTATTACGAGGAGATCCTGAAGATGATCGCCCGGGAGCATCGCCCCGGCGCCGCCCTCGTCGGAGACGGCCGGCGGAACGCCTTTCGGCGGAAGAAACGTGTCAGGCGGTCCGTCGAGACGAGGCGCCC
>JAUIEA010000248.1 GCA_030429045.1 Bacteroidia bacterium | reverse complement strand
CTAAGCTCGTCCTTCTCGTTCGATACCATCGAACAGGGGATCGACATTTTTACGGGCAAACAGGATGGATTTGTATACAGCCGATATGGCAATCCGACCATTGAGGCGGTGACCCGGCGACTAGAAGCCCTGGAAGGATTCGGTTCAGATGAGGAAATCCAGGGTTATATGACCAGCTCCGGGATGTCCGCCATTCATATGATCCTGGTCAGTCTCCTGCAAGCGGGCGATAAGGTGGTCACCCAGGCCAACCTGTACGGGGGGACCACCGAACTTCTCACCAAGGTGGTACAGGGCATGGGCATCGAAACGGTGTTTACGGATCTGGCCGATCTGGAACAAGTGGAGTCCCTGCTGACAGCTGATCGATCCATCCGGGCCATCTACCTGGAAACACCGACCAACCCGACGTTGTCCTGCCTGGATCTGAGAGCTATGAGCGATCTCGCCAGGCGCCATCAAGTCAAAACCATCGTCGACAACACGTTTTCAACGCCGTATCTGCAGCGGCCCTTTCAGATGGGTGTCGACTTCGTGGTCCATTCTACTACAAAGTACCTCAACGGGCACGGGACAGGCATTGCCGGTCTGGTGCTCGGACGCGATGTGGATTTCATGAGGGAACGGTTCTGGACGGTCCTGAAGCTCACTGGCGCCACCTGCAATCCTTTTGATGCCTGGCTGGTGGCAAATGGCTTGCGAACCCTGCCCCTTCGGATGGACCGCCATTGCAGCAATGCACAGGCTCTGGCTCATGCATTGGACAAACACGAGGACGTCATCCTGGTCAACTATCCTGGATTGCCCGACCACCCTTCCCATGCATTGGCTTCCCGACAGATGTCGGGATACGGAGGCATGCTCAGTTTTGAAGTCAGAGGCGGACAGGATCGCGCCTTGCAGGTGATGAATGCACTGGAACTCGCCAGTCTGGCCCCGACCCTGGGTGATGTCGATACACTGGTCCTCCATCCGGCTACATCATCTCACCTCAAGATCCCGGCGGAGATCAGAGAATCTCAGGGGATTACAAGTGGCCTGATCCGCGTATCCGTGGGTCTGGAAGGGATTTCAGACCTGACTTCGGATTTCATTTCGGCCCTGGAATCCACCAGATAGCAGACCACTCATATTCGACCTCGGCGTCCAAATTCGACGACCGCCAGGTCGCTGATCTGTCCCTGGATGATGTGGAAGGTTAGCATGGTCCGGATCACGTGAAACCCGTGATGACCCGCTGCGCCGGGGTTCATATGCAGGTGTTTGGTCAGTGGGTCCTGCATCACTTTCAGAATATGGGAATGCCCGCAAATGAACAGGTCCGGAGAGTGCTGATTTATCAATGCACGGGCATGACCGTTGTAGCTTTTCGGATACCCACCGATGTGGGTCATCACCACTTTGAGACCTTCGACTTCAAAGACCAGATCCTGTACCAGGGCCGCTCTGACCCGATGATCGTCGATATTGCCGTAGACGGCTCGCACCGGTTTCAACTCCTCGAGGGTCTCCAGGACGGTCATCGATCCGAGATCTCCGGCATGCCAGATCTCCTGACAGTCCCTGAGAATTTCCAGGATTTCCTCCCCCAGATAACTGTGGGTGTCCGAAAGCAAGCCGATCTTCATCAGACGGGGATCTGTAGGAGGATCTTGCCGAACTGGCTTCCGTCAGCCATACGGGCATAGGCATCTTCACCAGCTTCCAGTGGGAACACCCTGTCCACCACAGGAATGATCCGATGCTCACCGATGAAGCGGATCATTTCCCTGAAATCGTCCGGGCTTCCCATGGTGGAACCGATGAGATGAAGTTGTTTCCAGAACAGGAGTTGCGGACTCAATTTGGGAATGGACCCCGTCGTGCCTCCATAACAAACGATCCGCGCCCCGGGTGCACAGATCTTCATGATCTGGGGAATGCCGGCCCCACCTGCCCCATCGATCACCAGATCGACAGGTTCCTGTTTTTTTGCTATTTCGGTCCAATTCGGATCATGATAGAGGTAACCTCCTTTTGCCCCCAGTCGGATGGCCTTTTCGATCTTCGCCTCACTTCCTGAGGTGACCCACACTTCTGCACCGGCGGCCAGGGCAAATTGCATGGCCCACAGAGCCACTCCCCCGCCGATGCCGGTGATCAACACCCGATCCT
>JAUIEA010000117.1 GCA_030429045.1 Bacteroidia bacterium | reverse complement strand
CTGAACGTCTTTTTTCCCAGATTGAAAATGGTCATAACGATTTTATACTTCTGATTTCCCTACAACTACCCGGCCTTTCGACACCACACTAATTAAACTTCTCACCGCGCTGGATCCACTTGTCGGCATCCTTCTCATTGGGATCGATCGGGAGGCCGGGATGGATGACCTGCGCGGTGCATTTCTCGGCGGCCTTCACCAGATCGCGGTAGGGACCGCCATCCGGGTTTTTGATAAAGGCCTTCTTGTCTGCGTTGTATTCAAAGATGTTCGGATTGATCTTGATGCATTCGTCACAGGAGGTGCAAGATTCGGTCTCAAGCCAGGGGCTCAATACCGAGGCGACCGCCTGGGGCTGGTCATTCGGGCCTGCCGTTGGCGGTGCCGGTGCAGTGGCCAGTTCGACAATGCCATTGCCTTTGTCTCCGGCCAGTTGCATCAGACCCTGGGCGATCTTGCCCACCACCTCTGCGCGGATCCGGCTTTCGACATCTTCCGTCTTTTCTTCCTGGGGTTTGACCCCGGCGATGTCCCGCAGCATGATCCAGAAGTCGCGGCGCTCCTCGCAGGATTCCACAATCTTCCTGGCGACCAGGACACGGCTCAGTTGCTGCTTGCGATCTACCACCCAGATGAAGGGGAACTTGCCTTCCCGGGCATCGACATCCAGTTCGAGGAAATCGACCAGCGGGATCATGTTTTCGTTCCAGGTGTCGCGCGGTGCCTTTCTGAAATGCTTGCGGAAGCGGGCTTCCGTGATGGCAAAATCAGCGAAGGTCATGGCGACATCCATGCTTTTTTCCCGGCCATTCTCCATGTACTTCAGGGCGTAAGTGGGCCACAGGCTGTCCATGGCGGGGTTGCCGTCGATGTCAAAACATTCGGCAGCGGTCGTGCCATTATCAGGGTTGTACTTGAAAATGGGGTAGGCCCTGGATTCGACGGCCAGCTTGGCCTGGTGGGCGCCCATATCGTCACCCACGCCGTGTTCGGGCTGACAGGTGGTATAGAGATTGAACAGGGCGGGTCGCCGGGTCATCAATCCATCGATAAACCCTTCGATCATATGGCTGGTATTCGCCAGGGTACCCTGCAGGACGTAGGTGGTGCGGTGTGCCATGGCGATCAGTCCGATCTCCTTGCGCTTTTCGGATTTCCCCTGCCAGACCTTGCCGTACTGGGCCATGTCGGATATCTGTCCGATAAAGCCGGAGGTACAGGCCTGGCCACCGGTGTTACTGTACACCTGGGTGTCCACCACGATCACCTTGACCGGTTTGCCGGAGGCCATCAGGCGGGACAGGTTCTGGAAGCCGATGTCGTACATGGCGCCATCACCTCCCAGTGCCACCACGGGTGGGCAGAGCAGCCATTCTTCATCGGTGAACTGCTGCCAGTTGAAGTAGGTGAAGAAGGAATCGTGTTCGGAGCCGTTATAGCTGCCGTCGAGTTCCATTTCGGCTCGTCGGATAGCCCGGAAGCCTTCGGCCATCTTGGCCATATGGCCTTCGAAAATACCCATGGCCATGGAGGTAGAATCCTGGAAGAGGTGATTCGCCCAGGGGAAGGGGTAGGGGTTGTACGGCCAGGTGCTCCCCCAGACGGAGGTGCAACCGGTGGCATTACACATACCCATGTTGGCGCGTCCGGAGCCGGTAGTGCCATTGGAATATTTCCATTTCAGCTGCTTGAGTCTGGCCAGCAGTTGGGTCATTTCCCGCAACCAGTCCTGGTCGATGGGTTCGCTGCCCTTCTCTTTTTCCATGCGCTGGGTGAGTTCGGACATGGTCAGGTCATGGTCGTGGGTTTCGGCAATGATCCTGGACATGGCTTCGGCATCCGCGACATTCACGGCACTCATCAGCTTGTTCTGGATATGTTTTTCCAGCCGGTCGCAGAGCGAGTCCAGATGAGCTACATGCTTTTTGACCCGGGGTTGCATGAGGGATTCTACGGTTGCCACAAAGAGGTGGACCACCGATTTTTCAGAGCAACCGAGGCAGGCACCATCTCCGCTGGCAAAGCTGAGGTAGGCCTCCTTGTTGAGCAGGATGGTCTGGAGGGCGCCGATCTTTTCCTCCAGGTCATCGATCCGGTTGTATTGCTCCGGCGTGGTAGGAAGGTCGGACCAGAGGTCCCACTCCTTGCGCATGGTGGCCACGGATTCTTCCGTTTGCTTGACCGGGCGCAGGGCATCGTCGTTACAGACTTCTACACATTCCATGCAGCCCTTACAGGTGGTGGGGTTGATGGTAATGCTGAACAGTCCGCCACTGCCGGGTTTGTTCTTTTCGTGCAGGTCGAAGTAGGGCCGGGTGAGGGCGAAGTCGAATTCGCCAAGCTCTTCCCTGAACCAGGTAAATTCCTTTTCCAGGGTAGCATCATGGCCACTCTCCTCGATCATCGCATCGATGGCATCCTGGATGTAGTTGTTCACCGTGGCTCCGTTGCGCTCGCCATTGAAGAGCTCGCGCACCTTGCCTTCCATTTTCCGGACGGCGCCGGGCAGTTGCTCGACGCTGCCGTGGGACTTCTTCACGCGATCCACTACGGTATTGAGGACGGCAGATAGTTCACTGACCAGTCCGGGGATGGCGGTATCGGGACAGATGGTGTAACAGTCACCACAGGCCGTACAGTTATTGGGGATCCATTCCGGGTGTTCAAAGCGGATACCGGTCATGTCCCTGAACAGGGATGATGCCGCAGGCATCACACTCAATCCGATAAATGGATCGGTGAGGTTGTCATTGCCCATGCCGCGCTGGTAGAAATTACCGGTCTGTTCCCAGAAACGGTGGATATCGCTCAATGCGGATTCGCTTTGGGGGATATGCTTCAGCACGGTGGGGATGGGCGGGATCATCTGACCGTTGGTCTTCTCTCCGCTGGTTGCCCCGACGACCTTCACGCTGTCAGGGATCTCGCGGATCTCATCGAATCCGCGTTTCACCACGCGCATATTGTCATCGACCACGCGCTGACCCTTTCCACCAAACTTGTGCTGGAGCTGGTCTTCGATGGCTTTCAGCAGGGTGGCCTGGGTAAGGCCGGCCTGTTTCATTACCGGCGAAGCGGCAAAAAAGGCCCCCTGGAAGGCGATACCCTGCATGCGCAATTGCAGTTCGGGATCAGTAGCTTCCTCGCGGGCGATCTTGAATCCATCGATATAGTGGATATGGATCTGGTTGTCGACGATGAATTGCTGGTAGTGCCTGGGGATATCGGCCCAGACCTCTTCGGCTTTCGGTCGTTCGCTCTGGATGATAAAGGTTCCGCCCTTCTTCAATCCGGCCAGGGCATTGGTATGCTTGAGCACATTCGGATCGGGGCTGAGGACGACATCGACAAAGAAATACTCGCAATTCACCCGGATGGGTTCCGGAGCTGCGGCGAGGTAATAGGTGGTCGGCTGACCTTTTTTCTCTGATCCGTATTTGGGGTTGGCCTTGATATGGTAATCCAGGAGGTCGAACAGGGTCATGGCCAGGTTCTTCCCCGTGGTGATGGCCCCCCAGCCGCCCACGGAGTGGAAGCGGACGGTGATGGCATCCTTGGGCATGAGGTTCGGATTCTCCGAACCGCGGATGGCCAGGTCCTTGATGTGGGGATAGGCATCCACGATATTTTCCTGATAGCCTTTCTGCTTGGGGGTGATGGCTTCTTCCCGGATAAAGTCGATGGAGAGGTAGAACAGTTTTTTGTGCTTGCCATCGGGGAGCATATTCTCGATGGCGCCGATGATGCCTTCCGGCTGGAGGTCACGACTTCCCATGCCGAAGGATCCGGAGTAGATGGCGGGCAGGTCGGCGGAGGAATAGCTTTCCAGGTCGGGATAGGGCTTGTCCTTCTTGACCGAACCGTTCTCCATGCACTTGGCTACAGTGGCCCGGACTTCACGGGCGATGGGCAGGTCGGAGGCCAGAGGTTGATCGAGGCGTTCCAGGATGGCCACGCCTTTTTTGCCTTTCAGGATGCGGCTGATCAGATCGGAAGGGAAGGGGCGGAACATGGTCAGGTCGACCACACCCACCTTGATCTTTCTGGTCTTGCGCAGGTAGTCGGCTACCACTTCTGCGCTGGGGATGAGGCTACCCTGGCCGAGGATCAGGTAGTCTGCGTCTTCGGCCAGATAAGTCATGACGCGGGCATATTCTCGTCCGGTCAGGCCGGCAAAATCCGCAAAGGCCTGGTCCGTAAGGGCCTGGATATGATCGAAGAAATACGGACGCTGGGCGGCCACGCTCTGCATATAGGAATCCTGGTTCTGGACGATACCGGCCATCAGGGGATTGTCGACATCCCACAGTTCTGGAATGCGGCGCCGCTTGTCGCCATAGATGATCCGCTGGGACGGTGTAGGTGTATCGATGATATCGTCGGGTCGGCCGAGGAATTCTTTAATGAGCGCTCGCTCCGGCACCCGGAGTGATTCGATGAGGTGGGTGGTCAGGAAGCCATCCTGGGCGACGATGCCGGGGGTCAGGGCCAGTTCGGCGACTTTGTGGGCAATGATATTGAAGTCGGCGGCGTGCTGGGCGTTGCGGGCGAAGAGCTGGAAGAATCCGGTATCGTCGATGGCATGGTAGTCATCGTGACCGGCGTGTACGTTCAGTGTGGACTTGGTCATGGCCCTGGCGCCGATATTCAGCACATAGGTCAGTCGTTTTCCCACGGCGGCATAGAGGGATTCGTGCATATAGGCGATCCCCTGCCCTGAAGAGAAATTCGCGGAGCGGAGACCGGTCATGGACAGTCCGGCAGTCACCGCGGCAGCGGCGTGCTCTCCTTCGGGTTCGATGAAGATCAGGGGGCGGTCGGATATATTCAGATGTCCTTTGGCGGCCTCTTCGGCCCAGTATTCACCCATCTGGGTAGAGGGGGTGATGGGGTAGGCGCCGGCTGCATCGGACGATTCACGTTCGCACATGATCACCACGGTATTGCCATCCATAGCGGCGCGTACACCGGGGTATTTGACGGTTTCTTCTTGCTTGCCCATGATCTTGTTTAAGAGTTTCATACAACTGGGTATCTAGGGGTGCGAAACAGGGTGGAGCCGCGAGGCTGCCCCCTGTTTTATGGTCTTCTGTGCAATGGGTTTCTGCCGGTCATGCCGACAGGACAGGCAACAGGGTGCTGTTGCGATGGGGGAGTGGTGATGATCGGTGAGGAAGGGCGTGGACATCCTGCAGGATTCAGGCCGGTGGAGTGTCCGTCACCAAATTCCTGGTCTCCTTGGCCAGATTGAAATATTGCTTCATCACGCCCATATTCATCCACTCTTCCGGATCTTTTGTGTTCATCAGGGAGCAATCCAGATCGTTGAATTGTGGATCCACCTTTCTGCATTCATCCAGCAGCTCGTTCAGGGACAGGGTGGTGGTGATATGCTTTCCGTGGTGCTGGAGGTAGCCGGTCAGATAGTGGGATACAGCCTTATAGGCATGGCGGCATACGCTGTAGGGGATGACATCCTCTTCGGGTCGGGCCGCTTCTTCGCGGGCATGCTCAAAATAGATATCGGCTTGCTCGAGAGTTGTTCTGGCGATTTCGATCAACATAGCGTCGGTATTTTAATGTTTCCAATGGAGGCTCGAGGACTCCGGATAATCGAAATCCAAGCTACCCTGGTTACCAGTCTTGAAACATGACAATTGTCAACAGGGGTGGTGATTGCGGTTATTCGAGGCGCTGAACAGCGGGGGAGTTTGGAGGATGTGAGGTTATGAGGTTATGAGGGAAGGAGGTTATGAGTGAAGGAGGTTATAGTGTGATTTCGATACTGCCTGCGGCAGTCAGGATTTCGTTACTGCCTGCGGCAGTTAAAATTTCGAAGGGAGGAGGGTAGGCCAATGAAATGAGGGATGGGGGCCGAAGACCGCAAAAAATCTGTGTCATCCGTTCATCCGTGGATATCCGTGATTCTGACAAAAAGCGGTATTCGGTATTTGGTTGTTCGGGAGGCTCGTCGTTCACCCCATCCTGTTCAGCCTAAAATCCTGAAAATCCTGATGCAGACAATTGCAGTGTTCGGTGTTATTGAGTTATTTCGTTATTGGGTTATTTCGAAGGAACGACCATAGACCTGTGCAATGAAGAATGAGGAATCAGGGCCTAGGGATCAGGATCGCAATAAAATCTGGATCATCCGTTCATCTGTGGACATCCGTGATTCTGACAATGCAACGATGTAGGAATTCGTCATTTTGACGAAGAATGAACCCCAGAATGGCAAGCCCTGAAGGGGCGCAATATCTCAGGGTCGGGCATCGCCCGACCGTATGGTGATCCTGTTTGAAAAGCCCTGAAGGGGCGCAATAATCCATAGCCAGACCAGGTGTGAAGAAGTGGGTTTTCAACACCGCATTCTGCGTTATGGCGTGATTTCGATACTGCCTGCGGCAGTTAAAATTTCGAAGGGAGGAGGGTAGGCCAATGAAATGAGGGATGGGGACCGAGGACCGCAAAAAATATATGTCATCCGTTCATCAATGGACATCTGTGATTCTGACAAAAAGCGGTATTCGGTATTCGGATTTCGGTTGTTCGGGAGGCTCGTCGTTCACCCCATCCTGTTCATCCTAAAATCCTGAAAATCCTGATGCAGACAATTGCAGTGTTCGGTGTTATTGAGTTATTTCGTTATTGGGTTATTTCGAAGGAACGACCATAGACCTGTGCAATGAAGAATGAGGAATCAGGGCCGAGGGATCAGGGATGGGGGATCAGGGATGAGGACCGAGGACCGAGGACCGCAACAAAATCCGTATTTCTGGCAATCTGCGGACATCTGTGATTTAGACAATGTAGCATTTTCGGAATTCGGTATTTCGGCGTATGAATATATTTCAGAATGGCAAGCCCTGAAGGGGCGCCATATCTCAGGGTCGGGCATCGCCCGACCATAAAGTGACCCTGTTTTGTAAGCCCTGAAGGGGCGCAATAATCCATAGCCAGACCAGGTGTGAAGAAGTACGTTTTCGAAATGGCATTTGGCACCCAGATGATTCGCCATCTCGCCATTGGCTGGATTCGGTATTCGGCGTTCGTTGAGTGCACTGAACCCTGAAGGGGTTCAAGACAATAGCCCCGGATGGAATCCGGGGTTTGGATTTCTACAGCTTTCAACCCTGAAGGGGTTGAAGAGATCAGGAAAGTAAAGGCAATGCGTGAGGGAGGCCTTGAGGGAAGCCAGACCCGGTATACAATAAACCCTTTAGTCAACTTATCCTCGTCAAAGCCATTGAGTGAAATGCCGCATCATCGCCAAACCAATATCAATAGTTGTGTAGCCGAGAGTGTGGACTAAGGGGAGACATGATTTATGCCAATCCGGACTTCAACATCCGAATCAAATGATGAGTCTCCTCAAAGGTCACATAGGGATAGGTCACTTTGCTTAAAAAGAGACCATGTGGCAGGGCAGGCTGTTTTTGGGTCAATTCTTTATCCTGTTGCAGTATGGCGGCAAACTCGTCCAGGGTCATCTCGCCACTGCCCACCTTGACGAGAAAGAACACACAGTATCGGACCATGCCCCTCAGAAATCGGTTGCTGGTGATGGTGATGCGCATGCGCCCCTCTTTTTCATTGATAAACAGGGCGCAGTCGCTGATCTGGCAAATGGTGTTGTCGTAGAGGTCCGGTTGCTTGCACAATGGTTTGCAATCCGTGGTGGCCTGGATCAAGGCTGCTGCTTTTTTCATGAGGTCGATATCCAGGGTCAGGTCTTCGTAGAAGTTGCTGTATCGAATGAGGACCGGATCTTTTTTCCAGTGGATAAAATAATCGTAGGTCCGGGCAACGGCATCATATCGGGCGTGTTGATCCTCGTTGACTTCTATTACTTCAAAGATTGCGATGTCATCCGGGAGGTTTTTATTCAGCCGATACTTCAGGTCAAAGGAGGGCGGATTGTCCAGGTTGATATGCAGGATATACTGGCTGGCATGTACACCGGCATCGGTGCGCCCACAGCCATAGACGACAATGTCTTTTTTAAACAGCTGGAAGAGGGTTTGCTCGACTACTTCCTGGACAGTCGCCAGGGTGTTCTCCTGTTTCTGCCAACCACTGTAGTTGCTCCCGTCAAATCCGAGGTGTATGAAATAGCGCATTAGCAGGTTGGTTGTAGAAATACGTGAAGTAAAATCGAAGAAACGGGGAAATCAAGATTCGACCTGATCCGGAGCCATCCGATAAATGAACATGTTGACTGTCAAGAGATGATCCGACTAGCTTACTGTAGAATCAATTTTCCTGTCATGGATATTCCGTTTCCGTGGTCCAGGGAATAAAAATAGATCCCATCAGGAAGAAAACCTCGGTCGATCGCAAATTCATGTCGATCCACAACAACTTTGCGAACGGCGGCCCCCAGGCTATTGTACAACGTAAGCACAAGGGTTGAAGGAGCAAGGTGAATCTTCGGATCAATATTAATGGTGAAAACTGTTTGGGCCGGATTGGGATAAATATACAGGCTAGATTCATGATCAAATGCTGCCAATCCGGTTTGCACGTCCGTAAACTCATGCGCACCAATATCGACCTGTGCTTCCAGGAGTGCATTCCCCCAGAAATCATCGCCGGTATAATTGGCTATCGGTGATCCGGCATCAATGCAAGCAGAGCTGGGCTTGACCTGAAACCCCTGGGCAGCTTCGCGCAATTCGGCCTTGGTAAAGATCACCCCGGGCAGTATTGTTCCGGGAGTGTACGGATCTATGAACTGCGGATCTTCCAGTACCGGATTTTCACCGAAGTAGAGCGGAGTATGACCGTAAAAGCAATTATGACTCAACTGGTGGAAGGTGTCCTGATAGCTTGTATTTTCTGTCGCCTCTGTGAAGAATATATTGTTTTGAAAAACCTGTGGTTCCTCCTCATTTAATAAAAATGACTGGCCATCGGTGCGGTAGAACACATTATTGAAATAGGATGGACCGCCATTAAAGAAGTATTGCCCATTGCCTTGTTTGGCACCATCATTATAGCTGATATTATATCGGAAAACCTGATGTGGCAAACCACCCAAATTGAATCCACCTTCATTGTCCCGGCTGTAGTTGTATTGATACACTGCATTGCCTGTGGTCTTGTGATCAAAGTCCCACGCCTGGCCATCCCAGGTGATGCGTTTCGTGCCTTCACAATAATTGTATTGAAAAACCGGGTCGGAGCAACCAAAGCTCCAGATGCCGGCGACTGCCAGTCCGTTGTACCCGATCTCACCTGGTTGTCTGGGGGCAGTTCCGCTGTTATTGCCTGCATTGATGGAGGCATTTAATTCGACCAGGGGCCCCTTTGCATTGAGTACCACTATCCCATCAGATCCACTGTTGTATACGGAGTTTTGGCGGATCAACAGCTTCGTCGCTGTTTCAAATTGAAAGGCAAAGATGCCGGTGCAGGTACAGTCGTGGACATAGTTGCCAGAGATGGTCAGGGAATCCATATACGTGGCATGACAAAAAATACCGGCGTTCTGGTACTGATTATATTCATCGGGATCCAGGGTTGAACCTCGTGGCGGCCCCACGGTCGGATGATTGCTGCATCCTTCAATGAAATAAACCTCATTGTTCAAGATGTTCACTTGCAGTAGTGAGCCACTCCATTCACCAATTTGAATGCCACAGCGAAGGCCTTCGGCACCATCAAGGATATCGAGGCCATCATGATTAGTCACCGCGAATCCGTCCACAACGATATAGCTGGCACTGTTGCGAATGAAGATGGTGGACTGGACCAAACCGTTCCCATGGATCAAGGGCTTTGCCCCGGTGCCGTATGAAGAAAATACGATGGGATTCCCGGGAGCGCCGGCGCTGTAAATATCCAACCCTCCTGTCCAGATGCCACTTTTTTTGAATAGAATACTATCCCCGGGCAGGAAGGTGAAGTTGTTTACGTTGTCCAGACTGTTCCAGGGATCCAGGATGGTCTGGCCACTGTTGCTGTCTAGACCATCTTCTGCATCTATATAATAATTGGTGGCGATCAGGCCGCTGTTGACGGTCAGAAGAAGGGTGAGGATGTGCAGGTATGGCTTATACATGGGGTTATTTATCGGTAGGGTGCTATCCTGGATCAGGACGGGTTTACGGTTCTTTTATATTGCAGCACGGGACGCATCCGGATTATGGATCATTTCAGACAAGTGAGTCAGCGTTCAGGGTGAAGTATGTTCTGTTTTTCGGCGAATGCAATGATGTGATGGTCCGGGTCAGCGAAATAGCAAACCTTGTCGCCCCAATCTCGCTGGAGGATGGGGCTGATCAATGTAGCCCCACTATTGACGGCGTTTTCAAATTCGATCCGTAGATCGTCTACGTATAGATAGAGTTCACATCGCGGGATGCCATGTCCGGTGTCCGGGTGTGGGGTTTTACTGGCCAGTATTTTAGCGATGCCTTGATTGGGCATCAGGCCGACTTTGCATGTGGCAGACAGGTTGAACTCGGTCATGCCGGGCACATGGAGATCCGCCTCCCGACGGAAAATCTTCTGATAAAAGAGGCGACTGGCTTCCTGGTCCCTGACATAAAGGATGATCTCCACGAGTTTGATATGCGGTGTCATTCTGCGATCTTTATAATCAGGTGCCAAGTATCCGTTTCCCCACGAATATAGGTGTTCTGGCGAAGGTGGATTCGGGGACAAGGCCTACCCGGATTCTTGCTGTTGTGTATAGGAACGATCATGAGGTCCAATGGCCAAATGCAGGGAATGAGGGCAATACCTCATGCTAGAAAGACCTGTCCGGACCTGGTCCAAATTGTTCAATTCCTTTTCCGCAATGTTGCTATTTCAGAACGTCCGCAGGATTGTTCAGCCGCTTTCACTGCAGGCTATTTCTTGATAAACTTCTCCGCATAGTGTTTCCCCATCGAGGTGGATGTGGCACTGATGACATAGATGCCAGTCGGCAGGTGCTCCACGGCAAGTTCGGTTTTCTGATATTCCTTGGGGACCAGGTCAACCTGGTGGATCAGTCTGCCATCGATACTAAACAGGTGCATTGTTGAAATAAAGCACTGGATGCACTCTACGGTGATCCTGTCCAGAGCGGGGTTGGGACTTAAATGTAACCCGGGAGCTTTCATTGATACATCCGTCGAATCCTTGTTCGGGACAAAGGATACCCAGGGACGCGCTTGCTTGACAATGAGGCGGTCATCGCTGGTGATCTTGTATTCGATGTCCATCGCAAATGTGGCATTGTCATGGGCTTGATAAAGCGTTTCAAATTCATCGTGAATGACCGTCAGATAGTCTCGGATCTGATCCAGGTAGACTTCGTTCATGATCAGGGAGTCACTGGGGATGAGGTTGGATCGCTGAATAATGATATAGTCTGTCGAGCTGACCGATGTCTTGTCCAGGAGAATCTCCTCCGGAACATCCGTGTTTTCCGGATTGGTAACTAATTCTTCACCTGCCTGGGTATTGAGGTAGAAGGTATTGGTTGTGTTGTAGATCGGATCAGTGGTTACTCCGACCCCATTGGCTTTTTCATCGGTATAGTTTGGATGACAAAGGACACCCATGGAAGTGATGAAGTGATTGACCCGGTTAAACTCCCGTTCTTCGAAGGCTCGGAGATTCCACAAGCTGGCATACACCTGTTTGATAGATTTTGAAATATGCCCTTCATCGGGATGCTGTGTTTTGGATGTGTATAATCCCGCCCCGTTGAAGCCGGGAAGGTCTTCGTTATTTGTACTCGATCGACACCGGACGGAGGTGCCCTCCGGGAAAGCCTGGTGCATGCCATCCAGGGCGTAAAGCATCCAGGTGGGCATGTCTCCATCCCTGATGGATTTCCTGAAGTCATTCAGGCGTTCATCGCGAACGGATCTGTCCGTTTGAAATTCCGGCTCGTTCATCATCTCCAGGGCAGCATCAAAGAAGTGGTTGTACTGCATGAATTCCTGGTAGAAGTAGAATGGAATGCCAAAGCCATCGGGGATGGTTCCCTCCGGGAAACCAAAAGTGCGCATCACCGCGACATTTGTACATTTGCTGCCATAGCCATCGTACATACCAAAGGAAATGGAGTCTAACGGTAAAATGGTGGTATGATCCAGGTTTAACTCGGGGATTTGTTCCTGGTCGGGCCGAAGATCATCAAACCAGTCATTGACTTCCTGCAACGTGGCTTCCCGAATTTGATACTTGTCCTGTTCTACCTTGAAGTAGACATAGTGATCCA